>CAKQBK010000038.1 GCA_934216155.1 uncultured Dialister sp.
AGTATCCTGAGAAACCTGAGCAACCTTTGCATCAGCAGAAATCATTGCATATCTCGCTTAACTTAACAGCATTGCCCGCCGGGGGAGAATACAAGAGGGGGAGGCAGTAGCGGTATACTTCTCTATGAACATATCAAGCGTACTCGGTGATGCCTGCTCCTATCGGTAACAGGTCGCTTGGGCTTCTCAAGTTTCTAAGGGTTCTCAGGTTGCTCAGGTTCTCCCAATGTGCCGATAGACGATATCGTTATCATCTCATTCAGGGCCCCTTAGAACCTTCAGTACCCTTAGAACCTTCAGAACCTTTTTGCAGAACGGAATCATCGCATATTTCGCTTAACTTAACAGCATTGCCCCCGAAGGGGGGACTAAATAAAAAGAAGAAATAATAGAACCTCTTTACATTTCTCGCTAAATCTGATATCACTATATAGTGACTGTTTATAGATTCTGCTTTTTTAACAGGATGGTTGTCAGTTGTTGGTTTACTGCCCGTGTCCATTTGTGAAAATTCGCACAAAAAGAAAATATCATTGGTTTATGGTTTAGGGGTTGCATGACTGTATGTAAACCTTAACACCATATAGCAGCAATGCTATTAAGTTAAGCAAAATATATGCTGATTTCTCTTGATATCAGGTCTTTAGGGCTCTGAAGGTTTTGAGGGGTATCAAATGAAATAGTAATACTAGCGTTTACTGGTACATTCGAGAAACCTAAGAAACTTTAGCAACCTGAGTAACCTGTGACCACAATGGAAATTATGACAACTAACGCAAAACTTTAACTTAACTATATTTTTAACATAAGGTGGTTTATGAGAAAAAATTCATTTATTCAAGGCGCGCTGATTCTGACCATTGCGGGAATCATCGTCAAATTTATTGGTGCCTTTAGTCGTATTTACTTATCCAGGCTATTAGGCGGCGAAGGGATTGGGCTGTACCAAATGGCCTACCCGATTTATCTTTTGTGCTTGTCCGTATCATCTGCAGGGCTTCCGGTAGCAATTTCCATCATGGTGGCGGAACGAAATGCGGTGAACGACTATTTCGGCGGACAGAAAGTATTCCGTATTTCCATGATTGCCCTCATTATGACCGGGGTATTCTTCAGTGGGCTCCTTTTCTTTGGCGCCCAGTGGCTGGTAGATACGGGTATCGTCCGTGACCAGCGTGCGTACTGGTCTTTGCTTGCTTTGTCGCCGGCTGTTTTCTGCGCCACCCTTTTGGCGACCCTCCGTGGGTATTTCCAGGGCCTGCAGCTTATGACCCCAACCGCGGTGTCTCAGATTTTGGAACAGGTGGTTCGTGTAGTCACCATGATTGCTTTTGCGGTAGTGCTTCTGCCGTATGGTTTGGAATACGGTGCTGCCGGTGCCACTTTGGGTGCGGCTCCTGGTGCGTTCATGGGCATTGTGGTCCTCGTTGGCTTCTGGTATATGACAAGAAATTGGCGTAAAGAGCTGGCAGGCAATCAGGATACTACTATCAAACCACAAAGCGCATGGCATATCATTAAACGACTTTTGGTGTTGGCAATTCCGGTTTCTTTGGCTAATATCATGTTGCCGATTGTGTCCAACATCGACCTTCTCATTGTGCCTCGCCGTCTGGAAGTGGCAGGCTTTGCGGTAGAAGAAGCCACCACATTGTTTGGCTACCTGACCGGTATGGCGACAGCGCTGGTCAATATGCCAACCATTGTAACCGCCTCTTTGGCAGCCTCCTTGGTGCCGGTTATTTCTGAAGCCATTGCACAGAAAAAAGATGATGTGGTTATGACCCGAACCGATACGGCTATGCGTCTGGCCAACCTCATCACCATTCCGGCTTTTATTGGTATGTGCGTCATCGCTACCCCTATTTCTGATATGCTCTATGCCACCAAAGATGCTGGTCCTTGTATTGCTGTCATGAGCTTTGGCGTCTTCCTTCTGGGTGTGCAGCAGGTCACCACTGGGGTGCTGCAGGGCATGGGCAAAACGGCCATTCCATTTATCAACATGGTGGTTAGTGCTTGCGTGAAAGTATTCCTGTCCTGGAATTTGACCGCCGTTCCTGCATGGGGCGTTTTGGGTGCTGCCTGGGCCACCAATGCGGACTTCGGCGTCGCTGCATTGCTCAACTTGGTATTCCTTTATAAATACAAACGGTATACCATGGACATCATCCACACGGTAAAACTCTTTATCGCTGCTGGTGTGATGGGAGCCGTTGTGCTGGCTGTGTATCATGGGGCTTTTGTAGCCATCCATAGCAATACCTTAGCCACATTGGCATCTATTGCTGTCGGTGGCGTGGTATACCTGATGGCGATCGTTCTCATTCGTGCGGTGAAACCAGAAGACGTACAGGGCGTACCGAAAATTGGTCCGAAACTGGCTGCGCTGGTAACCAAAATGAGATTTGGAAAATAATATTGACGCTTTGGGCTGTGTCCGTTTGGGCACAGCCTTTTTGTTTTGGGTGACTGGAAATTAGGGATTAGTAGCTAGGCCCTAGGGATTAGGGAAATATGACTCTATCCCTAGAGATTATAGGTTACTCAGGTTTCAAAGGTTGCTAAGGTCTCTCACGTTTCTCGAATGTGCCAATAAACGCTAGCGTTATGATCTCGTTCGGGAAACCTGAGAAACTTGAGAATCCTGAGAACCCTGAGAACCCTGAGAACCCTCAGAACCACAAGTCTTTTAACAATAAACTTTAAATTTACTGTCATCTATGTTAAAATAACAAAGGATTATGTGAACTTATCAATAATACTCTATGCAATAGTGGCACGTGGATTTATGATTGGAAGCGGGATATGTTTTTCCTAGTCACCAGTCACGAGTCTACCAGTCACCTAAAAACGTATATATAGAAATCAATGTTATTAAGTTAAGGATTGGTGTTAGTAGGTATGATTCTTCTGGAGGTTATAGGTTACTTAGGTTTTAGAGGTTGCTAAGGTCTCTCACGTTTCTCGAATGTGCTAATATCCGCTAGCGTTATAATCTCATTCGGGGGACCTGAGAAACTTTGACTCAAAAGAAATCATCCTATGTTTCGCTTAACGTAATAGCATTGTACATGGAAATCGATATCAATACAAGGGAAGTGCGAATATGAAGAAACAATGGCGTATGCTGCTTTTGGCAGGGCTCTTTGCCTTCGGGGTAGCGAATGGTTCTATGGCAGATTATATGATGGGATCCCAGGGACCAGAAGTGAAGAATTTGCAAAGAAAACTGATTTCTCAAGGGTACAAACTCAAAGCAGATGGCAATTTCAGTTGGGCCACTGTGTCTGCAGTAAAAAAATTTCAGCATAAAAAGCATTTGGATGTAGATGGTATCGTAGGACCGGCCACCTATAAAGCATTGATGGGGAAGAGTATGTATAAAGCCGCTCCGGCCACTACCAGTAGCCATGCCCTGTCTTACCGTATGGGAATTGATGATTCTACTGTACAGTGGCATAAACCGGGCACTGTGAAAAGTACCGTAAAGGCCATTACAGAAGAAGCACAGAAATATGTAGGTGTACCATACCAGTTTGGTGGCACCACCCCAAGAGGTTTTGATTGCTCTGGCTTCATTCAGTATGTATTTAACCAAAAAGGCATTGTGCTTCCTCGCGGAGCAGATGAACAGTATACTGCTGGCAGAAAAGTGTCTATCAATGCATTGGAACCGGGGGATTTGGTGTATTTCCAAACCTATGATGAAGGGATTTCTCATTCCGGCCTGTACTTGGGAGATGGCTACTTCATCAGTGCCACCAGCAGCCGCGGTGTAGCTGTGGCAACCATGAAGAGTGGCTATTGGCACGATCGATACATGGGTGCCAATCGCGTGTTGTGATAATAAAAACGCCATGGAATGATGGATATCGTTTCATGGCGTTTTTGAATGTGTTGTTAGTTGTTAGTTGGTAGTTGTGGGTTTACTACCCGTGTCGGTTTGCAAAAAAATGCACGAAATGAAAACGTCATTGGCTTAAGGTTTAGGGTTTGCGCTTTATATGTAAACCTCAAACCAATGAGGCTTTCTTTTGATGCGAGTTGTCAGATATGTACTCGGACAGTAAACCTTAAACCTATATGACAGTGATCGTTATAAATTGCCAGCTTAGGTAAACCAAACAACCAACAACTAACAACCAACAACGAAAGAGGTAAACAATGAAAATAGCCTTAATTCAGATGGAGTCCGCCGCTGGCGACGTAGAGAAAAATATCCATCGTGGATTTGAACTGATGGAAGAGGCGGCCCGTCAAAGTGATGTGCTGGTGTTGCCAGAACTATGGACATTGGGATACAACTTCCATAATTTCCAAGACCATGTTTTGGATTTGTCCGATGGATTGATTGGACGGTTATCTTCTTTGGCTGCTTTTCACCATGTCACTTTAGCCGCAGGAACGCTGCCGATTCGAGAAGGAAGTGTGGTCAGAAATACGGGTCTTCTTTTCGGTCCCGATGGGCGTATCCAAGCGAAGTACAGCAAGCGCCATTTATTTCAAGGATACCTGGAAGGGCAGCTTATGGCACCGGGAAAGGATTTGATGCACACGTCCATTCATGGTGTGCAGACCGGGATGGCGGTGTGTTATGAGTTTTATTTCCCGAAAATGTGGAGAAAAATGGCAAAAGCGGGTACCACTCTTGTTTTGGCACCCGCTTCGTGGCCGGCCAATCACTTGCTTCAGTGGCGAGTCCTCTCGCGGGCGAGGGCTATAGAAAATGGCATTTGCATCTGCGCTGTCAATATGGCCGGCAATTACCATGGAATGCAGCTAGGCGGTCATTCCCTATTTATTGGTCCTTTGGGACAAATTCAAGTGGAAGGCGGCATGGGGGAAGAAATCCTCTATGCGGAGTATGATGAGAAGAAGTATAAAGACTTGGGAAACTATCTCTCTGTGGTATCGGGAAGGAAATATGGGGAATCATAGTTAGGAGTGAGAAATTAGGAGTGAGGAGTGATGGAAGGGGTACACAAAATTTGGAAGCGCCTCAATATTATAAAGCTAAGGTTTTGCTTTAGTAGTATGATTTTGTTAATGAGTACAAGGTTTTTAGGGGGGGAAAATCCCCTTTAATTCATTTAAACCTTTTCAGACAGAAAAAATTATCAGATATTTCGCTTAATTTAGTAACAGACTGTATGTATTCGCTATCTACTGCAAATATCTTACTCAAACTTCCCACCTATAAAATAGCGACTCTGTCCCATACGATCTATTGTATTTAACTGTTTTAAATACTAATGATAGGTCCGTAGGACAGTGCCCCCTCCGGGGGAAAGGTGGTGCCGAAGGCACCAAAGGGGGTGTATTTCCCTCGGCCGTTAGGCCGGTTGTATGGTTTTCTAAATATTAAGCGGAATAAAAAACGGTTTGACACGTATCAAATATTGGGATTTATATCGCCTTGCATTTATGAAAACCATACAACCAGCCTTCGGCTGAAGAAAATGCACCCCCTCTGCCTTCGGCATCTCCCCCGATGGGGCGATGTCCTACGGACCTATCATTAGTATTAAAACGGTTTGATTCAATTGATGCTACCGGGGAAAATCGTTACTTTAAGGGTGGGAAGTTTGAGTATCTTATAAAAACGGCGAGCTTATAGAAACGGACTCTGAGATAAATGATTATGTTTCCTATAAGAGTAATTCGATGTGCTCGCCGGCAACCACTCCTCACTCCTCACTGTATTTCACCGACGAAAAGCAGAATTATTTCATCTGCACGTAGAATCTGATAACAAAAAGTTTGCACAGAGCGGTTAAGTCATATATAATGAAGAAACAACTTAGTATAAGGGGGCATATCATGAAAGGTAATGATATTCGCGAAGCATATTTGTCTTTTTTTGAAAATCAAAAAGACCATTTGAGACTGAAGAGTTTTTCCTTGATTCCAAAGGATGACCCCAGTCTGCTTCTGATTGGTGCAGGTATGGCACCACTGAAGCCATATTTCACAGGCAAGGTAGAACCACCGAAACACAGAGTCACCACCAGCCAGAAATGTATCCGTACCGGCGATATTGAAAACGTAGGTCATACCGCTCGTCACCATACTTTCTTTGAAATGCTGGGTAACTTCTCCTTTGGCGATTATTTCAAGAAAGAAGCCATCACTTGGGCTTGGGAATTCCTGACTGAAGTGATTAAATTGGACCAGTCTCGTTTGTATGTCACCATTTATCCAGATGACAACGAAGCCCATGACTACTGGCACAAGATGATTGGTCTCCCGGAAAGCCATATTTATCCACTGAAAGATAACTTCTGGGAAATCGGCGAAGGCCCATGCGGCCCGGACTCTGAAATTTTCTTTGACCAGGGCGAAGAATTTGGTACAGACCCAGAAAATCAGATGGGTGGAGACGGCGACCGTTTCCTGGAAATCTGGAACCTGGTATTCTCCCAGTTTGACCGCCAGAAAGATGGCAGCTACCTGCCGCTGGCTAAGAAAAACATTGATACCGGTGCAGGTCTGGAACGTCTTTCCGCTGTACTGCAGCACAAGAAAAATAACTTTGAAACGGACCTGTTCTTCCCGATTATTGAAGAAGCATCCAAACTTTCCGGCGTATCCTATGGACAGAGTGCCCAGGGCGATGTAGCACTGAAGGTTATTTCCGACCATGCCCGTGCTATCACCAATATGATTGCCGATGGCATTCTTCCTTCCAATGAAGGCCGCGGCTATGTACTCCGTCGTGTACTGCGTCGTGCGGTTCGTTTCGGAAAACTGCTGGGTATCCAGGATGCTTTCATGGGTCAGATGATCGATGTGGTTATCAACATGATGAAACCGGCTTACCCGGAATTGGTAGACAAACAGGCTTTCATTAAGAAAGTCGCTGGCGTCGAAGAAGACCGTTTCCATGCTACACTGAATGCAGGCACCGACTTGCTTTCTGAAATGCTGGAAGAAACCAAGAAGAAACAGGGCACTGTCCTTTCTGGTGACCAGGTATTCAAACTGTATGATACTTATGGCTTCCCATGGGAACTGACCGATGAAATCGCTAAAGAACAGGGCCTTACCATTGACCAGAAGGGCTTTGAAGCTGCTATGGCAGAACAGAAAGAAAGAGCTAGAGCCGCTCGTGCCAAAGTATCTGCCAAAGTTGCTACCCCAGATACCACCAAACTGGATGCTTCTCAGCTGACCACCGAAGATGTAGATGGGGAAACCAAACTGCTTCTTCTCGGCAAAGAAGGGAAAGAAATCGTTTCTGCCGCTGACGGCACAGAAGTCACAGTCGTTCTTGCGAACAACCCATTCCATGCAGAAGGGGGCGGACAGATTGGCGACTCCGGTCTGATTGTCGGCGAAGAAGGTACCATCCAGGTAGAAGATACAAAGAAACTGCCAGACGGTACCGTATATGTCATAGGTACCGTTTCTGAAGGCATCATCCATGAAGGCGAAACTGTCAAGGTAACTGTTGATCGCGTTCGTAGAGAAGATTTGGCTAGAAACCATACAGGCACCCATATGCTGCAGGCTGCTCTTCGTCAGGTTCTTGGCGATCAGGTCAACCAGGCAGGTTCTCTGGTTCTCCCAGATAGACTCCGCTTCGACTTCACCTGGCCGGAACCGCTATCCCAGAAACAGCTCGCTGCGGTAGAACAGATTGTCAATGATGAAATCATCAAAGCTACCCCTGTTTCCATTCAGGAAATGCCGATCGAAGAAGCAAAGAAATCTGGCGCTATGGCTTTGTTTGGTGAAAAATACGGCGATATCGTTCGGGTCGTATCCATTCCAGGATTCAGTAAAGAACTTTGCGGCGGCAGTCATGTAGAAAATACCGGCGAAATCGGTTCCTTCCGTATTATCAGCGAAGGCGGTATCGGTTCCGGTATCCGTCGTATCGAAGCTGTCACTGGTAAAGCTTCTTACGATTTGATGAAGAAAGATAGAACTCTTCTGGCCGAAGCGGCACAGCTTCTGAAAGGCAAGCCGGAACAGCTGTCTGAAAAGATTGAAAAGACCTTGGCTACCGTAAAAGAACTGCAGCATGAACTGGAACAGCTCAAACAGCAGCAGACCAAAGATGAACTGGGCAACCTGATGAAAGACGTACAGGAAAAGAAAGGCGTACCGTTCTTTGGTGCTGTGGTTCATGCAGGAAATATGGATGAACTCCGTAAAGCTGCAGACGTAGTGAAAGCCAAACTTTCCGGTGGCGCTTTCATCCTGGGCACCGTGTCCGGCGATAAAGTAAACTTGGTCGGCATGGCTGCGCCGGAGGCTGTCAAAGCAGGCGTTCATATGGGCAAGATCATTTCCAAAGCCGCAAAGATTTGCGGCGGTGGCGGCGGCGGCAAACCAGCCGTAGCCCAGGCCGGCGGTAAAGACGTTACCAAACTGGACGAAGCCATTGCGGAGGGCGTTAAAGCCATTGCAGAAATGCTGGACTAATTATTAGCTAGTTATTCGCTTTCACTGAAGAGTGCGTAGTGAGTAGTGCGGAGTGCGTAGTGGTGGAAGGGGCGCACAATTCATATAGCGCCCCAATACCCTACTTTTTATAATAAGAAATATGTTTGCATATTTATATAAAAATTACGGCGCTTCTAAATTTTGTGCGCCGTACCACCATTCCTCATTCCTCACTCCTAATTCCTAATTGTATAGATGAATGTAAACGTGTCATGTTAAACATTCGTTAGCATGCTTTTGAGGAGGGATATATATGTCAGTTTCTGATGAAACGATGTTGTTCAATACCAAAGCAGATGAAGGGGAAAATAGAGAAGCTGCTATGATTCTGCAGGAAGTCTATGCCGCTTTGAAAGAAGCAGGGCATAACCCCACAGTGCAGCTGGTAGGTTACCTGGTTTCAGGAGAACCGACATATATTACCAGCCGTCACGATGCACGTAAATTAATTTCTGGCATGGAACGAGATGAATTGGTGGAAGAACTGGTTCGTTTCTATGTCAAATATAAAGGACTGTAATATGAGAATTATGAGTCTCGATGTGGGGTCCCAAACCATTGGGGTCGCTGTGAGCGATCTCTTTGGCTGGACTGCCCAAGGCGTAGAAACCATCCGCCATACCACAAGGGAAAAAGATTTTGAACGACTTCGTCAATTGACAAAAGAATACCAAGTGGAAGAATTCGTATTGGGCATGCCCCTCAATATGAACGGAACCAAAGGGATGAGAGCGGAAAAGACGGAAGAATTTGCCAAAGAACTGGCAGAAGCTTTTCCTGACATTCCGCAGCATTTCTGGGACGAACGGCTCACCACCGTGATGGCCCAGAAACAACTCATTGCCGCTGATGTAAGTCGCAAGAAACGCAAAAAAGTCATTGATAAAATGGCTGCTGTGGTGATTCTCGAAGGATACCTGCAGCACCTTGCATTTAAAAATAGAGGATAAGTAAATGACGGAAAAGAAAGAAGAACCGATTGTTATCACCATTACCGGTCCTGATGGCGAAGAAAAAGATTATGCACAGGACGTGGTCATTCCATTCGCTGGCAAAGAATTTGCTGTATTGGTTTCCATTCCAGAATCCGATGCGGATACAGAAGAACCGGACATCATTCTGGCTCGCATCGATACCGATGAAAATGGCGAAGCCGAATACGTGCCACCCACCGATGAAGAATACGATGCCGTAGCAGATATTTACGATGCGATGTAAATCATTGTTGCATGTTGTTAGTTGCTGGTTGTTTGGATCGAAATAACCAACAGCTACAACTGACAATAAAAAGGATTACGAAAGAAGATAGGAGCTTCTTTCGTAATCCTTTTTTGTCTAGTTGGTAGTTATTAGCTTGGTTAATATCTTGTGGATATTCCTTTCTTGATATATAATATATCAAGAAAGGAATATTATTATGAAGATTACATTTTATGAAGATCCAATGGGAAAAAATCTGGTTAAAGAGTTTTTAAATGAATTGGATCCTAAGATGCGAACCAAAATGCTTCGTTCAATTATGGCACTTCAAGAATTAGGGATTTCTCTCAGAATGCCATTGTCAGAGCATTTAGGTGATGGTATCTTTGAGTTGCGGGCACAAGTAGGAACAAATATTAGTCGAGTGATGTATTTCTTTATGATTGGGAATCAAGCTATTTTGACACATGGATTTATTAAGAAAACACAAAAAAACACCCTCTCGTGAAATTGAAAGAGCAAAAAAGATACGTAGTGACTATATGAAACGATTTGGTGAGTGATAATAAGATAAGGAGGTTAGCATGATGGATGATTTTGATGTATATTTGAAGGAACAAATGAAAGATCCTGCATTCAAAAAAGAATGGGATGCCAGTGAATTGGAATATCAATTGATGATGATGGTATTGAAAGCACGGAATGAACAACATCTGACACAATCTGAATTGGCAGAACGTACAGGAATTAGACAATCCAATATCAGTCGTATTGAAAAAGGGCAGGCTTTACCATCTATAACCACATTAAGTAAAATTGCTCATGGATTAGGAAAGCAGTTGCAAATTCGATTTGTATAATAGTGCCTAGTCAAACATGCGTTTTTAATGGCAAGAAGCAGGATGGATGTTGATTGTTAGTTGTTTGAAGTCTAACAACCAACAACCAACAACCAACAACTAACAACAAAGAGGATTACAAAGGCATAACATATTGCTTTTGTAATCCTTTTTTGCTTGGCTAGCAGTTAGCAGTTAACTGTCTACTGCCAACCGCTAACTTTCCCAACGCACGACAAAAACACGGATAGAAATCCGTGTGGAATTGCCAGGGAGAGGTCACCATGAATACGGCGAAGGCGCATGCCAGATGGGAAGATTGGTGAAATCAGGTACTTTTGCTATTAAGATAAGCGAAACCTCAGATAATTTCATTTGCGGCAAAGGTTCAGAGGTTGCTCAGGATTCTTAAGTTTCTCAGGTTCCTTGAATGAGATGATAACGCTAGAGAATACTAGCACATTCGAGAAACGTGAGAGACCTTAGCAACTTATGAAACTTGAGTAACCTATAACTTCTAGCGGAATCATACCTATTGACGCAAATCCTTAAGGCAACAGCAGTGTCTGTTTCTCTCTGCCCAAGGGCGCTCCAAACTGGTCGTCAAAGTCAGCCATCTATGGGAAATATAACGGAAAGTCCGTGTTTTTGTCTTGTGGGTCAAGCTGGTTGTTGGTTGATGGTTGCTTGTTGTTAGGGGCTAGCGTAATTTTACCGGTGGATACCTTTTACTTGAAATACCGCTAGCAAGTATTTCCTGTAGAAAGGTCCCAGATAAAATTATCCTAACAACAAAACCATCAACCGGGAGAGGAAAGATGTCAAACTTCTTGATCACGTTTCGGTATCTATTTTCATTGCCTCTAGAGTTCATTTCAATGGATATAGATAACCAAGTCGTCCTAGGTAGAAGTTTTGATTTTTCCCCCTCCATATATTAACATTGCAGAAGGGGGCAAAAATCACAACATCTTTTTTCAAAAACTTTGAAATTTTTTGCTCTCCAATTATTAAAATTGCATCAGCCATGCAAAACCATACCCTCTGAAATTATGTTTGTGCTATATGGTTAACAGTAAACAGTTGACTGTTAACATCAAAGTAACCAATGCTGTTAAGTCAAGAATTTGCGTTAGCAGGTAAGATTCTGTTAGAGATTATAGCTTACTTAGGCTTCTTAAGTTTCTAAGGTCGCTCACGTTTCTCGTATGAGCCAATATATGGTAGCGTCATCATCTCATTCAAGGAACCTGAGAAACTTAAGAACCTTGAGCAACCTGAGAAACTTGGACGCAAAAGAAATCATTCTATGTTTCGCTTACCTTAATAGCATTGCCAAAATAACTATGTGCGTTTTTCTTAGGAAAATGTTACAATAAGGAATACAAACGAGAGAGGCTATTTCTATGAAATGAGAGTGATTCATATGATGAGAAAGATGAAATGGTTTTTATTGTCCGTTTTGGTGGCTTTTGGCGGAGTGATAGTACAAGCTGCTGATTTGGAACAATCTTCTGTATTACAGGGGAAGGTGCTGACCGTGGTGCAGCCTGGGGCAGTTGTCAAAGAGGGCGACGTGATTGCCAGTGTAGATTCTTTGGTTGGTGCGGTCCCCGCCGTCAGAGCCAGCGCAGATGGGGTTGTGAAAGAAGTTTTGATCCATCCAGGGGATACCATTGAAAAACAAACCGTAGTGGCTGTGATTGAGACGAAAGAATAAGTTTTACATATAACCTATGTGTTGTTCTATATGAAAATGGTAGCAGATATAGTAGCTAGGGATTGGGGATTAGGAAGTTTCTGATATTCAAAGTGTCATAGCGACTAGCTTCTATCCGGCTAGTGGCTAGGAGCTAGAGGTTAATAGCTGTGACGCCATAGAAGTCATTGTATATTTCCTAATCCCTAGCTACTAATCCCTAATCCCTGATTTACAAAGCAGGAGGCTTTGCCTGATATGTTAAAAAATAAAATGAAGCGGTTGGCTTTGGCCGTAGGGCTGGCTTTGTCCTGCGTGATGCCTGCCGCCGCTCAGGAGTTTATGCCTGTATCCGAAGTGAAGGAAGGTATGCATGGCTATGCCAAGACGGTGGTGCAAGGCACGAAAATTGATACCTTCCGTGTGGATGTACTGGGGGTCATGAAAAATAAAGGTGCCACAGGGGGAGACTTGGTGCTTGTCAAAGTGTCTGGCCCTGTGATTGATAAAACGCTAGGCATTGCCCAGGGGATGAGTGGCAGTCCGGTATACATCAACGGAAAACTTTTAGGAGCCATTGCTTACGGTTTTCCACAATCGGAAGGTCGCATCGGCATGGTGACGCCCATTGCGGATATGATCAACCTGTGGATGGTGGATGATAAAAAAGCCAATACATTGGTACCAGAAGCAGGGAAAGATTTGATTCCACTGGAAACACCGCTCATGGCCAGCGGATACACTGCTGGGGGCATGGATTTCCTGTCCGATAAAATGAAAGATTTCCATATGGTGCCCTATGCAGCAGCATCGGTAGAAGCGGATAGCACTGCACGTCCACTGGAAGCCGGTGGGGCGGTATCGGCTACGTTGGTGACCGGTGATTTGAAACTGGGCGCCGTAGGTACGGTGACCTATGTGGATGGGGACCATATGGTGGCCTTTGGTCATCCGTTCCTGGATAAGGGAAATTCCCAGTATTTCATGCACAATTCTTATATTTTTACTGTCATTCCTAGTCACAACATTCCGTTCAAATTAGGCACTGTGGGAGCAGAAATTGGAACCATCGATCAGGACCGAGGTGCAGGCATCAGTGGTATCGCTGGTAAATTGCCAGAATCCGTGGCCCTTCATGCGTCGGTCAATGATGAAGATACCGGAAAAATCAACAATCTCAATGTCCGTATGATTCAGAATGAAGCCATGCTTCCGACTCTGTCTGTTACTTCTATTTATAATGCCATGAGCAATACCCTGGACAGAAAAGGGGAGGGCACCGTTTCTTTCACCTATACGTTATATCCAAAAGATATGAAGCAGAAACCTTTTACTAGAACGAACATGTACTGGTCCTCCAAAGATATTGCAGAACGCAGTGTAGATGAAATGTACAATGTGGTTCGCCTATTGGAACAGAATCGATTTGAAAAATATACCTTAAGCCATATCAATGTGGATATGAAGGTAACCAAAGAAAGAAAAACGGCTCAGCTTTTGGATGCATCGGCATCTCCTATCATTGTGAGCCCAGGAGATACAGTATATATCAGAGCACGGCTTCAGCCATACCGGGGAGATATTTTCTATAAAGATTTGACATTCACAATTCCGAAGGACCAGCCCTATGGGGATATGATGCTGGAAATACGCGGCGGCGGAGTGGTGCCTCTTCCCTACTTGATTCAGCAGCAGAAATATAACTTAACTGACGAAATCATCAATCGGTTGCAAACCTACAAAGATTTCAATGATCTCCATAGCCGTCTCATGAAAGAAGACCAGAATAACCAGATTGTGGCAGAAATCATTGACCCCGATATCAGTATGATTTCCAAAGATGAGAACGGTGATAAAAAAGCAGAAATTCAGGAAAAGAAACCGGCAGAAAAACCGGATTATCTGAAAGACAGCGCGGCCAAAGACGATACAGAAAAAGAAGCGCCCAAGAGCCGAGTCGATACAGACTATGTCATTTATGGCGATGGACAGTTCACTTTCAAAGTCATGGCACCTGCTGACCGGGACAAAGCATTGAAGAAACTGGCCAAGAGCAAGCAACAAGCTGTGGCAGAAATGAGCAATAAAGAAAAAGAACAGTTGGATAAGAATAAGGATGGGAAAGTTAGTAATTAGCGGTTAACAGTTGACAGTTAGCAGTTGACTGTTAACTGTTAACTGTTAACCGTTAACTGCCAACTGTTAAGGAAAGGAGGAATCATCAACGTGTCATTTTTGGAATCTTTAGGACGCTATACCATTGGCGTATTTCATCAGCTTGGTGCGGTGATCCTTCTTTTATGGGAAGCGTTGAAAGAAATCCGAGCACTGAGGACGAGAGAAACGTTCAAGCAGTGTCTGGATTTGGGGGTGCTATCCTTTCCCATTGTGGCACTGACCTTGTTATTCACAGGAATGGTTCTTTCGGTACAAATTGCAGGGGAACTGACCAAGTATGGCGCTGATTTCACCGTCGGCGGTATTGTAGCCATTGGAATGGGCCGTGAATTGGGACCTGTGCTTTGCGGTGTGGTTCTGGCTGGCCGCGTGGGGGCAGCTATTACCGCAGAAATTGGTACTATGCGCGTCACCGAGCAGATTGATGCGCTCCGCTGTATGGCAGTCAGTCCTGTGGGATACCTGGTGGTGCCCCGTCTCATTGCTTGTATGGCCATGCTTCCCTTACTCAATGTATTTGGCGTTGTCATTGGTGTCGGTGGCGGTATGATTGTGGCTTCCTTGACCCATGGCGTTTCCTCCTATGTGTTTATGCATTCTATTCACGTGTTCTGTGTGCCTTCCGACTTGTATATCGGTGTTATCAAATCGGTGGTGTTTGGCATGATTGTAGCGTTGGTGGGATGTGACCGAGGGATGACTTGTACAGCCGGGGCCGAAGGGGTCGGCAAAGCCACCACCCAGTCTGTGGTGTATTCCATTATTATGTTGTTTGCAGCCAACTATTTGTTGTCTTCCTTACTTTTCTGAGGCGATGTATGATTGACATAAGGCATGTATATCAAACGTTTGGAAACAGACATATATTAAAAGATGTCAGTCTTTCCATTCAAGAGGGAGAGACCATGGTCATCTTAGGCGCTTCTGGTTCCGGGAAATCTACCTTACTGAAACTGATCATTGGCCTTTTGAAACCAACCGCTGGAAAGGTATTGGTCAATGGGAAGGATATGGCGACGCTTTCCGAGCCGGAACTCAATGAAGAGCGGCGTCACATGGGTATGGTATTTCAATACTCTGCGCTGTTTGATTCCATGAATGTGAAAGAAAATGTAGCCTTTGGTCTTCGGATGCATACGAAACTGTCAGAAGAAGACATTGAAAAGGTGGTACAGGAAAAATTGAAACTGGTGGGATTGGAAGGTATCGAAGAACTGATGCCCTCTAGCTTATCCGGTGGGATGAAAAAGCGTGTCAGTCTGGCAAGAGCCATTGCACTGGAACCGGACATCATTCTGTATGATGAACCGACTGCCGGGCTGGATCCCATTCGCTCCACCGATATCAGTTTATTGATTAAAAATACGCAAAAAGTGATGCATGCCACCAGTGTGGTGGTAACCCATGATTTGAAATCCGCATCCATGATTGCGGACAGAATGGCTTTTCTGTATGAAGGTTCGTTTTTAGCCATCGGAAAGCCAGAAGAGCTATATGCATCGAAGGATGAACGGGTACGACAGTTTATGAATGGATTGCCATCCAATCCAGAATTATTGAAAGTAGGTGATGCCTGATGAAATGGTCAACAGAAGCTAAAGTGGGTGCCTTTGCCCTGGTGGGAATTCTTCTCTTTGCAGGCATCATGATTCATTTAAGCAACATGGTCATTTTTGGGAAAAGCGGATTCCATGTGACAGGCTATTTCAAAGAAGCTGAAGGGATAGAACCAGGAAATCCGATTCACTATGCTGGTGTGGAAGTGGGCATGGTAGATAAGATTGCTGTCGAAAATGGACAAGCGGTGCTTCATCTTCGTTTCTATCAGGATGCGGAAGTACCAAAAGATGCAGAATTTTCCATTCAGACCAGTAGCGTCATGGGTGGCCGGTTTGTAAAGGTATCCGGTGGCCATCAGGAACGGGGCATTTTGGCTGAAGGAATGCAAGTGAAAGGCAAAGCGGCTCCTGGTATTGACCAGGCCATGGATAAAATGGATAAACTCATGACCTCAGCGCAGACCATGTTAGATGGGATCAATACCGTGGTGGGAGATGCAGAATCCCAACGTCATGTGAAAAATAGTATCCAGAATTTTGATGCCATTTCTGAAAACTTGGCTATTCTAACTGCCCAGGGCATTCAGACCGCCAATGAAATTCATGGCATTACTTCTCAAGTCAATTCCATGCTCTATCAATTCAATGGAGATGGGAAAGCCACTGCCGATGTTCGTAAAATTATGGACAATATGGTGGTCGCTTCGGAGAACGCCAAAGAAATTTCTGCCAATGCGAAAGATATTTCTGGAAAAATTAATGGATTTATGAACGGAAATCACAATTTGGATGTATCTGTTTCGGGCGAATTGTTATATAATACTAAGAAGGATGATTTTTCACCGAATCTGTTCTTCCGTATAGGCGGAAACTCCTATGGTCTTCTGGGGATAGAATCCATAGGGAATGATCCTGTGTATGATGCCATGTTTGGTAAAACGAGAGGGGACTATGGCATGCGTGCAGGGATTATTCGTAATAAGCTCGGCGTAGGCGGAGATTATACAGTGAACAGATGGAAATTCTCTGCGGACCTGTTCGATCCGAACGATTTGACTGTTCGCGTCCGTAGTACCTATCGTCTGGATGACAATCTATTTTTGACAGGCCAGTCCATATTCCCCCATAGTCATCGCGGTGGCGGAGAATATATCGGACTGGGGTATACGTACTAATTGTTCTTATGGATACAATGTTGTTATGTGAAATATGGGTTGATTCTTCTGATGCAAAGGTTCTAAGGGTTCTGAAGGTTCTCAGGTTTCTTGAGTGAGTGGATAACGCTAGCGTTTATCAGTACATTCGAGAGCCCTTAGAACCCTTAGAACCTTGAGAACCCTTTCATCTCAAGCGAAATCATACCTACTGTTGCAACAGCAATGCATGCCATGTGAATCTGTGCGTATTTCATAATAATGATAATCAAAAGTAAAATACCAAGACTTCTGTCTTAGAAGGGAAGAAACTTTATGAAGAAATATACATACCGTGTACTGGCGGCTTCTGTGATTCTTGCACTTTCTATGGGTGTAGGCGTAGAAGCCAAAGGTTCTGCTACCAAAGTCATGACCGATCCAGTGATTACCCAGAAAGCCATTGCAGCACAGATGGACCAGAAAACTGCCGATAAGACAGTGAATTTCAACAATATGCTGCTCCAGAAAAACCTGGGCGATGCCATCGCTGATGTGGCTGCTCCAGAAGCAGCAAACTTGGATATTGACCTGAAAGGCGCTGTGACTACGGCTATTCAGAACAATAGAGATATCACCATCGCCGAACTGCAGCGTAAAGAAGCCGAAGCTGATGTCAGTGCAACAGCAGCAAAAAAGAATCCTTCTTTAAGCTATAGCTGGACAGGCAACCAGAGTAAAGCAGAACTGAATCGGTTACAAGGAAAAGATAACCGTTCTTACAGTCAAAGTTTGAATGTATCTTGGCCGGTATGGACTTTTGGTAAAGTGGAAGGTGCTATTGATGCCGCTCGCTATGCCAAGAATGTAGCTGATTTAGAAGTATACAAAACAGAAGCCGACACCAAATTAGCAGCTGTACAGGCATATTATCAGTACTTGGAAGCTATCAAATTGGCCGATGTACAGGCCCAGTCGGTCAATGACTACGCCAACCACCTGAACAATGTACAGCAGCAGTTTGATGCAGGCATTGTAGCCAAATTGGATGTACTGACTTCCAATGTGTCTTTGGCCAATGCAAAACAACAGAAGATCGCTGCTGACAACACCCGTGATGTAGCAGAAGCCAATCTGAACAATATCATGCGGGTTCCTATGAATACCAAACTCAATGCGGTAGATAAGGAATTCCCGGAACCAGAATTTGATCTCACCATGGATCAGGCCATTCTGATGGCGCAGAAATATCGCTGGGAATTGGTACAGTCTGATTACCGTGTGAAAGCAGCTCAGGCTTCTTTGAAATCCGCCAAAGCTGGTTACCTGCCAACTGTTAGCATAGGTGGTGGATATGGCTGGAATGAAGCGGCTATTTCTGGATTTGATAAAGATAAATGGTCTGTGCAGGGCGGACTTTCTTGGAGCCTTTGGGATGGTGGAGCTACCCAGGCTTCTGTAAAGAAAGCTAATGCGGCTTTGAAAGAAGCCCAGGAATCCCTGCTGCAGGCTAGAGAAAAGATTGAACTGGAAGTCCGTCAGGATTATCTGAATATTCTTTCTTATAAAGAACAGATTCGTGCGGCTGAAGCTTCTGTAGCACAGGCAGAAGAAGCCTACAAGATCGCTACCGTTCGTTATAGCAGCGGTGTAGGTATCAACTTGGATGTATTGGATGCAGAATTGCAGCTGAACACCGCTCGTACCAATTACATCACCGCCCTGTATAACTACAACATTGGTCTGGCTACCCTGGAACACGCCATGGGCATCCCGGCTGTGATGCATCCGGAATTTGAAAAGGCAAAATAATAACTGCTTGTTCATTCAATTTTCAAAGAAAAACATTTTATGATTGTTGCTGGTTGTTAGTTGTTGGTTGTTTGAAACCAGCAACCGATAACCAACAACTAACAACTTTTTATTAGGAGCAAACCGTGGAAAGTGGAAGCAAACTGAAATGGTGGCTAAATAGCATAGCAGCATTTATTTTTATACTGCTTTGTATTATTTACCTGCTGATACGTCCGATTATCGTACAAAATCTGGAGCCCGTACTGACAGAGAAAGCTGGAGAGAAAATCAATGGCACTCTCACCTGGGACATGATGGATATCGACCCGAACTTGGACCTTTCCTTTACCAACTTGGTATTGAAAGATCAGAACGGGGAGGATGTATTAAAGTCGCCCTCTTTGACCATTGGCTGGTCCTCGTCTGCTTTGTTTAATTACTTGGTATCCGATGGCGGTGTGGTTGATGTGGTGAAAGATATCCATGTAGACACCCCGGAAGTTCATCTGAAGGAAAATGCCGATGGGTCTTGGAATGTAGAGTCTCTCTTGAAACCTTCTGATGATACGGATAACGGTACATTCACCGGGCGTTTGTTGATTCAAAATGGGGAAGCGACTATCCAGTTATCCGATGACAGTACCTATGAATTCACTGGCTTGGGTACCACATTCAGTTGGGATAAGGATGGAAAAATCACCGGTCCATTTGAAGGATCCGTGCTGGATAGCCATTTTGATGGAAATTTGAATTTTACCAATACCAATCAGCTGGAAGTCAATCTGAAGACTGATCCGGTTTCTTTGAAATCTTTGCAGCCTCTATTGAATCAGTTCCCACAGGTATCACAAAAACTAGAAGTAAACAATGGGACAGGAGAAGTGACCAGCGCCAAAATCTGGAAAAGTGATGGCGCTGTCGCTTACCATGTCAAAGGTCATATCAATGATGCTGCTCTTCGCTATGAAAATTATATTCTGGCTGATGGAGCAGCCTTTTTTGATATTGAAAACGGACATGCTTCTTTCAGTGAAGTCTCTTTGAAAATTAACGATCAGAAATTCACCGGTGACGGAGCCATCCATTTTGACATGGACGACCCCATTCTGCAGGGTCAGGTGACGTTGCAGGATATTGATATAAACAAATTGATGCCTGAAGAAGCGGCAGCTGGCGTGGTATCTGGTACTGTTTCTCTGTCTGGCACCATGAACAATCCTTTTATTTCTGGTGAACTGTTGGTGAAGAACGGCCAATACCAGAATTTAACCATTCCCCAAGGGGCGATTCGTTTTTCCTATGGGGATAATCAGATTTCCATTCCCTACCTGATGGCTGATGCCATGGGTGGCCATGTGGAAGGTCATGGCAGCTATGATATGACCTCTGGTGGTTTTGAAGGAAATGTATCTGCTGACCATATTTCCTTAGATGAAATTCCAGTGGACACACCGGTAGGTGGTATCGTAAGTGGTCATGTGATTGCTAAAGGCAGTTATACTGGAGGCAATCTGTCCCTTCAATATGCAACCGGGGAAGGGGAAGGAACGAATCTTTCTTATGATACTTTCCAGGGTGAAAAAATCAGTGGCTTTGGCAGTTACCAGAATGGACGCTGGCAAGGCTGCGGCTATGGAATGAATGTATCCTATGATGGAATCCATCTGTCTACCCTGTCGGGCAGTGCCAAAGGGCAGGGAGAGGAATTAGACGTTGAGTATCTGACCGGAACATCCGGAGAAGGGGCCTTTACTCTGTCTGGGCATTATGGAAATACCATGGACCTGACGGGACAGATTTCTTCTATGGATCTCTCCATGGTTTCTTCCTTGGCTGGCGTCGATGTAGGAGGAAAAGGTTCCGCCGATTTCCATGTGAAAGGGACCATGGCAAATCCTACCGGCAGTGCTCATGTATCAGCAAGAGACGGACATATCCAAAATGTACATTATGATTCTATAGATGGACAGGTCAATTTCCATGATGGAAAAGCGGACGTCACTTCTTTGACTCTGAAAGACCCAGAAGGAAATCACACCATCAAAGGTGTGGTGGGCTTGACGGCACCGCATGATTTACAGCTCACCGTAACCAGTGAAAAGACCAGAATCGAACATCTTCTGTCCTTGGCCAATTTGGACTATCCAGTGACCGGTTGGATTGAAAATACCATGACCATTGGTGGCAATTTGGACGTGCCTACGGTTTCTGGTGATTTCCAGGCTTGGAGTGGTTCCATCATGGGAGAACTGTTCCAGAGCATTTCTGGTCAGTATAGCTATGATAAAGATGGTCTCACACTGAAAAATGGATTGGCCTACATTTATGGCGGTACCGCTGCAGTGAATGGGAAAGTCACTGAGCAAGGTATTGATATGGATGTTTCCTTGATGGATATCGACATGGACCATATGCTGCCGAATCGCGGTATTGTGGGTAAAGTCAATATGAACGGCCATGCCGGTGGTACCATGGAGAAGCCCACTTTCGATGGGACCCTTTCCAGTCGTGAAATTACCATCGGTGGCACCTCCTTATATATGATTTCCACCGGAATTCATTATGTGGACCATTTGGTCAGCTTAGATGAAGGTTCCTTCCGTCAGCAAAATGGGACATTTACCTGGAAGGGTAGTTATCACACCGAAACAGGGGTGGTTCGCGGCCTGCTCCAGTTTGATGGATGGAACATTAAAGAAGCACTGAAACTGTTCAAAATGCCATCTTCTGCGGTAGACGGTACGGTCAAAGGCGGCATGCGTATCGGTGGTACTTTGGATGCACCCAATGTGGATTTCAAAGCGGACCTACAAAGTGGTCATTTGGGAGATACCCCACTGGGAGAAGGACACCTGGATTTCTCCTATATGAATGGGGCCTTGGCGATTCGTACATTCCAAATCCCGGTAGGCAGTGGTCTTCTGGCGATGGAAGGAAATATGAATAGCGCAGGCGATTTGGATATCCAAGTGGCTGCCAAGGACATGGATATTTCCTGGATCCCTCAAGTGATGGAGAAAAAAGATATGAAATTGGGCGGTCATTTGACGGCACTGGTTTCACTATCTGGCAATAAGAAGGAACCCAATGCAGATGTATCTGTCACGTTGGACCACCCTAGCTATGGAGATATTTCTTTTGATACTTTATCTCTCATGGCCAATGCAAGTCACAATGTGGTGACCATTCAGAATGCCCTTCTTGCCAAAGATATCTATCGGGCCAGCATGAAAGGAACCATGCCGGGCAACCTCTTTACGGGAAGCACCACCGATAAAGCGGTACCGTTGGATTTGGATATCAATCTGGACCAAGCGGATATGAATATTCTGGCACTTTTCTGCAAGCCCGTCACATCGGCATCGGGACCAATCAAAGGTCATGTGAAAGTAGCTGGCAGTTATGAGAATCCTCTTCTCTTTGGCGGCGTATCTGTCAAAGAAGGACAATTGTCTCTTATGACTATGAATGAGCCGATTCATCCGATTACATTGTCCCTTTCTTTGGAAGGCAACCGTGCCACCTTTGACAGCACTGCTGTCTTTGGCGGGGGACAGGCATCTGCCAAGGGATCTGTTGATTGGGAAAATAAAAAGATTTCTCACTATGAAGGGGAAGCCCATATCCATACTCCGTCGGTGAAATCTACCTATTTCAAAGGCGCCATTGATGGAGATTTCCAGTGTGGTGAAATTTTTGAAAAATTGGGCGTTTCGGGAAATCTGTCTATCCATGATGCGGTCATTGATGTGCCATTTGCTCTGTTTACAGGAGAAGAAAGTACGGCTCCAGATATGCTGACAAAGATTTCTGTCAATATCGGAGACAATGTGAAACTTTACAACAGTTCCCTCTATGACTTGATGATTCATGGTAATGTGGATATGATGGGCAATTTGCAAGATCCCATCCTGACAGGCCGTGTGAACGTGGAAAAAGGCACTGTCAGAATCAATATGTCTGAGTTCAAAGTCGATGAAGCCAGAGCCATCTGGGGCGGGGAACCAGGTTCCTTCCTGCCGGTGGTTCACGTGAAAGCCAATACCAAAGTGGGGCACTATGCTATTGGCGCTGAATTGGATGGCCCTCCAGGGGATATGAAGACCGTCTTCCATAGTGAACCGGCACTGAATGATTCCCAGATTGTGATGCTTCTCACATTGCATGCGGACCCAACGAAAGACAATAGCGGTGCCATGGAAGGGGCTCTCTTCAACGCAGGGCTGACCATGATTTTTGGCGATTCTATGAAGAGTTTCTTCCAGGATACCATTGGATTAGACCTGATTAGTGTTACCTCCAGTTTGACTGACTACTATAGCAGCTTGGATGATAACCAGACAGGAAATTATTACATCAAGATTGGGAAATATCTTTTCAATGATTTCATGCTCACCGCCACCATGGGGGTCAACAATGATAAAAAGAGCATGGGCTTCCATTACGATTTCACTTCCCACGCCGGCCTCTCCTCGTGGTATAATAGCGATGACGACAGTTACGTAGGAACGGACTGGAGCTTTAAGTTCTAAGTGCATACAGGTTGCTCAAGTTGCTAAGGATTCTCAGGTTTCTTGAATGTGTTGATAGACGCTAGCGTTCATTTGATAGGTTCGTGAAACCTAAGCAACCTGAGAAACCTGTAATCTGTAGCGATATTATGCCTACTCACACAAAGGGGTTATACATTACATGATCGAAGAATATACAAAGTCGCTCTCTCAGCTGAAGCCGCTCAGCCCGGAGGAAGAAAGAGCGCTGTGGAAACAATATAAAGAGGACCATCTGCTAGAGGCCAGGCAGTCTTTGATAGAGCACTATCAGCTCCTTGTCTTTCGAGAAGCCATGAAATATGGATTGCAGGAAGCGGTGACGCTGGATTTGATTCAAGAAGGAACCGTGGGCCTCATGGAAGCGGTAGAACGATTTGAACCCGCCAATGGAGTGGCCTTCTCCCTCTATGCGGTTCATCGCATTCGAGGTCGTATGGTGAACTTCTTGCAGGAAAATGGAAACGAAATTCTTCTGGAAGATGGGGAAGAAGAAACGGTCTTTCTCTCCAAAGAAGCGCCGGATACCGCTTTTGAAATGGTGGATCGAAAAGACATGCACCAGGCCATCAGTTCCGCCATGGAGCGATTGCCCGTGCAAGAACAGGACGTGATTCGTAGGGTGTACCTGAAAGAACAGACCGCCCTGGAAACGGCCAATGCCATGGACGTGTCCACTGCTTATGTGTATCGACTGGAAAAACGAGGGATTCGCCGGTTGCGAGGGATGCTTTCTAAATTGATGCATGATAGAAAATAGAATAGATAGTGAAAACAACCAGCAGAGGATTGCCTTCTGCTGGTTTTGCTTTTGTGACTGGGGATTAGGAAATATGACTCTATCCATAAAGGCACTAGCGATAACCCTCTTCCTTTGGAAGGGGGCAGGGGGGATAGTTCGCTATAGCGGATACACTGAGATGAGGAACATCATGTTGTCGGCGTTCTGCAAAGGCGGCTAAGCAAACAACTCTTCTTCGTCGGCCTATCCCCGGCTCGCAAGCGAGACTGCCCCTTCCTGAGGAAGGGGCTCTTATTTTTTAGAGATGAAATGTCTAGAGGAACATGGAGATGAGCGGTGCATATGAAGGAGCCTGTAGCGATGGAAGCATTAGCGGTAACCCTCTTCCTTTGGAAGGGGGGGCAGGGGGGATAGCTCGCACAAGCGGACATACTGAGATGAGAAACATCAAGTTGTCGGCGTTCTGCGAAGGCGGCTAGTCAAACATCTCTTCTTCGACGGCCTATCCTCGGCTCGCAAGCGAGCCTGCCCCTTCCTAAGGAAGGGGCTCTTATTTTTTAGAGATGAAATGGCTAGAGGAATATGGAGATGAGCGGTGCATATGAAGGAGCCTGTAGCGATGGAAGCATTAGCGGTAACCCTCTTCCTTTGGAAGGGGGGGCAGGGGGGATAGCTCGCACAAGCGGACATACTGAGATGAGAAACATCAAGTTGTCGGCGTTCTGCGAAGGCGGCTAGTCAAACATCTCTTCTTCGTCGACCTATTCCCGGCTCGCAAGCGAGCCTGCCCCTTCCTAAGGAAGGGGCTCTTAATTGGTCTGTGGCGATGATGTGGCTGGAGAAACATAGTGATGTAAGGGCTATCAAAAGGTTCTCGTGCGGAGGAAATCGTTAGATTTCTAATCGCACGAGAACCCTCAGAACCCTCAGAACCCTCAGAACCCTCAGAACCCTCAGAACC
>CAKQBK010000039.1 GCA_934216155.1 uncultured Dialister sp.
AACCTGAGAAACTTTGTCACAAAAGGAATCACCACATATTTCGCTTAACTTAACAGCATTGCCCGCCGGGGGAGAATTAAAGAGGGGGAGGCACTAGCGGTATACTTCGCTATGAACACAGCAAGCGTGCTTGGTGATGCCTGCTCCCAGCGCTTATCAGCACATTCGAGAAACCTGAGAACCCTTAGCAACCTGAGCAACTTGAGAACCCTGTAACTTCTATGGAAATCATGCTAACTGACAATAAATAATTATGACAGACGAAAAACGACAATACTTCACCTACATCCTGCAATGCAGCGATGGCACGTACTACACGGGCTTCACGGTAGACGATGTACAAAAACGAGTGGCCACCCACAATGCGGGAAAAGGGGCGAAGTACACCAGAAGCAGACTCCCGGTGGCTTTGGTGTGGTATCATATATGGGACACCGAGCACGAAGCCCGGAGCCAGGAGTACGCCATCAAACGACTGACGAGAAAACAGAAAGAAATGTTGATTAGGAGTTAGGCTTCATAACGGCTAGCGTCATGTTTCCCGTGAAACATAGTGATAAAAGGTTATGATTCTGCTAACTCCGATTCCCCAACAAAAAGTCATTAAAAGGCTAGCGATAAGGTTATGAAGGGTTATATAAGGTTATGAAATTGACGGTAGTCTCATAACCTTGTATAACCTATATAACCTTTTGGCAAGTGGTATTATCGATATGTGATGACCAAGGGCAAGGTAGAATAATACCCTTTAGAATCACGTTTCACGTGAAACATGACGCTAGCGTTATCATTGATTTATCTCCCCTGTCGGGGGAGAATTAAAGAGGGGGAGGCACTAGCGGTATACTTCGCCATGAACATATCAAGCGCATTTGGTGATTCCTGCTCCTAGCATTTAGCGGCACATTCGAGAAACCTGAGAACCCTTAGCAACCTGAGCAACTTGAGCAACCTGAAAACCCTGTATTTCTAACAAAATCATACCTACTAACACAAATCCGTATCTGAGAGAAAAGAGGCAAACCATTGACACCAACCAATCCATCGGTACAAAAAACGAAATATCTCACCGAGGCGGCAGCGGCCGCTGCCATTGCAGCCATGCTGGTGCTTTTGAAATTATTGGCACCGTTTCTGGTGTTCATCACTATGCTCACTGCGGCCATTCCCATTGCGGTGATTTGTGATTTTCACGGCATGAAATGGGGCATTGGCACGTCGGTGGCAGAAATTCTACTGGTCAATATGATCGGCGGGCCGGAAATTGGGATGACTACCGCTTTCTATGCAGCAGCTTTGGGACTGGCTATGGGTTACGGATTCCGTCACAAATGGTCGTTCAACAAAACCATGCACCTCACTGCACTGGCTTATGTGGTGGAAATGTCCTATAAAATTGCCTTTTCCATTTACATCTTAGGCATAGCCGATGCGCTGTCTTCTGCCATCGACCGATTTGTCACCTTCATCCGCTGGATCTGGCAACCACTGTCTCACATTTTCGGCTTCGACCCAGACCCGGGAAAAGCAGTTTTCACCACATCCGGTATGGTTATGGTGGGACTCATCTTTATTCTCAATGCGTACTGCTACGCGTACCTGAACCAGGAACTGGGGCGGGACGTGCTGAAGCGGCTGAAAGCGGGAAGAAGATAATATAGTGAGGAGTTAGGAATGAGGAGTGAGGAGTGGTAGTAGCGGCGCACAAATTATAAAGCGCCGCATTTTTATATTTCTTTCCTAAGAAAATGGATGGAGACATGTTTCACGTGAAACATTGGTTAAAAGGGGTATTATTCTGCCATGGCCTTTTGTCTAACATAGCAAAAAGTACGCCTGCCCCAAGGTTATAAAGGTTAGCCCTTCGGGCAGGTTATTTTTAGCTGATTTCAATTAACATAAAACAGAAAAGGGTTATAAAAAGGTTATGAGATTTCCGATAGTCTCATAACCTTTTTATAACCCTTCATAACCTTTTGACAGGCGAAGAATCCAATTTGTTAGTTAGAAGAACAGGGCAGAATAATACCCTTTATCACTTTGTTTCCCGTGAAACATATCTCTATCCGTTTTCTCTCACTCTTCTACATACACCTGCTGTGCGGCTTTATAGCTGAGGGAGACTTCTCCAGTTGGTGTTTCCAAAAGAACCGGCCCTTCGTAGGGTTCTTTTTCTTTGACGGTCACTTCCATGCCGATGTCAATGCCGCGACTCTGGATGTAGTCCATGAGGCGATAGTCTTCTTCTACACGAAGGATGTGGGTGCTTTCCCCGTCTTCCAATTCAGACAAAGTGCGAGTGGTGATGCCTTCCCGGCTGCCATCTTTCTTTGGAATCGGATCGCCGTGGGGGCAATAGTCTGGATAGCCTAAAAATTCATCGAGCCGATCGCAAAGGGTGTCTATGGTCTGATGTTCCAATCCTTCTGCCAATTCATGGGCTTCGCTCCAGGAGAAGTGAAGTTTCTTTACCAGAAATACTTCCCATAGCGCATGGTACCGCATGAGACGACCCGCTTCTTTGAGGCCCTTGCGAGTCATTTTGCTGCCCTTATATGCGGTATAATCCACATAGCCTTGCTTCTGCAGCTTGGCAATCATTTCACTGACAGATGGGGGAGATACGTGAAGCATCTCGGATAACTCTTTATTGGTTACCAAATCATGGCCTTCACTGATAATATAAATGGCCTTTAAATAGTCTTCCTTCCCAGATGTCATAGTAACCCTTCTTTCTGTATGGGAAATATAATTTCTCGTATTTCCTAATTTTTTATTTCTTTCCTTCCTCTATTTTTTATTATACGACATTTAGAATTATATTTCAAAGACGCTTGGAGTAGATAGTTAGGAATTAGGAGTGAGGAGTGGTGGTGGCGGCGCATAAAAATTGGGAAGCGCCGCAACTATATAATAAAATATTCACAATAAAAACGGATAGAATCATGTTTCACGTGAAACATGCCTCTATCCGTTTTCTTATCAAAAAATATAAAAAGGGGTATTGGGGCGCTTCTTAAGTTGTGCGCCCCTTCCACCACTCCTCATTCCTCACTCCTAATTTTTATATCGAAAGGAAGTGATTGAATAGGTGCTATACTCCACTAAGCAATGCTCTCCATCCTTTCTGATGTACCCGGTACAGCAGGAAGGTGGCGCAAGTGGCGCGGATGATCTGGTCCAAAAGGAGGGCACACCAGGCACCCAGGAGACCCAGATTCAGCACGTAGAGGAAGAAAGCAGTCATAAGAGGACGCAGGAAGGTAATGGAGAAGAAGGAATACCCTGCTACCTGCGCCGCTTTTCCAGAACCGCGGAGAATACCGGCGGACAGAATCGCATGGGCTTCGGGGAAGCTCACCACGGCCACGAAAATCATAATGAGAGACGACATTTCAATGGATGCCGGATCGCTGGAGTAAAGAGCAAAAATATCATGGCGGAAGAAAATAATGGCACCGCACACCAAAGTGGAAAGAATAAGGCTCCATTTGAGGCCGCTTCGTTTATAAGCATGCCATTCTTCTTCGCTGCCTTTCCCGCAGGACTGGCCAGCCATAACCATGCTGGCTTTACCAAATCCCATAATGAAATCGTAGTACACATCACAGATGTTCATACAAATGCTGTGTACCGCAAAGGGGATGGTACCGAGCCCAGCGGCCATGCGTCCGAAAAGAACCATACCGATACGTTCACTACCCTGTTCCGACAGGATGCTGCAGAGAAGGGGAAGAAGCATTTTGAAATAGGCTTTATCAGGAATGTAGCTGCCACCATCAAAGAACCCTTCGCCTTTTAAGATGTAAGTGGTCCAAGCCAACGTGAAGATGGTGCTCACCAAAGTACCGATGGCCGCCCCGGTGATGCCCAGTTGCGGAACCGGTCCCAGACCGAAAATCAAAAGCGCATTCAGAATGACATTCAAAATATTTCCGCATACATTGGTCTTCATGATCACGCTGGTTTTTCCGTATCCCAGCTGCAATGCCTGCAGAATCAATGTGAGGGAAGTGACATATACAGAAACAAGAGCAATGGGACCATAGGCCATGGCTTCTGTCATGTATTCCGCATTGGCACCCATGAGATAGAAAATATCTTCCAGGAAAATATAGAAAATCACATGCAGAATGGCCATGAAAATCGCACAAAGCAAAAGGGACTTTTTCATGATGTCCGTGGACCGTTTCTGATTCCCCGCACCGGCTTGTTTAGAAACCAGAAGCGTCACCGAAGACGCTAGAGAACGAGAAAAGCAGAGAAGAATCAAACGGGGCTGCAGGAAAATACTGACCGCAGCAATGGATAAAGCACCTAACGCACCGACCATGATGAGGTCCGTCGATGCCAACAGAATCATGAAAAGTCCTTCCAGAGCGGCAGGAAGTGCAATTTTAAGGTATTTCTTGTCGTATTGGTTCATAAGTAAGCTCGCTGTAGAAAATGATAAGTAAAAAATTAAAGAAATCTTTCACATTCTATATAAAAATGATGAAAAAGTCAAGTTATACTGATAAAGAATATCAATTAGGAGAAAGAGTTGAAAAATTCAAGTGTGAAAAGCGGAAAACGGGGAGCGACATGCGGTGGGTATACGGATAGGTGAGAAGGTTATGATTCTGCCATGGGGGTTATTGTAATAAATCAATACTACCGCTTGTCAAAAGGTTAAAAAGGGTTATATATAGGTTATGGGGGTTACGTTAGTTTCATAACCTTTATAACCCTTAGTATAGCCGTGACATAACAATGTTAGATATCCGATCCTATGCAAATAATAACCTTTTACTATTATGTGTTAAATGCAAAGTGTCTCAAATGTTCTATGCAAAAAACGCATGCCTATTGACAAATGGTCACCTTTGCGTCTATAATCGGTTAACTTCTACAGAAAGGAAAGAGCCATCATGAGACAGTTGAATCATTCTATGACAACTGCATATGCATTTGACTATACCGTTAGCTATTACTTTAGCTACGGCTATTTTGCGTACCCCAAATCTCATGAGAATCAAGCCCTTTTCAGATAAGCAATTTCTAGAAACCAAAGGACAGACTCATGAGAGCCTGTCCTTTTCTTTTTCTGGAATGTAGGATGGAAGGAATAGTTTAGTTATGAATTGTTTTGAAGATAATGAGTAATGAGCAATGAATAATTGAGGTGGCGGCGCACAATTCATAAAGCGCCGCAAGACTTTTAAAATATAAGGGGCATTGGGGTGCCATATTAACTGATGCGCCCCTTCCCCAATTACTCATTTCTAATTGCTAATTACTCATTGCATTGGTAGGCTTGCCCAGAGAGGCAAAGAGGAGGAAACATTATGATTATCGTTATGAAACAGAACGCACCGCTGGCAGAAATTGAAAGACTGGAAGCAGAACTGACAGAGAAAGGATTCCAGGTGGATCGCAGTAAAGGTTCTAGCAAAGTGGTTTTAGGGCTCGTGGGGGATACATCCGCACTGGATGAAAGAGATTTCCTCAGCAATGAATGGGTCGATAAGGTTATGCGCGTGCAGGAACCATACAAACGGGCCAGCCGTGCATTCCATCCACAAGATTCAATAATCGATGTGAGCGGCGTCAAAGTGGGCGGGAAGAAACTGGTGGTTATGGCCGGCCCTTGCTCTATTGAAACACCAGAGCAGATGCACATTATTTCCAGTGCAGTCAAGAAATCCGGTGCGTCCATGCTCCGTGGTGGTGCGTTCAAACCAAGAACCTCTCCATACTCCTTCCAGGGGTTGGGCGAAAAAGGACTGGATATGCTGATTTCCGCTGCTCACGATGTGGAACTGCCGGTCGTGACGGAGCTGATGAGTGCCGATAAGATTGGGATGTTCCTGGAAAAGAAAGTGGACCTCATTCAGATTGGTGCTAGAAATATGCAGAACTTCGACCTGCTGAAAGCAGTAGGCCGTCTTCATGTGCCGGTGCTGCTGAAACGAGGCATGTCTGCCACCATCGAAGAATGGCTCATGAGCGCCGAATACATCATGTCCGAAGGCAATCATAATGTCATCCTCTGTGAACGCGGTATTCGTACCTTTGAAAAAGCCACCAGAAATACACTGGACTTGTCTGCCGTAGCGGCTGTGAAACGAATGAGCCACCTGCCCATCATCGTAGACCCCAGCCACGCCACCGGCCGCCGCTGGATGGTAGAAGACATGGCCATGGCTGCTATTGCTGCCGGTGCTGATGGAATCATGTGCGAAGTTCACAACGATCCAGAACACGCATGGTGTGACGGCGCTGAATCCATCACCCCAGACACCTTCGATCACCTCATGGGCCGTCTGAGACAACTGGCACCGATTGTTGGTAGAGAAATCTAAAGTGTAACATGGAGATGAAACCGCGTGTCTTATAGTGAGGAGTGAGGAATTAGGAGTGAGGAGTGGTGGAAGGGCGCACAAAATTTGAAAGCGCCCCATTATATAAAGGTTATTATTCTGCTGCGTGTCCTCTTCTAACATAGCACGACAGGGCCTATCACAGGGTTAAAAAGGTTATAAAAGGTTATGAGACTACGGTTATCGCATAACCTTTTATAACCTTCATAACCTTGACAGTAGCGATAGATACAATTCTGTTTGGAATAGGAAGTAGCAGAATAATAACCTTTATATATTTTTTGCGGCGCTTCCATAATTTATGCGCCGCCACCACCACTCCTCACTCCTCATTCCTAACTCCTCCCTCAAAACTCTTGCCAGTTTCTTCGCAACTTTATACAATAGAAATGCATAAGTACCGCTAGGAGCGGGCATCACCGAGTGGGTGTATCGTACATTTGGAGTTTTATCCCGCTAGCGGTGCCCCTTTTGGTAGGCAGAGCCTACCACCTTCCCCCCCGGCGGGCAATGCTGTTAAGTTAAGTGAAATATGCGATGATTACTGCTGATGCAAAGGTTACTCAGGTTTCTCAGGCTTCTTAGGTTTCTCACGTTCCTCGAATGAGCTAATGACGCTAGCGTCTATCGGCACATTCGGGGAACTTGAGCAACCTGAGAACCCTTAGAAACTTGAGCAACCTGTCACCACCAGCGGAATCATACCTACTAACGCAAATCCTTAACTTAACAGCATTGCCCCGGCGGGGGGGACCGAGGCAGCGGTGTAAACTTATTTAGGAAGGTAGTATAGCAGATGGATAGCAATCGTGACTTTAGTCAGTTGACTGTAGCGGTCGTTGGATTGGGGCTCATGGGGGGCTCTTTTGCCAAGCGACTGAAAGAAATCGGAAATTTTGTAATTGGTATCAATCGCACCCAGGCAGTAGCGGAAGAGGCACTGGCCATGGGGATCGTGGATTCTATTTCTGAATCAGATTTAAAAAAAGCAGATATTGTGATTTTCTGCACCCCAGAGAAAGGCACCTTAGCCTTTATCAAAAATAAGTTGTCTTTATTAAAGAAAGATGCCCTGTTGACGGACATCGCCGGCGTGAAAAATCATTTCGCAAAGGACGTACAGGCTCTTCTTCCAGACGGGATGGATTTTATTTCCGGTCATCCCATGTGCGGTAGAGAAGGGGCAGGCCTGGCCCAGGCAGACGGTCATATTTTTGACGGGGCCAATTATGTGGTGATTCCACAAAAAGAAAATAAAAAAGACCATATCCAGCTCATTTCCGATATGGCCAAAGCATTAGGATGTAAGCACATTCCGGTGGTAACCGCCGAGGAACACGACCGGGCCATTGCTTACACCAGCGATTTAACTCACGTGGTAGCCACCGCGTTGATTCATAGCGAATCCTATAACAAGGATACGAAATATTTCATGGGCGGCTCCTTTAGGGATATGACCCGGGTCGCCGATATCAATGGGAAATTATGGACATCCCTCTTTCTTTCCAACCAGCAGAAGCTGTTGGATGAAATCGACCGTTTCTCTGCCTCTTTGGCAGAATTGAAAGCGGCCATTGCCGAGGGAGACAGTGACGCCATGGAGGCTTTTCTGAATGAAGCGGGCCGGCGGAGAAGGGAATTGATGCACCATGAAGACAGTGAAGGTTAATTTAGGGAAAGATTCCTACCAGATTGAAATTGGCCGCGGCTTGTTGGACCAGGTGGGAGAAAAAATTAAGAAACTCACCAAGGCAGAAAAAATCGCCGTTATCACCGACGACCATGTGCAGCGGATTTATGGAGAAAAAATCCGCCAGGTGTTGAAAGGGGCCGGCTTTGATGTGAAAGTTATCGCCATTCCTGCCGGCGAAGAAAGCAAAAATCTTCATATCTATGGAGATGTGCTGGAAGCGCTGTCCGGTTTTGATATGTCCAGAAGTGATGCTCTGGTGACCTTATCCGGCGGTGTACCGGGAGACCTGGGGGGATTTGCGGCTGCTTCCTATATGAGAGGCATTCCGTTTTTCCAGATTCCGACCACCATTCTGGCCCAAATCGATAGTTCTGTAGGGGGCAAGGTGGCAGTGGATTTGCCTAGCGGAAAAAATCTGGCCGGTGCCTTCTACCAGCCAAAGGGCGTTTTCATCGATCCAGACCTGCTTCATACGTTACCGACTCGCTATGTCCATGACGGTTTGGCAGAAGCTGTGAAATATGGATGCATTGGTGATAGAGAACTGTTTGAAATTTTTGAAAATCTGGAAACCCAGGATGATTTGGAACGAAATATGGAAGAAATCATCCTTCGAAGCGTACTGCAGAAAACCAGACTGGTGGAAGAAGACCAGTTTGATAATGGCAGCCGGCAGCTCTTGAACTTCGGACACACTATTGGACATGCCATTGAACGGTATTTCCACTACAGCACCTATACCCACGGGGAAGGTGTAGCGATTGGTATGTGCCTCCTGTCAGAACAGACAGAAAAATTAGGCCTTACGGAACAGGGCAGCACCCGTCGTCTCATCGATGTACTGCACAAACTGTCTTTACCAACGTCCATTGGTGTGTCTGCGGAAGAACTGATTCCGCAAATTATGCATGATAAGAAACGTCGCGGCAAAGAAATGACCCTGGTTGTGATGGATACCATCGGAAAAGCCAGCTTGCTGAAAGTACCCACTGACGAATTGGGAAAGTATATTGTGACAGAATAGGTGACTGGTAGACTGGTGACTGGTGACTGGAAACGCATTTTCCTAGTCACCAGTCACCCAAAGAGGGCTTATGTATGAATAAAACAATCCAACCCGCTGCTTTTCACGGCAGCGTTCACATTCCTTCTTCCAAAAGCATGACCCATCGGGAACTCATTGCGGCGGCTTTGGCGAAGGGAGAGAGTGTGGTCAAAGGGGTATCCAATTCGCAGGATATCGAAGCCACGGTGCGCATTTTATCTCTTATGGGAGCGAAATTTGCATCCCAGGAAGAAGCGGACGGAAGTCTCACCTTTCACGTGTCCGGCGGTCTGTCGAAACAGCCGGGACTGTTGGAAGCCGATGCAGGGGAATCGGGATCTACCCTTCGGTTCTTAATTCCATTGGGACTTATTTCTGACAATCACGTCCGGTATGTAGGCCATGGCAGATTGGCAGAACGACCGTTGACACCCTATTATCAGCTGTTTGATAAAAAAGATATTTCCTATGACACCGAAGGTGGTTTGCCACTGACCGTAAAGGGTAAATTAGATGGCGGCCTTTATGAACTTCCTGGTGATGTGAGTTCCCAATTTTTTACGGGCTTGCTTTTTGCACTGCCTTTAGCACAGGAAGATTCGGTATTGAAAAGTACTACCACCTTGGAATCGAAAAGTTATGTGGATTTGACACTGGATACACTTTCTCGGCACGGTATTTCCATTGTAGAAAAATCGCCCGAAGAATATGAAATCCCCGGCCATCAAACGTATCAGAACGGCACTTTTGCGGTGGAAGGGGACTATTCCCAGGCAGCGTTCTGGCTCGTGGCCGGTTTGGTGGGAGGACAAGTCACCTGTGAAGGATTGTCTGCTACATCGAAACAGGGGGACAAAGCGATTCTTTCCATTTTGGAAACCATGGGCGGTCAGCTTTCCTATGAGGATGGAAATATTATTTCTTCTTTGTCAAATACACACGGTACCGTTATTGATGCAGAAGATTGCCCCGATTTGGTGCCTGTTTTATCCGCATTGGCAGCGGTCAGTCAGGGACGGACAGAAATCATCCATGCAGGACGGGTGCGTCTCAAAGAATGTGATCGCCTCCATGCTATGGCAGTGGAACTTTCCAAATTGGGGGCGAAAATCGAAGAAAAACCAGAAGGCTTGGTCATTGATGGCGTAGACCACCTCACCGGCGGCACGGTGTCTTCTTGGAACGACCACCGCATCGCCATGGCCCTGGCCGTGATTTCTCCCAAATGCAGCGGCACGCTCACCATCGAAGGAGCGGAAAGTGTACGGAAATCCTACCCGGGGTTCTGGGAGGATTTTAAGAAAGTAAATGTGGGTGACTAGTGACTGGTAGACTGGTGACTGGGATATGTTTTTCCTAGTCACCAGTCACTAGTCTACCAGTCACCTGTTATAATGGCGAAAGAGGATAGCATCGTGAGTAACACATTCGGACAAAAATTAAAAGTCACCATCTTTGGCGAATCCCATGGGGTAGGCATTGGTTGTATCATCGATGGACTGCCGGCAGGGATTTCTATTGATTGGGATAAGGTGAGAGAAGAAATGGCACGGCGGGCGCCGGGAAATTCCAATTTGGCAACGCCGCGAAAAGAAAAAGACGCTTTTACCATTCTTTCCGGCTATTTCAATGACCATACCACAGGCACCCCATTGGCTATGGAAATTAGAAATACCAGCCAACATTCTTCTGATTATGATATTCTCCAGGACCACATGCGTCCTGGTCATGCAGATTATACGGGCCATGTGAAATATGGCGGTTTCAATGATTACCGAGGCGGCGGTCATTTTTCGGGACGCATCACGGCACCGCTCACTTTTGCGGGGGCTATGGCACGACAAGTATTGGAACAGAAAGGGATCCATATCGGTTCTCATGTAGTGAAACTTCACGGCATCGAAGACAGACCGTTCCAGCCTATGGGAGAATCGGTGGAGACCGTTGCACAGTTGCGGAAGCAGAAACTGCCTGTATTGACCGAAGCCATTGGAAAGCAAATGGAAGAAGCTATCCTGCAGGCGAAAAATGAACAGGATTCTGTAGGCGGCATTGTGGAATGTATGGTAACCGGCCTTCCTATTGGACTGGGGGATCCGTTTTTTGATTCCTTAGAAAGTGAATTGGCTCACATGATGTTCTCCGTTCCGGCGGTGAAAGGCATCGAATTTGGGGAAGGGTTTGGTATGGCTGATATGAAAGGCTCTGAGGCCAATGACCCTATGGCCTATGAAAATGGAAACCCGGTAGTAACTACCAATCACAACGGCGGCATCTTAGGTGGTATTTCCAATGGTGCGCCGGTACTTTTTAAAGTAGCGATCAAACCGACACCTTCCATTGGAAAAGAGCAGCACACGGTGAATTTATCGACCAAAGAAAACACACTGCTCTCCGTCAAAGGCCGTCACGACCCATGCATTGTCCCCAGAGCCATTCCAGTCATCGAAAATGCGACCGCACTGGTGATTTTAGACGCAATGTTGATTGGTGGTTTAAATGCGTAGTGCGCATTACGCATTCAAATTAGAATGATAAAAAGGGGAATCATCATGAGTGACAGAATCTTAAAAGTCGGCTGCTACGGAGCCAAAGGGTCTTATACCTACGAAGCCATGGAGCAGCAGTTTGGAAATCAAAAGAGGGAAGAATCCTATTTTCCTCTGTTTGAAGATGTGGTGAAGGCGGTCAAAGAAGGAACTATCGATTATGGTGTCATGCCTATTGAAAATTCTTCCACCGGCGGTATCACCGAAGTATATGATTTGATTCAGAAATATGATTGCGCTGTGGTGGGCGAGCAGTTGGTAAAAATCGAGCACAATCTCTTAGGCGTCCCAGGAGCTACCTTGGATGATATCGACACGGTGTATTCCCATCCGCAGGGGTTTGCTCAGTGCCGGCCATTTTTCAATGAACATCGGAATTGGAAACTGGAACCTTATTTTTCCACCTCCCGCAGTGCAGAACGGGTAGCGGAAGATGGAAAGAAGAACCAGGCCGCTGTGGCTAGCAAAACCGCGGCACGGCTCTATGGATTGGACGTGCTGGCAGAAAATATTTTCTTCAATTCCAGCAACTACACCCGGTTCTTCATTATCGGACCGAAAATGGAAATCACCGATGCGGCCGATAAAATTACTTTGGTGGTTTCTGTTAAACATGAACCGGGGGCTCTTTATCACGTGCTGGGCTATTTCTTCTACGGTGGTATGAATATGACCCACTTGGAATCTCGCCCCATGGAAGGTCGTCCTTTTGAATATTTCTTCCATATCGATGTGATGGGTAAATTGAATGATCCGTCCAACATGCAAACCTTGCACGGCCTGTCGTCTATGTGCACCTATTTCAAAGTGCTGGGAAATTATCCGTCATGTAAAAGGTAGTAGGCAGTTAGCGGTAGGCAGTTGGCAGTTTCTAATTACTGCAAACAGCTAACTGCCTACTGCTAACTTTATTATGGAGGCTATATGAAACTTGGCTTAATTGGAGAAGTGCTCGGGCACAGTTTGTCTCCTAAGATTCATGAACTGTTATTTCAAAAAATGAAATGGCATAGCACCTATGATTTGGTGGAAATTCCCAAGGTGGGATTTGATGACCGCTTGAAGGACGTGTTATCCACCTATGATGGATGCAATGTGACCATTCCTTATAAATTGGATGTGATTCCTTTCTTAGATGAAGTGTCGGAAGAAGCGAAAACCATCGGGGCGGTCAATACCATTGCGAAAAGTGATGGAAAGTGGAAAGGATATAATACCGATTACATTGGCTTCAAACGGACGGTGGCCAAAATCCATGGTGATGTGAAGGGAAAACCGGTGGCGGTGTTGGGCCACGGCGGTGCTTCTCGGGCCGTCATTCAGTGTCTCTATGATTTAGGGGCGTCGGTGATTCATGTAGTGAGCCGTCATCCGGAAACGGTGCCAGCGGATTTCCTCCGCTTTGCCAAAGAAAGACGAGTAGAAATCATTGGCTATGACACCTTTGAAACCATGCCTTCTGGCTATTTGCTGGTGAATACCACCCCGGTGGGCATGCATCCAAAAGTGGGGGTGTCTCCTATTTCCAAAGAAAAAGCAGCCACCTATCCGAAAGTGATCGACATCATTTACAATCCAGAAGAGACGCAACTGCTGCATGATGCGACCCAGGCAGAAAAAATCAACGGCATGTACATGCTGGTCATGCAAGCCATGGCAGCAGAAGAAATCTGGATGGGAAAAGAAATTCCGGAAGATGTGGTCATGGAGATTGTGAAAGAAATGGGAGAATAGCCTTAGCACGCAGGCGTCTTTAGGAATACATGTATAGGAAAAGGTTAGCCCTCCGGGCGGGTTATTGTTCAGATGAAACCCAATATCTAACATGACGATTTTACGACTCTTCTAAAGGTTATAAAGGGTTATGAAATACGGCATTTCTATAACCCTTTATAACCTTTAGAAGAGTGGTTTATTTTCTTTGTTGGTTTAACGAAATCAGCAGAACAATAACCTTGATGTAAGCCGTATATTCTATTTGCTGTTCAAATGCAATTTGTAGAATGATAACCTTTACATATATGGGGGAGAAAGGTGGATATGGCAGATATGAGAAACATTATCCTCATCGGCATGCCTGGCAGCGGGAAGAGTACATTTGGAAAAATGTTGGCCCAGAAACTGGGTAGGGAATTTGTGGATGCCGATACCTATTTGGAAGAAAAAGAAGGAAAAACCATTAAAGAACTTTTCACGGTCAGTGAAGATTGTTTCCGTGATGCGGAAGAACGAACCATTCAGGAATTGGCACAAAAAGAAGGGCTGGTCATTGCCACCGGTGGCGGTGTGGTGAAGCGGGAAAGCAATATCACCCATTTAAAAAAATCCGGTATCATTCTATTTATTGATAGAAAACCGGAAGATATTGTAACCGACGTAGAAGTCGGTACCCGTCCCCTCTTGGCAGAAGGAACGAAAAAAGTTTTTGACCTGTACAATGAACGAATTGCTTTGTACAGGAAAAGTGCCGATGTGGCGGTGGAAAATAAGGGCTCGCTGGACGAAGTGATGGAAGAAATGCTGAAAACATTGAATCAATAGGTTATTGTTTTGCTACTTTCGATATTGCACAAAGAGTTTCTAACTATTGCGACAAGGTTAAAAAGGGTTATTACGATATCCTCATGACCTTTCTACAACTGTTTCACATGAAACGTGCCCCAAAAGGGTAGCCCTTCGGGCAGGTTATACTCTGTGATTCCATTGGTTTCTATTGTCATTTACTGCATACAGAAAAGGGTTATAAAAGGTTATGAGACTTACGGTATCCTCATAACCTTTTATAACCCTTTTTAACCTTGTCACTATCGGCAGAATCTTTTTGTGCAATATCGAAAGCGGCAGAATAATACCCTTTTCAAGTATGTTTCACGTGAAACTTTGCTCTAGCATACATGGAGCTTAATTCCTAATCCCTAGGGCCTAGCTACTAATCCCTCTTTTATAGAGCCAGTTTATAAATTTCCACCAAATCTTCTTCAGCTACATTCACAAAGCCATGGAGGAGGCCGTCTTCTTTGCCTTTCCAGAGGATGGTTTTGTGGGCCATTTCTTCAAAGTGGGAGTCATCGATACCGACGTCAGAGAGGTGTCCCGGAAGGCCCAGCGTTTTGGTAAAATATTTTTCCAATGCTTTGATGCCTTTTTTTGCGATTTTCTTATCCGATTTTCCTTTCGGATCAATGCCCATGACGTTGACGGCAAATTGGGCGATTTTTGGCGCCGTGTGTTTATCCAGTACGTACCGAAGGAACGCAGGCGTCAGAATGGCCAAGCCCAGTCCGTGGGTGATGCCATAGAGGGCGGACAGTTCGTGTTCGATGCCATGGCAGATCCAGCCTACAGAGTGACCGGAGTCGATGAAATCATTGATGGCCCAGGAAGCGTTCCAAAGCAGATTGGCTCGGGATTCTTCATCATTTCCATCTTTCATGGCGCGAGGGGCATCTTCCATGACGGAGCGCATCATGGCTTCCATGAATCCGTCGGTGGCGGTAAAGCCCTGCTCCTGGTTGAAATAGACTTCCATGATATGAGACAGAATATCTGCACTGCCGCAAGCGGTCTGGAAAGCGGGGACGGTATAAGTATTTTCCGGGCAAAGGAAGGATACCTTCGGACGCAGTGCTTCCGTGGTCCAACCGTATTTTTCCTGTGTTTCAGGATTGGTGATGACCGCGCAGCTATTCATTTCTGAACCAGTGGCAGCCATGGTGGGAACCGTAATCAATGGCAGGGCATGGGAAATCTGGGCCCGGCTTTTGATGAGCTGCCACGGGTCTTCTTCATAAAATACGCTGCCTGCAATGGCTTTGGCGGTGTCAAGCACGCTACCGCCACCGACAGCGAGAATCACATCCACATCGCCGTGACGGCAAAGGGAAATACCCTGCCGCACCGGATCGATTTCCGGATTGGCCTGGATGCCAGACAATTCATAGCCCGCCATGCCGGCCAATTGGATTTCTTCCATAATGGTATCGTAAAGTCCATTTTTCTTGATGGACCCGCCGCCATACACCAGAAGGACCTGGTGGCCGAAACGGGATAATTCTTCATGGAGATGCGTGAGCTCTCCATTTCCGAAATATACTTTGGTGGGATTGTGATAGATGAAATTTTGAATCATGATGATGTACCTCGGGGAAATACAGTGAGAAGTTAGCAGTTAGCAGTTAGCAGTTAGCTGTTAGCTGTTAACCGTAAACCGTTAACAGCCAACTGCCAACCGCTAACTGTCAACTGCTAACTGTCAACTGCTAACTACAAACTACTTCACCGGCAAGCTGGGATTTCTGGTTTCTGCAATCCATTTTGTAAAGTCGTCTGGTGACACGTGGAGATGGGCTTCGGCCCAGGGTTTCCATTTTTCAGATTTCTTTCTGGTGCGGAGGATGGTTTCTGCTTTTTGCCCTGTGTGCTGCTCTAATAAGTAGGAAAGGCGAATCCAATGGTTGGGATAGCCTTCTTCCAAAAGGGCAGCGGCGCGGTTTTCTTCTATGCCATAGAACCGATGGAGCCGGTTCGCACGGTGGGCGATGTATTTCTTGTGATATAACTCTGGCGTGAGGCCCAGTTTCTTTTCGATGATGCCCCAGGGATCTTCTTGGCGCATGGCGAGAATGGTTTCGATGGACTGGCCTGATAAACAGGAAAGAAGTGCCGCTTTGTCTAATTCTAGAAAGCGATAGCCTTTCGCAATCAGTGCTTGGGCGATTTCTTCTGGAATTTCGTATTTGTAATGCAAGCTGCGGATTTGGTCTGTTTCAGAGGGAGAAGAAGTTTTCATATCCATGTCCTTTCCTTTGCTGACAACTCATTATTTGAATCATAGTATAACATAATTTTCCGCCCATGTTTGTTGGAAAGGTTTCAAGTGAAACTGGTGTAGAAAGGTTATTATTCTGCTACTTTCGATAATTCACAAAGATTTTCTAACGCTTGTGACAGGGTTAAAAAGGGTTATAAAAGGTTATGGGAAAATCGTAAATGCATAACCTTTTATAACCCTTTTATCTATGTATTACATGCCAAGAGAAACAAGCGGAATCATAGGGGATAACCTGCCCGAAGGGCTACCCTTTTTAGAAAGGCTTCACGTGAAACTTGAATCTAGCGGACTCGAATTCCAATCAATTATCCCGCAATGCCCGTTTCAGAATCTTGCCGGTGGCATTTTTCGGCAGGGCGTCCATGGGGATGAAGCGGCGGGGGATTTTGTAGCTGGCGATGTTCTGGGACATGTATTTCCGAATCTTGTTTTCGTCAAATTCGTAGCCTTCTTTCATGACCACATAGGCCCAGACAGCTTGTCCGCGCAGGGGATCCGGATGGCCTACGACGGCACATTCGCCGACCCCTTCGATTTCATAAATGCAATCTTCCACTTCCCCTGGATAGATGTTTTCGCCATTGACGATGATCAGGTCTTTCAACCGGTCCACAATGTAAATGTACCGGTCTTCATCCATGTACGCCAGGTCTCCCGTATGGAGCCAGCCGTCTTCGGTGAAGACTTTTTTCGTTTCTTCCGGTTTGTTCCAATAGCCTTTCATGACGTTGTCACCCCGGACGAGGAGTTCCCCTACGGTGCCCGGTACATAGTCACCGTCTGTGCCGGTGGCAATCTTGGCTTCTACGCCGGGGATGGTGGGGCCGCTGGTGAGGTATTTCGGTTTGGCAGTCGGCAAGACGCAAACCACCGGGGAGGCTTCTGTGAGACCATATCCTTCCTGGACTGGGTGTTTATAGCGCATAAAGAAGGCCTGGGAAATGGGCTGCGGAATGGAAGCACCACCGGAAATAAAGGTATGCACCGTTTTCATCAGAGACGGTTCCCCTTTGCGGGCCAGGAGATTGTACATCGGTGGCACCATGATGGCGATGGTAATGCCGTGTTTCACGATGGTGTTGATAATTTCTGACGGGCTTCTGGAACGGAGAATCACAATGGTGGAATGGGCATAAAGGCCGCCGTGAACCACAGTGGTCATGCCATAGCAGTGGAACATCGGGAGCACACAGAGCACCTTGTCTTCTGGCTTGAAAATGATGCGAGCAGTGAATTGTTCCACATTTCTAACTAAGTTTTTGTGAGACAGCATAGCACCCTTCGGACTGCCGGTGGTGCCGGAGGTGTATACCAGGGCGCATACGTCATCTTCGGTGAGGTCTTCTGGGAAAGCAGGGGCTTCCGGTGCATTTTCCTTCTGGGCTTTGTAATCCAAATCATGGATGTCAATGGTTTCGACCGAAACGTCCATGGGAGTGTCCGTAATCATCAGGCGGGTGGTGGAATCTTTCAGAATATAATCCACTTCGCGGTCTACCAGAGAATTATTCACTGGAATAATGATGGCTCCCAGGCTCACTACGGCCATAAAAGCATAGACAAATTCTGCTCGATTGGCGGAGTACAGGGCCACCCGATCGCCTTTGCGAATACCCATGGCGTACAACGTATTTCTATATCGACGAATGGCTTCTTCCAATTCGCCATATGTGACCGTGGCATCTCCTTCAAAAGCCAGATGGGCCGGATCGGCCCCTTTCATGATTTCGTGTAAAAACATAGTGTACCTCTTTCTTTGCTAGCTTACATGACATATGGGCCACTTTACGTGTGTAGTGAGAAGTTAGAAATGGTGGTGGCGGCGCACAATTCATAAAGCACCGCAAATTATATAAATTTTATAATGATGGGGACAAAAGACTTCTCGATTTCAATTGCGTAGAGTGGTTTTTTAGGTTAGTAAAAAATGAAATTATGACTGATTTGCATGATTTTATAATATATTTACATATGTCTATTGTAGCAAATTTAGGGGCCCGTGGCTAGTGACTGCGGTGGTTTGACTCCGGTGGAATCACATAACCCTTTATAGCCTCTTTAACCCTGTCGCAAGCGGTTGCACTACCATGTAAGAAATAGTAAATAGCAGAATAATAACCTTTTCACCAAATGTTTCACATGAAACATGACTCTGGTGGCTTCAATCCCTAATTCCAATTCCCAAAAATATTTCCCCACCTCTTCCCCTGTATGTTATAATAAAATTGTATTTTGTGCGAAAAATGTAACGTACAGATTTTATTTCCTGCTACACCTTAGAAAGACACAGGCAGGAAAAGATTCCGTCACAGGAAGGAAGAATGAATCATGGCAACAGCAATGGTAATTGGTGCCCAGTGGGGCGATGAAGGTAAAGGCAAGATCGTAGACTACTTGGCTGCAAAAGCAGACGTAGTGGTTCGTTCCCAGGGCGGAAATAATGCAGGTCATACGGTCGTTACCGGCGGCAAGGCATATCCGCTTCGTTTGATGCCAAGCGGCATCATGTATCCTGGTACCGTCTGCATTATCGGTACTGGCGTCGTAGTAGATCCGAAGAGCCTTTTGGAAGAAATGCAGAGACTGGAAGAACAGGGCATCGATGCAAAGCATTTGCAGATTTCTACCCGTGCTCAGGTGGTATTCCCGTACCACATCCGTCTGGATGAAGCAGAAGAATCCAGAAAAGGCAGCCGCAAAATCGGCACCACCAAGAATGGTATCGGACCCTGCTATGCAGATAAAATCAATCGTATCGGTATCCGCATGTGCGATTTGATGGACAAAGAAACTTTCGCTGAAAAGTTGAAATATAACGTAGAACAGAAGAACATGATGCTGGAAAAACTGTACGGCATGGAAGGCTTCGATTATGAAAAAATGTTGGACGATTACCTGGGCTATGCAGAAAAGCTCCGCCCGTATGTAAAGGACACCAACTACACCGTACAGAAACTGGTGAAAGAAGGAAAGAATGTCCTGTTCGAAGGCGCACAGGCTTCCATGCTGGATTGCGATAACGGAACCTATCCATTCGTTACTTCTTCCCATCCAACCGCTGGCGGCGCTTGCATCGGCGCTGGTATCGGACCGCACAACATGAAGAACATCTTCGGCGTGGTCAAAGCATACAGCACCCGCGTAGGTCAGGGCCCATTCCCAACAGAACTGTTGGATGAAACCGGTGATTATCTCAGAAATACCGCTCACGAATTCGGCACCGTTACAGGCCGTCCGCGTCGTATCGGCTGGCTCGATACCCGCGCAGTTCGTTATGCAGCAGAACTGAACTCCTTCGATTACCTGGCTATCACCAGACTGGATATCCTGGATGATATGGATGAAATCAAAGTCTGCGTAGGCTATGAATACGAAGGCAAAGAAGTAGAAGAATACCCGGCTGACCTGAAGTTCCTGGAAAAGATCACCCCAGTATACAAGACCTTCAAAGGCTGGAAACAGAAGATTTCTGACATCAGAAACTACGATGAACTGCCAGCTCTGTGCAAGGAATACTTGGATGGTATTTCCAAACTTATCGGTGTACCGATTGGCATCGTTTCCGTCGGCCCAAGCCGTGAACAGACCATTGTGATTAAAGAAGTATTCTAATAAACGTAACAAAGAGGACATGAGACGTAAGAGTCTCATGTCCTTTTTTATTAGTTATTAGTTAGGAGTGAGGAGTGGTGGAAGGGGTGCACAATTCATAAAGCGCCCCAATACCCCTTTTTATAGGTTATTATTTTGCTGACTTCTGTATCAAACATGATTATATATCGCTACGATCAAGGTTAAAAGGGTTACAAAGGGTTATGCGATTCCGATAGCTTCATAACCTTTTATAACCTTTTTAACCCTGTCACCTGCGTTTATTGTTCTATGTCAGAAATGGTAATCAGCAGAATAGTAACCTTATATAATTTGCGGCGCTTCCAAATTTTGTGCGCCGCTACCACCACTCCTCACTCCTCATTCCTAATTTCTCACTGTTTTTTCTGAAACGTGATACTCTTTCCTTCCTGTGATATAATAACAGTGTGTCGTTTGTTATATGTGCCTGCTTTATAGTGGGTGCCTTTTCTTATATCAGGAGTAAGAGTATGAAGAATTCAGATATTCGCCGGGAGGTGCCGAGGAAGAAGCGGTCTTTTTTCAAAAAGATACTGCTCTTTTTCTGCATCATTATCGGTATTGCTGTAGCGGGGGCTGCAGCGGGATTTATTGTGTCCGTATCTAGCCATTTGCCCGATGTGGCAGGAAATATCACGCCTAACGCCTCTTCGCAGATTTATGATGCCAAAGGGCGACTCATCACCACGGTCCATGCGGAAGAAAACCGTATCCCTGTGCCGATCACCCAGGTGCCGCAGAATTTGCAAAATGCATTTGTGGCAGCAGAAGATGTGCGTTTCTATGAACATCACGGCATTGACCCCAGAGGGATTATGCGTGCCGTATTTTCCAATATCGTCAACCGAAATGCTACGGGACAGGGCGGTTCTACCATCACCCAGCAGCTGGCCCGCAATGCCTTCCTGACCCAGGAACAGACGCTGAAGAGAAAACTCTTGGAAGTGGTATTGGCTTTTGAAATTGAAAACAAATACACCAAGAAACAGATTCTGGAAATGTACATGAACCAGATTTATTTCGGTCAGGGCTGCTATGGCATCCAGACCGCATCCAAAGTGTATTTTGGTAAAGACGTAAAAGATTTGTCCCTGCCGCAGTGCGCTATGCTGGCTGGACTTCCGAATAGCCCGAATTACTATTCTCCATTCCGCAGCTTAGAAGCAGCAAAATACCGCCAGGGTATCGTATTGGACCAGATGGCGAAATACGGCTATATCACCGAAGCGGATGCTGCCGCAGCCAAAGCGGCGGACGTGCATTTGGCAAAACCGGAACCGGCAAAGAATACAGAACACGTAGCATCCTATTTCATTAACTACGTGATTCAGCAGATTAGCGATAAGTATGATTCCGATGCGATCTATAAAGAAGGTCTCAAGGTGTACACCACCCTGGACCTGGATATGCAGAAAGAAGCAGAAAAAGCACTGAAGAAAGAACTGCCAGCAGGCAATAAGGATGCCAAAGGATTGACCCAGCCGCAAGGGGCTATGGTTTCTATCGAAGTCGGCACAGGCCATATCAAAGCCATGGTAGGCGGACGCGGGGAAGACCATTTCAACCGTGCAGTCCAGATGGTTCGTCAGCCTGGTTCTTCCTTCAAACCGTTTGTATACCTTACGGCGTTTGAAAATAAATATAGTCCATATGACACCATCAGCAATGAAAAGAAAACCTATGGCGGCGGATGGACACCGAAAAACTACGGTGGTACCTCCGGCGGTCAGGTCACCATCGAAGAAGCCCTGGTAAACTCCATGAATATCCCGACCATTGATCTGGCCAATAAAGTGGGCATGTCCAAGGTGCTGAAAACCGCAGAAGCCTGTGGTATTTCTACTCTCGTCAAAGACGGAAAGAGCAACGATGATAACTTGGCAGCTTCCATCGGTGGTCTCACCAATGGGGTATCTGTGTATGATATGGCCAAAGCGTACAGCGTATTTGCCAATGACGGCAAATTGGTGGAACCGACGGCCATTCTGAAAGTCATTGACCGTAATGGCAACATTTTGGAAGACCACTCTGACAAGGCAGAATCCAAGCAGGTGGTGGATGAAAATGCGGTATATCGTCTGACCAGTATCCTGGAAGAAGTTATTTCCAGAGGTACCGGTGGCAATGCAGCGATTGGTCGCCCCGCCGCTGGTAAAACCGGCACCACCGATGACGAACACGATGCTTGGTTCGTGGGCTATACTCCGGAACTGGTTACTGCTGTTTGGATTGGCGATGATACCTCTTCCAACGCAGGTTACACCGGCGGCACCATTCCGGCGGCTATCTGGAGAGACTTCATGAGCGAAGCACTGGGCAGTTACAAGTCCAAGTCCTTCTCTGTACCAGAATCGATTCGTGCGGAAATAGCCAGAGCCCAGGCGGCTAAAGCGGAACAGGCAGCTAAAGAAAAAGCTGACAATGAAAAGAAAGAGAAAGAAGATAAAGCTAAAGCCGTAAAGAACGCCGGCAGCAAACTGCTGGATCGCATCACCGGAAAGGCCACACCGAAACCGCAGGAAGGAACCGGGAAGGCGACGAACTAGGGATTAGGGATGAGTAGCTAGGCCCTAGGGATCAGGAAAAGTGAGGAGTTAGGAATTAGGAGTGAGGAGTGGTGGAAGGGGCGCACTACTTATAAAGCGCCCCAATACCCCTTTTTTATAAAATAAGTGGCTATATCGTGCAGTTCAGTATTATGTTAGATAAAAGTGGAGAAATCTTGTAACTCTTTTGCGAATTTCGCTAGAGACACAAGATTTCTCCACTTTTGTCTAACATGGTCGCTTAGTTCTTTTGTTACATTTAGCACGAATCCCATCGGTCGAAATGACGTTAGTTTTGCATATCGCATTTCTCAACTTAACAATATTACACTGATGGGGTAATGCTGTTAAGTTAAGCGAAATATGCGATGATTGCTGCTGATGCAAAGGTTACTCAGGCTTCTAAGGCTCCTTAGGTTTCTCACGTTTCTTGAATGAGTTAATGACGCTAGCATTTATCGGCACATTCGAGGAACCTGAGCAACCTGAGAACCCTTAGAACCTTGAGCAACCTGTCACTACTAGCGGAATCATGTCTACTAACATAATAGCATTACCTTCTCCAATGGGGAACGGTATAACTGTTATGCTTATTTTGTATAAAAAGGGGTATTGGGGCGCTATATGAATTGTGCGCCCCTTCCACCACTTCTCACTTCTAACTCCTCACTTTTTCAGCACAAGAGAGAAATGGCAGTCACTATATTTCTTGTATCTCCTTAAAGAAAAGTTCAATAGGGGAGAATTTCTTCGATGCCATGTGATTTGCAGCAAGAAAATGGAAAAGACTTGAAAAACTATACTTTAATAAAAAATTGTATGTAGTATAATAGAGACAGGTTAACAGAAAAGAATCGTGAATCAGAAATATGTCCAAGTGGTATGGGATGGAATTTGGAGGGCCCAGACCTTTCTCTTCCGGTGTCGTTGTCCGGGAGCTGGGAGGAATGATCGTTTCAAAGGATAGACTATGCTGACTTATTTTTGTGAGATGGGGTATTTGGCAGGAAACCTGGAATGTATGGGGGATTCTGGCAAAAAACCAACCATCTGCCTTGGCGTATCGGTCTGTCTCCCTGCGCTAGGGAAAGATTTCTGGAAGAAAAAGAAAAGGTTATAGACGTACCTCTGGTATCAAAAAACAGCGTGTCGTGATCGCTGGACTATGAAAATGGAGAGCCCCTGTGACGTTCCTCTCGCGAAGGATTTGTTTTCTCTTTCTCGCACGAAGTGAGTGCTTCCGTGGAAATCTCATGTATATTTCCCTTCATGAGGATGGTCTCGCGACCCGCCGACGGTGTAACGGCAGAACAGAGTGGAGTTGTCCGCTGCTCTTTTCTAAGAAATAGAACTATTTCACCACACCTCTTTATAGGTCTATGATTTTCATAGGGTTATGATTTAAACATTCTGAAAACTCCAAAAATACAAAAGCCCTCACCGGCTGCCATCCGGTGAGGGCTTTTTATGTACTTATTGAGTGAGGAGTTAGGAATGAGGAGTGAGGAGTGAGGAGTGGTGGTAGTGGCGCACAGCTTATAAAGCGCCGAAAATATAAATAATGAAATCGTGACTGGTGAGTACGGATTGTTATTTGTGGGTGGTTGTTGGTTTACCTGCCGAGTCGTTCTGATGGCAACTTGCCGGTGCGAAAGAGGCATTGGTTTAGGGTTCAAGGTTTGAAGGATAAACCCTAAACCTTAAACCAATGAGGATTTGCTTTTGTGCGAAATGTGCTATATGAACTCAGACCATAAACCAACAACTAACAACTAACAACAAAATTAAAATAATCAAATTCTAATCTTAAAAATGTTCGTTTTTTTTCGTCCAATTTTTGATTATATAGATAGAGGGGGAAAAATGCAATGAGGAATTAGAAATGAGGAATGAGGAATGAAGGTGGCGGCGCACGAATTATATAGCGCCGCAAATTTGAAAATTTTAGAAATTTGATGTTGTGATTTGGGGGTACTTCTGCAATTTTAATATATAGAGGGGGATAAGTAAGCAGTTGACTGTTAGCCGTAGGCAGAAAAACACTGCGAACTGATAACTGCTAACTGCAAACTGAATTTCGCTAGGTATGGTTTTGAAGGGCTGATGCAATTTTAATATATGGAAAGGCAGTGAGAAGTTAGACGTGAGAAATGGTGGTAGCGGCGCACAGCTTAAAAAGCGCCGCGAGTTAGAAATAAGTTTAACGAGAATCTAATATGAATAGGTTGTTTTTCGATACCCCTATTTCGTTTATATAGATAGAGGGATAAGTAAGCCGTTGACAGTAAGCAGTAGGCAGAAAATACTGCAAACGACCAACTGCTAACAGCAAACTAAATTTCCCTAGGTATGGTTTTGAAGGGCTGATGCAATTTTAATATATGGAGGGGAAATGTTGTTGGTTGATGGTTTACCCACCAAGTCCGTTTGGGGCAACTTGCCTT
>CAKQBK010000040.1 GCA_934216155.1 uncultured Dialister sp.
ATTCTTTTTTCATGGTTAAAACATGAAATTCATTAAATTCTAATCTATTCGTTTACACAAAATATTTTACACTGTCGTTATGTACTTACCGCAAGTTTCATAACCTTATATAACCCTTTATAACCTTTTATCTAGCTTTATTCCCGATATGTTCGAAATATGGAATCAGTAGAATAATAACCTTTCACCACTCCTAATTCCTCATTCCTCATTATCTTTATACCGTTTCACCCGTTCTGCAAAGTTTCTAAAGAGGCGGTCCATGCCTTTTTCCATGTTTTCTGGATGCCATTGGACGCAGGCGATGAGATCGTTGTCGATGCTTTCTACGGCTTCGATGATGCCGTCTTTGCTTTTGGCGGCCACTTTAAGGCCCGGAGCCAGTTTCTTGATGGCTTCTCTATGGCGAGAGTTCACATAGAGGCCTTCTCCCAGCACATCATAGAGGCGACTGGTTTTGTCTATTTCTACGTAGTGGGTGGGAATATTTCCAGGGGCTTTCTGCATGTGCTGGATAGTGGCTTTGGGATTCTGCACGGACATATCTTGCCAGAGGGTACCACCCAGGGCAACATTTAGAATCTGCTGGCCCCGGCAAATTCCAAGAATGGGTTTCTTGGCTTTGATGGTTGCCTGAATGAGGGGAATTTCAAAGAGGTCTCGTTTTTCATAGGTCGGTCCGATGCACCACAGTGGTTCTTCTCCATAGAAACGGGGCGTCGGATTGGGGCCGCCGGAGAGGACCAGAGCATCAAAGGTGTCTACAAATTCTTCCGGACTGGCAAAGTCATCATAGGCAATCACAATGGGGAGAAGTCCCGCTTTTCCCAGGGCATTCAACAGGGGGCGCGGCGCATAGTCTGCCATTTTCTGGTTGATCGGTTTCATTTCTGCCAATAAAGTATCGGCGGTAACGGCAACGATAGGCTTACTCATATGTATCTTTCCTTTCGATAATCTCACATAGAACTATTTCCTTTTGCGAAATAGTGAGGAGTTAGGAGTGAGGAGTGGTGGTAGCGGCGCATAAAAATTTGGAAGCGCCGCATTTTTTAAGGTTATAATCCTGCCACGTCCCGTATGTTAACATATCACGCGTAAGGCTTGATGCAAGGTTAAAAAGGTTACATAGGGTTATTTGCTTACCGTAAGTTTTATAACCTTACATAACCCTTTTACCCCTTTGACAAGCGGTGAAGTTGATATGTTAGAAAATGGAAATCTGCAGAATCATAACCTTTATAAAAACTCGCGGCGCTTCCAAATTATGACGCGCCGCCACCTTCATTCCTCATTCCTAATTTCTCATTCCTAATTATAAAGAAAGGGCATGTGAACTCCATTGTCACATGCCCCTTTGTGTATTCAAATCATGTCCAGGTTTTTCATAATCTGACCAAGGACGCCTTTGAAGACTTTCATATCGTTTTCGGATACGCCTTCGTAGAAGGTTTTGTCCAGGTCTTTGGCTGCCTGGCGGCTGGCCTGTTCTACCTGTTTTGCCTTTTCTGTCAGGAAGAGCCGATATTTTCTAGCATCTTCCGGCACTCTTTCTTTGTGAACCAGTCCTTTGTCCATCATGGATTTGATCATCACGGTGATGGTTGGATTGGTCAGATGCAGGTGTTCTTCCAGGGTCTTCTGTGTCACTACATCTTTTTTGTGGGTAGAAAGATATGCAATAATCAGGGACTGACGCGCGGTAAGGCCGAATTTCTTCATAATGCCAGACTGTTTGAGGAGCATTCTTTTGTGTGCCTGCCCCAGGTTGTATGTCAATCCTAATTTGTCGCTTTTTTGTAAATCTTCTGGTTTTAAGTGGATTTGTCTTTTCATGTGCCTCACCTTACTGCTTTTCAGCCTACCTGACTCGTAATCAGCCCGTGCTATGATACACTTGTCAGCCATAGCATGATATTAAATCTATTATACACTAAATGGAAGATAAATGGTTATAATAATTATTATAATTTAGTGAAAATTCTCATTTCTTTAGATGAGTAACCAGTCATTTATCCGCCATTTCAATAGCAGTCAGATGGTTGAATAATCGTTGTCAGTGATTGGTTGTTAGTTATCGGATTTCACACAACCAACGAGCGACAACGATTTTCATTCTACATGTTATAAATGAAATAAATTCTGTTACTATTATAAAGCAAAAACCTCTTTCGTGAAAGAAAGAGGTTTTTGTTGTCAAACATCCCATAGATGCCTAACCTATCGATTGATTGTATGATTTCTTGGTGAAGAGTATAGATAATTTCTATAGGTTGGGGGCTGTCACGTAACGATGCAAGACATATGGAAAGATTCCGCTATCGATGAAAAGTTTCTCAGGTTGCTTAGGTTTCTCAGGTTGCTCAGGTTTCTCGAATGTGCCTATAGCCGTATTCGTCATTTCACAAGCGTCTATCAGTGCATTTGAAACTCACTATATAAAACTTGCGGCGCCCTATATATTTGAAGCGCCGCACCACCATTTCTCACTTCTAACTTCTCACTGCTTTTCCGTCTTCCATCTCATCTGGTACCACACCACGTCGCCGTGGGTGGAGTCGGATTTGCCTTCGTTAACGAAGCCGAAGGAGGCGTAGTAGTGCACCAGCCGGTCTTTGCAGGTGAGGACGATGCCTTGTTTTCCTTCTTCTTGGGCCTGTTTCTGAAAGGCTTCAATTAGTTTCCCGGCCCAGCCTTGTTTGCGATAGGCGGGAATGGTATTTAAGCCAAAAATCATCTGCCATGCGCCAAATTCGTTGTGCAGGGTTGCATCAGCATACATTTCATCATTCAAATTTTTTTCATCGGTGGTCATGCCATCGATGAATCCCACCAATTTCCCTTCCACGTACATGAGAAGAAAATGGTTCGGGTAGGAAGCGAGTCGCTCACGGATCTGCTCTGCGGTCGCTGCTTCTGCTTTTGGAAAACATTCCGCTTCCACAGCGGCTAGTGCTTCTGCATCATGGATATTTCCTTGGCGAATGGTATAAGTTACAGACATGGTATTTCCTCTTTTCATTTTTTGATTATGGTGACCGATTTGCGTTAGTAGGTATGATTCCACTAGTGATGACAGGTTACTCAAGTTGCTAAGGGTTCTCAGGTTGCTCAGGTTGCTCTAATGTGCCGATAGACGCTAGAGAAACGCCTATACCGATAACATCATACTCATTCCATACCGCTAGTGCGAGCTATCCCCCCTGCTCCCCTTCCAGAGGAAGAGGGTAGACGCTAGTGATGATCTCGCTAGATATTACAGGTAGCTCAAGTTACTCAGGTTGCTCAAGATTCTCAGGTTCCTCGAATGTGCCTATGAACGCTATCACCACCTAGTGGGATAAGTCGTAATGATATGATGCTTTAAGCCCTTACCGCTGGTGCTGATAGATTTCTCTACTCTCCTACACATCGCGTTTCATACCTGCTATTTCACAAAGCACAAATACGACCGGTCGAAATGACGTTTTTGTCCATGGTACGTGCAGAGAAACACCTATACGGATAACATCATACTCATTCCATACCGCTAGTGCGAGCTATCCCCCCTGCCCCCCTTCCAGAGGAAGAGGGTAGACGCTAGTGATGATCTCGCTAGATATTACAGGTAGCTCAAGTTACTCAGGTTGCTCAAGATTCTCAGGTTCCTCGAATGTGCCTATGAACGCTATCACCACCTAGTGGGATAAGTCGTAATGATATGATGCTTTAAGCCCTTACCGCTGGTGCCTCTAAGATTTCTCCACTCAGAGGCACATCTCATTTCAACACATCCATGCCATTTCGTACAAATAGGACCGGTCGAAATGACGAATTTGGTTAGAGGCACACTCGAGAAACTTGAGCAACCTGAGAAACGTAAGTAACCTGAGCAACCTATTTCTACCAATCACCGTTTTCTCCGATTATTCTCCGGCAAACTATAGAAATGGTTTTTCGCTTCGTACATGCGATGGTCGCCGGCTTTTTCTATTTCGTCCATAGAAGGCCAGTGGGTTTCCTGGCTAGAGACGTAACCACAGGCCACGTTCAGTTTGGGTGCCAGTTTGCCGTGCCACTTGGACACCGTTTCTTCAAAGTCCTTTCGGAGCATGGAAAGGCGGCTATCGTCTACGGCCAGCAGGGCTACGAATTCATCGCCACCTACGCGATAGATTTTGCCGTAACTGCCGAAGCATTGTTTCATGCAAGCGGCGGCGCCTTGGATGAGTTCGTCCCCGGCGGCGTGGCCCAGGGTATCATTCACTTGTTTCAGTCCATTCACATCCATAGATACATAGACGAAAGGAATTTTCATGCTCCACGTAATCTGTACATCTTCTATATAGGCCCGGCGGTTGCGACACTGGGTCAGTTCGTCCGTGTGGGACGCATAGAGGAGATTTTCTTCTCTCCGCTTTTCTTCGTCAATATCGCGGATGGTGAAAATCAAAGTCTTCGGATTTCCTTTTTCATTCTTCCCAATCACGATGAAGGACGCCTGGAACCAACGATTGTCTTTCGCTACATAGTCCAGGGTCAGGTTTTTCTTTCCTTCCAAGCGGGCAGGAAGGGTGGACAGGTCGATGAAATGGTGCACCTTGTCCCAATCGTCGTCCAGAGTTTGCCGTTTCATGTATTGGTACAGCTTGGTTTCTGCCTGGTGCATCACTTTTCTCTTTTCAGAAATATGTGCTCCTACGGAATAATCCATATAGGTATCGGCTTCCAAGTCGATCAGGTGCATGCTACGATAAATTTCCGCCATGGAAAACAGGATATTGAACTGGTTGTCTCGTTCTTTTCTTGTTTTCAATACTTTTGCCAGCATGAATACAATAATGCAAGCTGCCAGAAGCAGGTATCCGCCTACCACGATAAGGACCATGGCGTTGTTTTTGTAATTCGTTGCAGTCGACCAGGCCACCCCAATGGTATAGGGGCCGGAGAACCGGAAGGATACTTTGTATTCTTCCCCATCCATATACACATAGCCTTTGTGCAGGGAGGCTTCGCTTTCTTGACGAATGATGCCTACGCTGTCCAAGGTTTTCCCAATTTTATCTTTATCGGTAGCACCATAAATGGTGCCATTGTCTCGATTGGCTACAAAAATCTGTAAGCCCTCCATGGTGGGCATGCGGCTCACCACTTCAGATATTTCATTTTGCTTCAGTTCATGAAGAAGCCGGACCGGGGCAATCCCCACTTCCACCAGCCGTTCTTTTTTTTCGTCCCACACCATGGCATACATCATTTTCTTATGCTCTGCTGTGTTGGGTGCCGCGTCCTGACACATGGCCAACTCATGGTTGTACAGCATGGGTTTGAAATAGGCTATTTGCTTTCCTGAATCTAGGGTATAGCCATAGTAAATGGGAAGAGTCCCGCTATAAATTTTTCCTTCTTTATCCAGCAGGTGAATTTCATCCACAGAAACCAGATTGGCGATTTTCTTCAACTCTTTGACGTCATACTCCACTTCCGGTTTCGCATCAATCATATAGGCCACGGTTTTCGCCCGCACCACATAATCATCTTTCAAAGAGCCAATCAAGGCTTGTTCGTTCTTTTCATTGGTCTCAATGACACTGATGACCCGATCTAACAGAAGCAACGCCGTATTGTCGAAGTTTCTGTTATTGATGGTATTTAAAATACCCAGCTGAATCCCCAGTGCCACAGCAATCACGCCGAGGACAACGCCAATCATGGTATATAGTCTTTTTCCCTTGCCATTGATATCTATTTTCATGGTGTGCCCCGTTTCTGCGATCGCTGTTATATTGAAAAATTGAGTAAGTAGGGATGAATCCGCTGGAAGTTACAGGTTGCTCAGGTGCCTCAGGTTGCTAAGGTTGCTCAGGTTTCTGAAGGTTTCTCGAATGTGCTGATAAACACTAGCAGTATCGTGTCATATATCCCTTAGTGTAGCAGCCAAACTGCATGATGCAAAATTCTCATATTATCATCATTATAGTATATAAATTTCTGTTAAGGAAGTAAAGGGAAATGTGCGTCATAATAATGAGAGCATACAACTTATGACACCGCAAACATAAAAAGGTTATTATTCTACTAATTTCTATTTTCTAACATGCCAATATTACCGCTTAGTAAAAGCTTATAAAGGGTTATATAAGGTTATGAAACTTGCGGTAAGCACATAACCCTATATAACCCTTTATAACCTTGTAGCAGGCCCTACTCGTGGTATGTTAGAAGTGCGGAATCAGTAGAATAATAACCTTTTATATCATTTGCGGCGCTTTATAAGTTGTGCGCCGCCACCATCACTCCTAACTCCTCACTCCTAATTCCTCACTATTTCAGTACCGACGGCAGCCAGGTGGCAATTTCTGGTACGAAGCACAGAAGTGCGATTTCTGCGACCATGATCAGTGCGAATGGAGCAGAGCCAGCGATGATGTCCTGAATGGAGCTGTCTTCGCTGATGCCTTTGATGACGAACAGGTTCATACCTACTGGTGGGGTAATGAGAGCCAGTTCCATATTGATCAGCATCACTACGTTGAACCAGATGGGGTCAAAGCCCAGGGCTTTGATAATCGGGTACAACATAGGCAGGGTGATAAGGATGATGGAAACCGTTTCCAATACGCAGCCCAGAAGGAGCAACACCACATTGATACCGATGAGAACGATCCAGCGATTGAAGTCGCCTTCGGTAACCAGAGACATAAGAGCCTGTGGCACCTGAAGTACGGTCAGGATGTAGCCGAAGAGCATAGCCCCTACCATGATAGCAAAAATCATGCAGGAGGTTTTGATGGTGGAACGCAGAATGGCTGGCATGTCAGCGATGGTGATACTTCTATAAATAAAGAAGGTAATAATCAGCGCATACACCGTGCCCACAGCCGCAGCTTCGGTGGGTGTGAAAACGCCGGTGTAAATGCCACCGATGATGATGATTGGAAGCAGCAGGCCCCAGATATTTTCCCGAAGGGATTTCATCTTTTCTGCCATGGTAGCTTTTGCTTCTCTCGGTTTATTCCAGGAAGAAATAACGATATAGAGAACGAAAAGACCGGTCAGGAGAGCACCCGGTACGACGCCGGACATGAAAAGTTTCCCAACAGATTCATCGGTGATGGTACCGTACAGAATCATCGGAATGGACGGCGGAATCAAAATACCCAAGGTACCGCCAGCGGCTACGGAGCCAACAACCAGTTTTCTATCATAGCCACGTTTCAGCATTTCTGGAATGGCCATGGCGCCGATGGTTACAGCGGTGGCTACGGAAGAACCGGAAATAGCAGCGAAAATGGCGCAGGCAAAAATGGTGGCAATGCCCAGGCCTCCCGGAAGGTGGCCCATCCATTTGCTGCCCAAGTCAAAGAGGCCACTGCCTACTCGACCGGTGAGCATGATCTGGCTCATGAGAATATAGAGCGGCACCGAAGTCAGTACATACGAATCCAGTGTCTTATAGGCAATTACTGGCACCTGAGACAGGGTGGACATATCCACGAACTGGATGATTCCCAGAATCCCGGCAATGGTCAAAGTGAACGCCACCGGCATGCCAATAATTAAGAGGATAATAATAAATAAAGCAAAACCTGCCAGTACCATTATTTTTCCTCCTTTTCATCAGCAAAGAAATCAGCCAAAAAGTGGTTGATGATTTCCAAAAACAGCAATACAAACCCGATCACCATGAATGTCTGTGGAATCCACAGGGGCACACGGAGCAGAGATGGCGATACGACGCCCATCTTGAGACTCATCAGCATGTAGTTGGTGGATTCGGTCATGCATACATAAATGGCAAAGAGAGACAATGCGGTGGTGATGATATCCAAAATTCGTCTGACATTTCTTGGGAAACGGGAATAGAGGAAATCCACACAAATGTGACCATGGGTTCTCATGGTATAGGACATACCAAAGAAACCGGCCAGAATCAAAAGGTAAGTAGAAATTTCCATGGCCCATACGGTCGGGCTATGAAGCAAGCTACGAGCAATAATTTCATAGCAGATAATGAAGGCTGTCGCTAAAATAGCCAACCCGGCAATCGCCGCAGCCCCACAAGTGATATAACCCAGTACGCGGTTATACATACGATATACAGAACGCAAGAGACAGCCCTCCTTTTAATAATTAGGAATGTGGAATGAGAAATGAGGAATGAAGGTGGCGGCGCATCAACATTGGAAGCGCCGCCTTTTTATATTCTATAATGATATATCATTGGCACGGCGCTTTATAAGTTGTGCGCCGCACCACAATTACTCATTGCTCATCACTCATTGCTCATTTATACACAAGATGTTAGCGGCATTACTTCTGAGAAGCTTTTCTGCAGTCTTCTACCAGCTGTTTGCCGAAATCGCCCTGTTCCTGTTCGAATTTAGCGATAACCGGAGCGGTAGCTTCCTGCCAGAGGTGGATTTCATCCTGTGGAATCGCATAGACGTCCATGCCCTTAGCGGCCAGTTCTTTCAGGCAACGTTCGTCTTCGGACTTGGTTTCTTTGCGGATTTCATCACGGATTTCTTTTGCTACATCATTGACAATCTTCTGCTGGTCAGCGGACAGTTTCTTCCAGGAGTTGTCATTGATAGCCAGGAGGTATCCGACATAGGAATGGTTGGTGACGGTCATGTACTTGGATACTTCGTAAATCTTACGGGACAGAATAGCGGTCTGACCGGAGGACTGGCCGTCGATGGTGCCGTTCTTGATAGCCATATATACTTCGGAGGAGCTCATGGTTGTCGGTGCAGCGCCCAGTGCCTGGATGATGTCGGCAGAAGTTTCAGAGTAGGAACGAATCTTCAGTCCCTGGAAATCCTGCGGTTTTTCAATCTTCTTGGCATTGTTGCAGAACTGTACGTAACCATAGTCAGCCCAAATCAGAGGATGTACGTTTTTCTTTTCCATTTCAGAGGAGAGTGCCTTGCCCAGATCGCCGTCCAGTGCGTTATCTGCGGCTTCAATGGTTGGCAGTACAAATGGGAGGTCCAGTACTTTCAGAGCCGGAACCACCATGGACCAACGAGCGGTGGAGTTCATGCCGATATCCAGGCCGCCGCTCATGAGAGCGTCATTCATATTCTGGTCGTTATAGAGCTGACCTGCCGGATAGACTTTGACTTCAATGGAACCTTTGGAACGTTCGTTGACTTCTTTGGCGAACTTTTCAACACTCTTGGACAGATGATGATCAGCTGGCAGCTGGTAAGCCAGTTTCAGTTCTACCTTCTGACCGTTGCCTGCTGCTGCCTTCTGGTCTCCGCCGGAAGACATGCCGCATCCTGCCATCATACCTGCCATAGCGATGGCTGCTAACCCTGCTGCTGCAATTTTTGCATTTTTCTTGAACATACCCATAATTTGCCTCCTACGTATCCTACACGAATGATTATTTCTTTCATTTTTGAATAAATCAGTTTGGGGACAACCCCGATTTCCCTTGCAAATAGGATGTTTTCTGTTGCGCATACAGAAAATCCTTTATGTTTGTGGTAACTAGGTGGTGACTTCTATTTCCTACAAAACTACACAAAAAACGCCCTGATTGCTAAAAAGCAACCAGGGCGTAAACCTTCTACGCGGTACCACCTCGCACTATACTCAGCGGCTTTGTAACGGTGCCAAACGCCATATCCTACTATTTTCAGATACAGGACTTCCGGACGACTTCGTGAGGACCCCCTACTGCCTTTCACCATACGGCAGCTCTCTGAGAGAAAGCCGATTCACTTGCTTCCGTTCCTTGTCTTTATTCAAAAATTGAAGTTGATAGTAGTATACGCTTTGGCCCTCCATTTGTAAAGAGGGGAAAATGACTTTTTATCATAAATATTTTCGTTTCATGAATCATGGGGTGACTCGTGACTAGTGACTGGGGACTGGGGATTAGTAGCTAGGGATTGGGGATTAGGAAAGTGAGGAGTGAGGAGTGGTGGAAGGGGCCACAATTCATATAGGCCCCAATACCCCATTTATAAAATAAACAGTTGGCGGTTGACGGGCATCCACTAATAATCCCCTTCCTCTGGAAGGGGATAGGACTTGAGCGTAGCGAAAAGTCCAGGGGATAGCTCGCTTTTGCGGTATGAAATCCGTTTCCCCTACTCGTTTAGGCATCCTCTCTAACCGCTAGTACGGATGCCTATAGGGATTATACCAAGGGAAACATGCCGCTAGTGCGAACTATCCCCTTGGATGTTTCGCTTACATCCTTTCCCCTTCCAAATGAAGGGGATTTTTTGTGCTGCTATCGCTAACATCTACCGGTACATTCGGAAAACCTTGAGAGCCCTATCGGCAAAAACAATAAAAATAGTCAGACCGAAATAAAAATTTATTGCCGATACTTATGATATACTAATCATAATAATTATTTTTATCGATTTCCCATGATTGAATTATTTTCAACTTTCAAGGAGAAATACTATGTCAGAGATTAAATTATTTGAAATTGGTGCCACAACCAAAGAACTAACCGCATCTACAGTTGGACTCGAAAAAGAACTGCAGACTATCATAGAAAATAATATGGAAAAGTTCTTTGGTGTTAAATTTTTAAAGAGCGAATATGTCATTTCTGCCGGCCGCATGGACAGTATTGGCATTGATGAAAACAATAGTCCCGTTATTTTTGAATATAAACGCAACTTGAATGAAAATGTAATTAACCAAGGCCTATTCTATCTAGATTGGCTTTTAGACATAAAGCCGATTTTAAATTGCTGGTTATCGAAAAATTAGGCAAAGACATTGCAGATCAAATTGATTGGTCAGTTCCATGTGTCATTTGCATTGCCAATGACTTCACCCGCTATGATGTTCATGCAGTTAATCAGATGCAAAGAAATATTAAGCTTGTAAAATACAGAAAATACAATAATGGACTTATTCTTTTTGAACATATCAATACACCTATTGTAAACCCACAATCAGAACCACTTAGCAATACAACTCAAAAGACACACATAGAAAAACTAGCCGGTGCAACCAATCATTTTAAAACACTGTATGCATCACTTTGTGACTATATTGAATCCCTTGGTGATGACCTAGTTCCCAATCAGCTAAAACTGTATCTCGCCTATAAAAAAGTACAAAACATTTTCTGTATTGAAATATATAACAAGCAGATTGTTCTCCGCATGAAACTAGACCCAGGTACAGTTGATTTAGAAGATGGTTTCACAAGAGATATGCGAAACATAGGCCATTACGGAACAGGCGATCTTGAAGTATCCATCAAAACAACAGATGACCTTCAAAAGGCCAAACCATTAATTGACCGGGCCTATAAGGAGTCTTAATAAAATAAAAAGGGGTATTGGGGTGCTTCTTAAGTTGTGCGCCCCTTCCACCACTCCTCACTCCTCATTCCTCACTCCTAACTTTCAAATATTATACTTCCCCATAAAGAGAGGTTATCCCCATGCCCCACATTACATTTGTCTGCCACGGCAACATTTGCCGTTCCCCTATGGCAGAATTCATTATGAAATACTTGGTACAGCAAGCCGGACTAAGCAAGCAGTTTTCCATCACCTCCGTGGCGGCCACTACAGAAGAAATTGGTCACGACATGTATCCACCGGCCAAACGAATTCTTGCGAAGAAAGGAATTCCCTTTACACCACGAAAAGCCCGTCTTTTTACCGATGCGGATTATGAAAAGAGCGATTATATCGTCTGCATGGATACAGAAAATTTGGAAGACCTGGCCTACCTCACCCACGGCGATCGGTCGAAAAAAGTCTCCCTCCTGCTGGATTGGGCCGGTGAGCACCGCGAAGTGGCTGACCCGTGGTACACCGGAGACTTTGAACGAACCTATCAGGATGTGCTGCTGGGGTGTCGGGCGCTGCTGAAGGCCATACTGTCGCGATAAGGTTTTGTGTCAGTACATATACTTCCGCTAGATGTTACAGGTTTCTCAAGGTTCTCAAGTTGCTCAGGATTCTCAGGTTCCCCAAATGTGCCTATAGACGCTAGCGTCATCAGTGTATCGTCATTTCGACCGATAAAGTCTATATGCACATTCGAGAAACGTGAGAAACCTTAGCAACCTGAGAAACCTGTGTAACCTATAACCGCTAACGAAATCATACCTACTAACGCAACTCCTTAACTGAATAGATTTTAAGTATACACATCAAAAAGCAGGATTTTCACGCAGAAGATCCTGCTTTTTTGATACCAGCTTTTCACATGTCCACTGACAGTGGACAGTGTACCTATTTGTTTTTTCTAAAAATCACAATATGTAGTGTATTTTCTCTCATTTCTTGTATTTGACACCCATTTGACCTTTCCTTTGCATATATTTTTCATTTTCATTTCTCCCCTGTGAAAAGTCTATTCACAGAATCCACAACTGTGGATAACTTTTCTTTCTTGAAATACACCGTATCTATGGGCTCTTTCATATTTTAATTTTCATCAGCTATTCACTTATTCACAGATATTCACAAAATATTGTGTATATCTCCAGTGGACAACCGTCTCATGTGGCTTTTTACCGTATCTTTTCATTCTCAAATACAGTTATTCACCATATTGTGAACAATTGTGAATAAGTATGTGAAATTTGGTGCTTTTAAATATGTGTATACTTATTGTAAAGGTTATTCAGGTTGCTTAGATTGCTTAGGTTGCTCAAGTTTCTCAGGTTTCTCGAATGTGCCTAGAAACAAAAAATAAAAAAGAGAGGCTATCATGCCTCCCTTAACAAAAATAAGTAACTGTTTCAGTCTGAAAGAATTCTTTCCATTGACGCAAAATAAAGAAAAACTGACTTTCAATAACTTCCAATAATTTATTCAAATCCTTTTGTGGAATCTGGCTGTTGTTATTGGCTACGATGCAGCCTCCACTACGAGTAAGCCAGATTTTTGTCCCATTAGGTCCAGGTTTCCCTTTGGCTATATGCACATGAATCGGTTCCGTTCCCTCATTGGCCCAGAAATAAATCTTATACCCCAAAAGCATAAACAGACTAGGCACTGGCAATTCCTCCACAAGCAGCATATTTGTAAAATAGATGCGCATTGGCATGAACCATTTCGTCAAAAAGTTTCATTTCTTCTTCATTAAATCCATGCACATCACTCCATGCATAAGAAGGAAGTTCGCACCGCGCATCGTCAAATCCTTCCTCTGTCGGCCGTTCAAAATGTACGATCACATGGTCCATTCCATCTTTATGAATCAATTGGGAATGTACAATCTCCGTTCCATCGGCCAATGTCATATAGGGATACATCATATCTATCGCCCCTTTCTCTACCTGCATCATAAGGGAAAACACTTGCCATGTCAAATAAAGGTTACTCAGGTTTCCCGAATGAGATGATAATGCTATCGTCTATCGGCACATACGAGGAACCTGAGCTACCTTAGCAACTTGAGAAACCTGAGTAACCTATCTCCCTATTCCCACCAAAAAAAGACCTTCCCACACATCCATACATGTATGAGAAGGTCTTTCTTACCCCAGTCACTAGTCACTGGAATGAATTATTTCTTTTCTTCTTCGATCGGATAGTCCTGCAGGGCATCGTATCCTTCTTCGCCGGTACGAATCTTTACGGCATTGTCGATGGTGGAAACGAAGACTTTGCCATCGCCGTATTTACCAGTATAGAGGGCACGTTTTGCCACTTCGATGATAGTTCTTGGAGAAATCTTGGATACCACGATATCGATACGAACTTTTGGAAGGAGTTTAGCAGAAACGGCAGCACCACGGTACATCTGAGTCTGTCCTTTTTCCAGGCCATAGCCCAGGGCTTTGGTGACGGTCATGCCGGTAATACCGATGGCTTCCATAGCGGTTTTGAGAATTTCAAACCGTTTGTCAGAGGTGATGATGGTGACGCAGTACAGTCTATGACCATCAGCAGGCAGTTCTTTCGGCAGTACAGTTTCCGGAATGTCTTTCACATCTTTGGTTTCTACTGGAATTTCTACTGCATCTTTCGGTGCTTTGCCAGCTTCGATGGCTTTGGTTGCGGTATCAGGAACCATCATGAAGTCTGCATACGCAGAGGTGAGGCCGTGTTCTTCGAAGTCCAGGCCATTGATTTCTTCTTCTTTGGTAACGCGGAGACCAATGGTGGCTTTGATGGCACGGAATACAATGTTAATGACAATGAATACATAAATCGCAACAGATACAACACCAAGGAGCTGAATCAGGAAGAAATGGGGATCTCCTGTGTAGAGGAGGCCGTCGCTTTCAGAGAAGAGGCCGGTCAGGAGTGTACCCAGGGCACCGCATCCGCCGTGTGCAGCAACGGCACCAACTGGATCATCGATTTTCATCTTCTGATCTACAAATTCAACAGCGAGAACAATGAAGAAACCGGAAATCATACCAATGACGAAAGAACCAGGAACAGTGACCACATCGCAACCAGCGGTGATAGCAACCAGGCCAGCCAGGCCGCCGTTCAGTGTCATGGAAACATCTGGTTTGCCGTAGCGAGCCCAGGTGAAGAACATGGTGGTTACAGCTGCAGCAGCGGCTGCCATGTTGGTGGTAATCATAATGTGACCAACCGCTTCGATGTTAGCATCGCCGGTGACAGATACGGTGGAACCACCGTTGAATCCGAACCAGCCCATCCACAGGATGAACATACCCAGGCAAGCCAGGGTAATGGAGTGACCAGGAATCGCATTGACGCTACCGTCTTTGTTGTATTTCCCAATTCTTGGTCCTAAGAGCCATGCACCAACGAAAGCACATACACCGCCGACCATGTGAACACAGGTGGAACCCGCGAAATCGTGGAAGCCCAGTTCAGAGAGCCAGCCGCCGCCCCAGATCCAGTGTCCGGAGACCGGATAAATCAAAAGTGAAATCAGAATGGAGTACACGCAGTAAGCAGAGAACTTGGTACGTTCTGCCATAGCACCGGAAACGATGGTGGCTGCGGTAGCACAGAATACTGTCTGGAAGAACAGGTACGCCAGAGGAGTATATCCTGCGTCGTCGGGGACCTGGAAATTCTGAACGAAGAAATCAGGCGTACCAATGATACCACCGATGTCGGTACCAAACATAAGGCCGAAGCCGAAAATCCAAAACATAATGGTACCCAGGGCAAAGTCCATGAAATTCTTCATGACGATGTTCCCTGCATTCTTGGCACGGGTAAGACCTGTTTCTACCATAGCAAACCCAGGCTGCATGAAGTATACCAGAATAGCTCCCAGCATCACCCAGATCGTATCTACAGAAGAATATCTTCCTTCCGGCTCTGCTGCCATAACCAAAGTCGGACTGCACAAGGCAGCCGCCAAGACGGGCCATTTTCTAAAGACCGCTTCCATTTTTTTCATAATAAACCAGATCCCTTCTTAATAACTTGTTGTTAGTTGCCTATGGTTGTTGGTTCCTAGTTGTTAGTTGTTGGAAATAGAAATAGGTGGTTCTCATTTTCGCTAGCGGTTTAAAATGGATGCCCCAACAACCATCAACCAACAACAACATATAAAAACGTCTGATAGAAATCGATGTATCGGCTTTTTCTCTTGGTTCTTTTATCTCGCTCTCGATTTGGTGACTCGTGACTGGTGACTAGTGACTGGAAATATGTTTTCCTAGTCACCAGTCACTAGTCACCAGCTACCTGACCAAATGAGAAAACGCCCAGGTATGTATCACCTGGGCGTCCTTGTCCAAAAGAAAAAGCCTGACACGAAACCATTTCGTAATCAGACGTCTTTGTCAAAACCATATGCATTTGTAATATGCAGGTAGTATACCGCGATTGGACGCTTTCGTCAAGAGCTTTTTTAAAATCAGTTAGAAGTTAGAAGTTAGAAGTGAGAAGTGAGAAATGGTGGTGGCGGCGCAAATTATTGAAAGGTTATTATTCTGCTGATTTCCTATTTCTAACATATCACAAATAAGAACTGGTACAGGGTTATAAAGGGTTATATAAGGTTATGAGGCTCGCCGCAAGTTTCATAACCTTATGTAACCTTTTATAACCTTGTGATAAGCGATGAAATATATATGTTAGATAATAGAAATCTGCAGAGTAATAACCTTTCTATTATCTGCGGCGCTTCCAAATCATGTTGCGCCGCTACCACCATTTCTCACTTCTCACTTCTAACTTCTCACTAAAATCCCCAAATACAGGCTTGACTTATATTCCGCAAGAGTGTATATTAGTTTCAACTTCACACAGGCAATGAAGAGAAGAGTACATAAAAGAATCTGTCAAAGAGAGCTTCCAGGTGGTGAAAGGAAGTACAGAAATTTTTATGGAAGATGGCCTCTGAGTCTGGTCCGTCGAATGGTGAGGCGGCCCGGGAGCTCCCGTTATAGAGATCGAGGTATCAAGGCAATCGCCGGCGTACCTTATGAGGCAAAGGAAGTGATTCCTTTGCGAAATTGGGTGGTAACACGAATATCTCGTCCCTTTACAGGGAGGAGATTTTTTTATTTAGTTAGGAGTGAGGAGTGGTGGCCGGCGAGCACATCGAATTACTCTTATAAGGTTGGATACTTATAATACCGAGTCCTTTTCTATAAGCTCGCCGATTTTGACAAACCGTTAGCAGTAAGCAGTAGGCAGTAAGCGGTATACAGATACTGCCAACTGCCTACTGCTTACAGCCCACTTTATACAAAGGGGTATTGGGGTGCTTCCAAATTTTGTGCGTAAATAAGTTTACACCTTATTTATCGCCCCCATCGGGTAATGCTGTTAAGTTAAGCGAAATATGCGGTGATTCCTTTTGTGACAAAGTTTCTCAGGTTGCTCAGGACTCTCAAGTTTCTCAGGTTCCCCAAATGAGATGATAACGCTAGCGTCTATCAGCGCATTCGAAGAACCTGAGCAGCCTTAGCAACTTGAGAAACCTGAGTAACCTATAATCACAAACCAAATCATGCTTACTGGCGCAAATCCTTAACTTAACAGCATTACCCATCGGGGGAGATGCCGAAGGCAGAGGGGGCTGCACCAGCGGTATGACTACTAATGTTATTCATTTCATAGCAACACAACTTCCACCACTCCTCACTCCTAACTATTTACTCCTAACTATTTACAACCAAACTCACTCTATGTTTCACTATACATGTATTTCCATTATCTAACAGGAGGAAACAATTATGAAATTTCAGAAGACACTCGCCCTTTCCCTGGCAGCTCTTTTAGCAGCAGGCACTTTCGCTGGTTGCGGCAATGACAAACAGGAAGCCAAGACACCGGCAGAAAAGAACGAAATCACCGTAGGTATCACCGCCGGATATTCTGAACAGGTCATGGAATTCGTTGCTAAGAAAGCAGAAAAAGAAGGCCTCAAAGTCAACCTGAAGATTTTCGGTGACTATGTAGCGCCAGACTCCGCTCTGGCTGCTGGCGATATCGACCTGAACTCCCACCAGCATGGTCCATTCCTGGATGCATTCAACGAAAAGAACGGCACCCACCTGGTACCGATCGGCAACACCTACCTGGCACCACTCCGTGTCTATTCCAACAAAATCAAAGACATTAAAGATGTAAAAGATGGCGCTAAAGTATCCATTCCAAACGATCCGTCCAACGGCGGCCGTGCTCTGCTGCTCCTGGACCGCAAAGGCCTCCTGAAACTGAAAGAAGGCACAGATCCAACCAAAGCAACCATCAATGATATTGCTGAAAACCCGAAACACCTGGAAATCATCGAACTGGAAGCTCCGCAGCTCCCACGTTCCCTGGATGATGTAGATATTTCCGTCATCAACGCCGGCTATGCAAAGTCCGCTAACCTGGACACCAAGACCGCCCTGGCCACCGAAGATAACACTTCTCCATATGTAAACATCATCGCTGCTAGAGAACAGGACAAAGACAACCCGACCTACAAGAAATTCGTCAAGATTTTCCAGAGCGAAGACGTAAAGAACTACATCAACGACAACTTCAGCGACGGCCTGGTTCCGGCATTCTAATATAATTAGGAATGAGAAATTATAATTAGGAATGAGGAATGAGGAATGAAGGTGGCGGCGCATCATGATTTGGAAGCGCCGCATATTATAAAAAGGTTATTATTCTACCGATTTCCGCTTTCTAACATACAATTTTTGCCGCTTGTTGCAAGGTTATGAAGGGTTATATAGGGTTATGTGCTTACCGTAAGTATCATAACCCCATATAACCCTTTTTAACCTTGCACTAAGCCGTACTTGTGATATGTTAGAAATAGGACATCTGCAGAATAGTAACCTTTATAAAGCGGCGGCGCTTTATGAATTGTGCGCCGCTACCACCATTCCTCATTTCTCATTCCTAATTTCTCATTGCTTTTTTCTGCAATCCATGTTATCATACGTTCAACATCAAATAAGAAATGCAACGACGAGAAATAGTAATTTCCTTAGGGAGCCTAGAGAGTCACTGGATGGTGGAAAGTGATGGAACAAGGGAAACGAACTCATCTCTGAGCAGCTCGCTGAACCAAGTAGGTAGAGCCGGGACCTGGCCGTTACTAGACAGGGGGATATGAACGTATCTGATGAGTGTCTATCTTAGAAATAAGGTAGAAATAAGAGTGGTAACACGCAGGCCAAGCCTTTCGTCTCTTGACGGAAGGCTTTTTATTTTTAGTTAGGAGTGAGGAATGAGGAGTGGTAGAAGGGGCGCACAATTCATAAAGCGCCCCAATACCCCTCTTTTATATGAAGTAGGCAGTAAACCGTTAGCAGTATCTGTACACCACTTACTGCTATCGCTTTATTAAAATCGGCGAGCATATAGAAAAGATCATGACATCAAAAGTCGCAAGCCCTATAAGAACAATTCGACGCGCTCGCCGGCCACCACTCCTCACTCCTAACTCCTCACTCCTAACTAAAAATAACCTGCGAAATCAGCACAATCATATCCCTAAAGCGCACCGTCAATCGGTGAATCAGAGTGGTACCGCGGAAAAGCCTCTTTCGTCTCTAAAAAGATGAAAGAGGCTTTTGTTGTTTTCCTTTATGGTTAAAAGCAACTATCATGCTACCTGTTTTTAAATAGTTAGGAGTGAGGAGTGAGGAGTGAGGAGTGAGGAGTGAAGGCGGCGAGCACACCGAATTACTCTTATACAGCTTGATTCAACTGAACCCAAGTTCTTTTCTATAAGCTCGCCGATTTTGACAAACAGTTAGCAGAAAGCAGTATACAAATACTGCTTTCTGCCTACTGCTAACAGCCTACATTATAAAAAGGGGTATTGGGGCGCTTCCAAATTTTGTGCGCCCCTTCCACCATAATGCTGTTAAGTTAAGGATTTGCGTTAGCAGATATGATTCCGCTAGTGGTGATAGGCTCCAAAGTTGCTAAGGTTTCTCAGGTTGCTCAGGTTCTCCGAATGTGTCGATAGACGCTAGCGTCATTAGCTCATTCGAGAAACGTGAGAAACCTAAGGAGCCTGAGAAACCTAAGTAACCTTTGCATCAGCAGAAATCATCGCATATTTCGCTTAACTTAACGGCATTGCCTTCCACCACTCCTCACTCCTAACTCCTAACTCCTAACTCCTAACTTTCTCCTCTATGTTAGCCCCTCGAAAGGATGTAAAAATTATGATGATTCCACAGAAGTACAGAAAAGGATATTTTATGCCCCCTGCTTGTGACATGAGCTGGATGATGCAGGATGCCGTGGACCATGCGCCCACTTGGTGCAGTGTGGATCTCCGCGATGGCAACCAGGCCCTGGTGATTCCTATGAGCCTGTCGGAAAAGCTGGAATTTTATCAGAAGCTGATTCAGATCGGATTCAAGGAAATTGAAATCGGATTTCCTGCCGCTTCCGAAACCGAATATGAATTTCTCCGCACCTTAGTGGAAAAGGATATGATTCCCGACGATGTGACCGTACAGGTACTGACCCAGGCCAGAGAACACATCATCCGCCGGACCTTTGAAGCCTTAGATGGAGTGAAAAACGCCATTGTCCACGTATACAATTCCACCTCTGTGGCCCAGCGAGAACAGGTCTTCCACAAATCGAAAGACGAAATCAAACAAATCGCCATTGAAGGAGCCCAGATGCTGAAAGAACTGACCGAACAGGCGGGAAGAAATTACCGTTTCGAATACTCCCCAGAAAGTTTCACCGGCACCGAAGTGGATTACGCCTTAGACGTATGCAACGCCGTGCTGGACGTATGGAAACCGACAAAAGACCGGAAAGCCATCATCAATCTCCCCTCTACGGTACAAATGTCCATGCCTCACGTGTATGGCATGCAAATTGCCTACATGAACCAGAACCTCAACTACCGCGATGCCATCCAGCTCTCCCTGCACCCCCACAACGACCGAGGCTGCGGCGTAGCCGATGCAGAAATGGGTATGCTGGCCGGCGCTGACCGCGTAGAAGGCACCCTCTTTGGCAACGGCGAACGAACCGGTAACGTAGACATTGTCACCGTAGCTATGAACATGTACACCCATGGCATCGATCCCCATCTGGACTTCTCCCACATGAGCGAACTGGTGGACATGTATGAACGACTGACCCGCATGAAAGTAGGCGACCGGCAACCTTACTCTGGCAAACTGGTCTTTGCGGCCTTCTCCGGCTCCCACCAGGACGCCATCGCCAAAGGTATGAAGCACCACGCCGAAGGCATGTACGACTACTGGAACGTCCCCTACCTGCCACTGGATCCAGAAGACATCGGTCGTCACTATGAAGCCGACGTGATCCGCATCAATAGCCAGTCCGGCAAAGGCGGCGTCGCATACGTCCTGGAAAACGCCTACGGCATCCGCCTGCCCCAGGCCATGCGTGAAGAATTCGGCTATTTCGTCAAAGACGTGTCCGATAAAAACCACAAAGAACTGGAACCGCAGGAAATTCACGACCTCTTCTACGATGCTTACGTCAACCAGGAAACACCGCTGCAACTGGTGGACTTCCACTTCCGAAGAGAAAACGACATTTGGAAAGGCTGCGTCACTTTGAACGCCAATGGAAAAGAAAAGAAAATCGCCGCCCAAGGCAAAGGCCAACTGGACGCCATCAGCCGCGCCCTGTGTGACACCTACGGCATTACCGTCACCCACCTGATTTACGAAGAACACGACCTGGACCGCGACCCAGCCTCCCGCGGCATCGCCTACTTCGGCCTCACCGATGACAAAGGCAAAACCACCTGGGGCGTCGGCGTAGACCGCGACACCATCACCGCCTCGGTAAAAGCCTTCCTCTCTGCCGTCAACCGGATGGATGGGATGGCACAGAAGGTAGCTGGTGACTAGTGACTAGGGATTAGGGATCATTCGGCTTACATCATTTCTCCTACTACCGGATAGCTATAAGGTTATTATTCTACTGAATTCCTTCCTCGAACAAATATAATTTACCGCTAACATCAAGGTTATAAAGGGGTATAAAAGGTTATGCAGTTACTCAAATTTGCTGCTAGCGTCTCGGCTCCCCTGTCGGGGCAATGCTGTTAAGTTAAGGATTTGCGTCGGTAAGTATGATTCCGCTAGTGAGGACAGGTTGCTCAAGTTTCTCAGGATTCTCAGGTTCTCCGAATGTGCCGATAGACGCTATCCTCTTTAGCTCATTCGAGAAACGTGAGAAACCTCAGTATCCTGAGAAACCTGAGTAACCTATCACTTTTAGCGAAATCATGCTTAGCGGTTCATAAGGTTCTAAGAGTTCTAAAGGTTACTCAAATGTGCCACTTACCGGAATCGTCATTTCGACCGATGGGATTTGTGCTTTATGATATCGGTAATTAAGAACTATGTTAGACAGAAGTGGAGAAATCTTGTGACTCTCTCGTTAGTGTCACAAGATTTCTCCACTTTTGTCCAACATGGTCGCTTACATCGTTTTTGATATTTAGCACAAATCCCATAGGTCGAAATGACGATTCCTTTTCTAGGGAAACACTGATTTAATATCTTCTCCTATTTAGAATCCGATACACGGCACAAAAAAAGATGGGGAATATCATTTCTCCATCCTTTTTTGTATCTCTTATTTCAAAACAAAAGTTTCCGGTGTCAATTTCTTTGCAAAATACGTATCGCAGCATTTGTTAAATGCTCTTTCGGAACTAGAAGATCCTGCTGCATTTTCTTTCACAGACTGCTGGTTGAAATATACATACCGATCTTCGTCTGCAGAATACACAATGGTAGTAAACAAGGTAGTAGCTTCGTATTTAGCTCCTACAATAGAGAACCACGCTACTTTAGCTTTTTCATCAGTGATTCTTGCATTGGTGAAAACAACATACTGTACATTCAGCTGTTGAGCTAAAGCCTGCATATCCGCCTTTTTCGGCAAAAAACCAACACTGGTCTTATTGTCATCGGGCACAATGCCATTTTCGATCATGTACTGCTGCATTACCATTTGAGCTTCAACAGAATCAGCAAATTTAAAATGATAATTTTTCAATGCTCCCTGCAATCCATCATTCAGTTTCTGCTCTGTAGCAGAAACATCACTGACAGCATTAGGATTGACCCATACCAGAGTCACTGCCGATTCCCCCGCTGCATAAGACGTGACTGACGTACAAAGTGCTAACAGCAGCATGGTAAAAAACATCCATATTTTCTTCATAATTTGTCCCCCTCTTCTGAACAAATACTAAAAAAGATGCTACCTGTAATATATCACATCCGCAAATGAAATTGTACCCAATACAAAACATTATGACAAAATACTATTATATCTGCCCAATCGCAACCAATTTATTCATCAAAAAGGCGGTGCTTTATGAATTGTGCGCCGCCACCATCACTTCTCACTTCTAACTCCTCACTTCTCACTGCCTTCTCACGCTGTCAAAAATATTTCCAATCCAATCCCGATAAGAATACATCCCCCCAGAATGGTCGCTTTATCTGCCAGCTTCATGCCAAATTTCTTCCCCAGAATCAGCCCAGCAATACAAATCCCAAAAGTGACCACACCGATGATGACACTGCACAAGAAGGCTTTATTGAAATCGTATTCCGCAATAGTAAATCCCACCGAAAGAGCATCCATAGACGTCGCCAGCCCTTGCAAGAAAAGAAACTTGAAGCCCACTTCCGCCTTTACATCCTCATCCTCTCCAGACAAGCCTTCACGAATCATGCACCCACCAATAGCGCAAAGCAGTACCAAAGCCGCCCAGGGGACAAAAGGCAAAAGGAACTGGAAAATATCTACAATCCAGTTGACACAAAACCAACCAGTCATAGGCATGAACCACTGAAAGAACCCAAAGGTCCCTGCGATGAGACACATTTGCTCAGCACGAATGAAATGATTCTTCAGGCCATTGGCCAAAGACACAGAAAACGCATCCATGGCCAGCCCCACCCCTAATAATATACTGTTGAAAAGAAATAGAAAACCCAAAATCCCCACTCCCTTTAGAAAATGAGTTAGCAGATCGCATTCTTTTAAGGTGACTAGTAGCCAATCCCTAGGGCCTAGCTACTAGTCACCAGTCTACCAGTCACCTTTTCAAAACACAAAAAAAGAGACCCCCGTGCACAGTAAAACTATGCACGTGAGTCTCGCTATTTCATGGTAAGCCAGGTTTGGAATGTACGGTCCCAAAACCAGTATGTTGACTGTCCCGCCACGCGGCTGCTACTCCCTCACTTGATGGACCTATCATACCACGCTCGAAGGATAGTGTCAAAAACATTTCAAGTAACAAGAAATTACCTAGTCCCCACGCTACCCATCACGAAAAAACGCACAAAAAGCACACCCTCTTGTAAAAGAAGATGTGCTTTCTCTTTGCGTATGAATTTCCCTTTCGGGTAATTCTACTTTCCATGGAAAGTAGAAGTGGTAAACGAACAAGAAAACATCAATCATTACCATGGTAATGGGATTTTGAAAAGGTTATTATTCTGCTGAATTGGTCAGAGACTATAAGCAACCTACCGCTAGCGTCAAGGTTATACAGGTTATATGAGGTTATGTGATTACGCCGGCTTCACATAACCCTTTTATAACCTTTTTAACCTTTATGATGGTGGTATCTTACTGTAAGACTTCCATCGAAATCAGTAGAATAATACCCTTTTAGAAATACTAATCACCATTCTGTTTACAGCCTACTGTCAACTTGTTACGCCCTGTTGCACCGGAAGAGCGGTACTTACGTGTCATGCTTAAGATGAGGCCAAGGTGAATGCGGCACCACGCAGCTTCTGATATCGACTGGTGTCATTCCTACGTCTTCCGCCTGTTTCACTGGGTATGAGGTTTCTCAGGTTTCTTAGGCTGCTCAGGTTTCTCAGGATGTTTGTAACCTGAGAAGCCTGAGTCACTTGAGCAACCTGAACCTCTGGCGATTTAGGCAATATGAGACGATAGCGATTGATATACCAGCCATATAGTGGCGT
>CAKQBK010000041.1 GCA_934216155.1 uncultured Dialister sp.
AAACCTGAGTAACCTATAATCACAAACCAAATCATGCTTACTGGCGCAAATCCTTAACTTAACAGCATTACCCCGACAGGGGAGCCGAGACAGCGGTGTAAACTTACTTAGGAGCGCACAATTCATAAAGTGCCCCAATACCCTTTTTTATATAACATTTCTAGATTCTCTATTTCCCAAATGCGACAGAAAATGCTCTAGCGTATATGGGCACATTCGGAGAACCTGAGAAACCTGAGTAACCTAAGAACCCTTGAAATCATGGCATAGGTAATGTCATGATGATGTCTACCTATTTAAATTTGTTTTATTTCGTAAAGCCCTGATAAATGATAGAATGCGTTATCACATGCTTTCCCTATTTATTGGGTGTCTTTGCATGCTATTTTATAAGTGAGGAATTTGTATGACAGAAAAAGTGAACCAGAACAATGGACCGAAACTGAATGACCAGATGGTGATTCGTCGTGAAAAACTGGAAAAAATCCGTGCTCTGGGCGTAGAACCTTATGGTCAGAAATTTGATTGGGACCACCACACATCGGATATCAAAGCCAATGCGGATGAACTGGAAAAGAATGAAACCCATGTCCGTATCGCTGGCCGTATTATGATTCGTCGTGGCCAGGGCAAGACCGCTTTCTGTGTGCTCCGTGACCAGATGGGCGACATCCAGCTTTATTTCAGAAGAGATGAACTGCCGGAAAATGAATGGGCTCTGTTCAAACTGGTAGACCTGGGAGATATCCTTGGCATCGAAGGCACCGTATTCAAGACCCACACCGGGGAACTCACCATCCGTGTGCTCCATTTCACCATGCTTTCCAAATCTCTCCGTCCGCTGCCGGAAAAATGGCACGGCCTGACCGATAAGGAACAGCGTTATCGCCAGAGATACCTGGATCTGATGGTAAATCCAGAAGTAAGAGACACCTTCGTAAAACGTGCCGCTATGATGCGTGCTATCCGTCAGTGGTACACCGACCATGGCTTCTTGGAAGTAGAAACCCCAGTGCTGCAGCCACTCTATGGTGGCGCCAATGCAAAACCATTTACCACCCATTTCAATGCTCTGGATATGACTATGTACCTCCGCATCGCTCCAGAACTGTACCTGAAGAGACTGCTGGTCGGCGGCTATGAAAGAATTTTCGAAATCACCAGAAACTTCAGAAACGAAGGCATGGATACCCGTCATAACCCGGAATTCACTGCCATCGAAACCTACCAGGCTTATGGTGATATCGAAGATGTCATCAACCAGACCGAACAGATCGTAGAAGCCTGCGCTATGGCTGCTTACGGCACCACCAAATTCAAATACGAAGACACTGAAATTGACGTAAAAGCTCCGTGGCCAAGACTGACCATGGCAGAAGCTGTTAAGAAATACACACCAAACCACGAAGACTTCGACGCTTGCAAGACCATCGAAGACGCTCGTGCCATCGCTGACCGTCTCCATGTAGAATACAGCGAATATGATGGATTTGGTAAGATTCTGGCAGAATGCTTCGATGCTTATGCAGAAGAACACCTCATCCAGCCGGTTCACATCACCCGTCATCCAATCGAAGTATCCCCACTGTCCAAACTGGACCCCACCGATTCCCGCTATACCATCCGCTTCGAATCCTACATCTATGGCCGCGAACTGGCTAACGGATTCTCTGAATTGAATGACCCAATCGACCAGAGAAGCCGTTTCGAAATGCAGGTAGAAGAAAGAAAACATGGCGATGACGAAGCTCATCCGATCGATGAAGATTTCCTCACCGCTCTGGAATACGGCATGCCGCCAACAGGCGGACTGGGCATTGGCCTGGATCGTCTCTTCATGCTCATGACCAACTCCGCAAGCATCAGAGACATTCTCCTCTTCCCAGCTATGAAACCGGAAACCGCTCTGGAAAAGAAAGTGGCTAAAGCCGCTGAAGAAGCCGCAAAAGTAGAAGAATCGGCACCGATTGACTTCTCCAAAGTAGAAATCGAACCACTCTTCAAAGACTTCGTTGACTTCGACACCTTCAGCAAATCCGACTTCCGTGCAGTAAAAGTTAAAGAATGCTCCGCTGTACCGAAGAGCAAGAAACTGCTTCAGTTCGTTCTTGATGACGGCACCGGCACAGATAGAATCATCCTCTCCGGCATTCATGCCTACTATGAACCGGAAGAACTGGTGGGCAAGACCCTCATTGCTATCGTGAACCTGCCACCAAGAAAGATGATGGGCATCGAATCCTGCGGCATGCTCCTCTCCGCTATCCACTCCGAAGAAGGAGAAGAAAAACTCCACCTTCTCATGGTAGACAACCACATCCCAGCAGGGGCTAAACTGTACTAATATGTAGCAATTCAAAAAAGACTGCGTCCATTGCGGAGGCAGTCTTTTTTTGCATATAGGTTATTATTGTGCTGATTTCTGTATCAAACATGGTTTCCTGTGCCGCTGCTGTCAAGGTTAAGAAGGGTATAAAAGGTTATGCGATTTCGGTCGTTTCATAACCCTTTATAACCTTTTTAACCTTATCGGTAGCGGTATGTGTCATTTTGTTAGATATCCTAAATCAGCAGAATTATAACCTTATATCCTATGGTGCGGGCTTTTAAAAGTATGTGCCACTATCATTTTTATTCTCTAGCCATTAGCAACTGTATCATTTCCTCTGCCGGATCAATCAATGGCAACGTGGTATGCTGGGCCAGTTCTTTTTTGAAATAAGGGAAATGGGTGCAGCCTAGGATGAGGGCTTCCATTTGACAACTTTCCATCCAGTGAGCCAGCTGGTCCAAATGGTGACGGGCGACTAAGGCAGCGGGCTTCATTTTTGCTTCGATGGAAAGAACCACCGGAAGAAGGGACGCACTCAAGATATCCAGCGTGGGATTGGCTTCGTAAAGCGTTTTCTCGATGCCCGATAACCCCTGCGCATTGGCAGCGATAAGACCCAAGCGATGGTATCGGGGTGCCAACTGCTGATACACATCCAGGGGCGTCACGATGGGCATGGCGATTTCCTTGGAAATGGGATGGAAATCCACCGAGGACGACAAAGAATTGCAATAAATAAAGGCCTTCCGGCAGCCCTGCTCTTGGGCGCGGCGGAGGATTGTCCGTATGGTCTGGTATTTCTTGTCCGCCGAAGACACTTGGAAAGCCGTTTGTTCCCTAGGGTTTTGAGAAACAGGGAAGGCCATACCTGCCAGGCCATTGTCTTGCAGCACGTCCATCCCCATTTGTGTATCTACCGGCGTCCCCGCCAGTACAGCAATTGGTTGATTCATAGTTAACTCCTTGTGCATATAACGTATGGGAGAATTCTTTCTATTGAGTATAACACATGGTGGTAAGAAATAAGGCTGGGTTAGGTGAAATATGTGCTCATTCCGGTTGGTGTAAAGGTTTCTCAGGTTGCTAAGGTTTCTCAAGTTTCTCAGGTTTCTCGAATGTGCTGCTAGCCGTAACCGTCATTTCGACCGATGGGATTTGTACGAAATGACGTTTATACCATCTTCTTAACTCAAACTTCCCACCATAAAACCTGTTAAAAATATCGATAAACTCAAAGAAACATTGTTATTTCATAGAATTCTTATGTATGTAGCATCTAACAGAAAAGTAGTGTCAATGGAAAGCATACTAAAACGGGAAGTCTCATTTCATACCATGAACGAAACAAATAGTCCCAAGGAATAACACAAAGATCCTTCGACATCGCCCTACGGGCGGCTCAGGATGACTGAAAGAAGCATGCAGGGCTAGAGGTTAGAAAAGAACGATTGTGAGCAAAATCGAGGCTAACAGAGAAGTCGTAGTATTATTAATGTCTCAAAAGGCTTTTTTGCCAGCGTCATTCTGAGCCGCCCGAAGGGCGTGTCGAAGAATCTTTGTTGTATTCCACAAATTAATATGAAAGAGGAGCGGTATGAAATGAGCCAAAGCGTCTGGGGCGTTCACACACAAGGCTAACAGACAAGCACTGTTAACTGTATGTTTATAGTATCTGATATTAGATTATATCAGTACAAAATGATATTTTTCTAGTTGGAAGTTTGAGTTCTTAATTGAATGGTATTGTCTATGACGGCTAGATATGATACCGTTTGAGAAAATATAGACAACAAAAAAGCACATCCCTCTATAGCGAGGCATGTGCTTTTTGTGCTGTCAACCGATAACCGTTAGCCGTCAACCGTTAACCGTTAACCGTTAACCGAAAACCGTCAACTGTCAACTGCCAACCGTCAACCATTATCGCTCAGTTCATTGGTTGCCACGGTGCGGATGTCCGACAGGGGCAAGGTCTGCAGTTCCGAGATGGCCTTAGCGGCTTCGTAGAGCTGATCGTCTGTAGCGGTGAGCTTGATTTTGTTGAAATTCAGATTTTTGAGTTTCGTTGCGCCGGAAGAAGTGCTTCCGTTTTCCACACGAATCTGAAGTTTGATACCTTTGAGTGTTTTTTCCGTAGCCATTTTTGGCCTCCTGTATGTTTGAATGGATAATAGATGTGAGAAAGTATGGTGACTGGTGGACTGGTGACTAGTGACTGGGAAATGCATTTTCCTCGCTACCAACCCAGTCACGAGTCACTAGTCACGAGAATCAGACCAGATCGGTTGCTTTTGTTTCTACCACTTTTGCCTTCTTGAGAGAAAGGGCGGCAGCGCCGGAGTTGGATACCAGGACTGGAATCATCTTGGCGGCTTTTTCTTTCACCGTATCAAGAGACAGGTCTTCTGGGGGATTGGGAATGGAAACGGTCATAGTGCCGTTGCCTTCCATATTGAAAGTCAGTTCAAGTGTTTTTTCCGTAGCCATCATTGGCCTCCTATATATGATAATGAGGTTCTGGCGGAGCAATGACCGCAAGAGTCAGCGAGAGCCAGACTGAGTATGCAAAGGTTCTGGCGGAGCGATGACCGCAAGAGTCAGCGGGAGCCAGACTGAGTATGCAAAGGTTCTGGCGGAGCAATGACCGCAAGAGTCAGCGAGAGCCAGATTGTGTATGCAAAGGTTCTGATAGAGTGGTGACCGCTGGAGGCAGACACAAGAAAGGGTCCTTGGATTTTCCTAATCCCCAGGGCCGAATCCCTAGCTACCAGTCACGAGTCACTAGCTACCAGTTCCGAAAAAATGCATAATAAAAATCCGGGACAAGTTCCACTGCCTATACCTATGAGGGCGCACCCTGAATACGGCGCAGGTGCCGCGCAGTGTACAAAAGTACCACGTCTTTGCTGTCGTCAGAACGCCACGCGCTCATTCAGCAGGGAAGCAGCAGAACCAAGAAATTCCGGATATTGGATTTGATGTATTGACCCAAAGCACTGACATCGAAACGGGTCAACATTTCAGTTTCAGTGCCCGATGGCCTCTGATCGTCCTGTCAGATCTGCCCTTTCATCAGTCCTCCATCTTATGTGGTCTATACGCGTTTGAGATCTCTTGACCAGATTAGAGGCTTAGAAAATGGTGTACACACAGGTGCATCAGATTTCATGCCTATATCATACCACACTTGCAAGAAAGAAACATTTCATATGTATATCCAAAAGTTACACCTTTTGGGGTGTTTTTTGAATAAACATGTAAAAGTCTTGTTAGGCCCATTAAACAAAAATGCAATAAAATATTGCAAAAAATGCAATGTTATTGTTAACCCGATATGTCTAAAACGTCCAATACATGGGGGCTATCTAAGGGTCAATTAGAAAAGTTATTCACATACTGTGAAGATGAATATTTATCGCTTATTACTTATAAATATACTGACTTATTCACATAAAGAAATCTTTTATAGGATTATATCAAAAACATTCATATATTCAGAAGCGGCTAAATGTGGTAAAATTCATCGTTTTTCCATATGTTACATCAAAAAAGAGAATTTAGTGAGAGTAAAAATATTCCTTGTCATTTTCCTCATTTTGCCCTGTGAATTACTGACAGTAGGTACCCCGACCAATGCTGTTAAGTGAAATATGTGATGATTTCTTCTGCATAAAAGGTTCACAAGGTTCTAAGGATTCTCAAGGTTCTAAGGGGCCCCGAATGAGATGATAACGCCAGCGTTTATTTTCACATCCGAGGAACCTGAGAGCTTGAGAAATATGACGCTGGTGGAAACATCTCTAGCGGTTATCTCCCCCGTCGGGGGAGAACACAAGAGGGGGAGGCACTGGTGGTATACCTCGCTATGTGCATGACAGGCGTACACGGTACTATTCATCGTATCGTTAAAAAGGATATTCATTTATCGTGAGGATAGGATAGCACCGAGTTCGTTTTCGGTGTTCATAGTGAAGTATACCGCTAGAGCAGCTCCCTCTTTTATTCTCCCCGTCGGGGGAGACAAGACGCTAGAGCGGTTCTCCATGAGAATCATAGCGGTGTCGGCGTCTAGCCATAGCGGCCTTTCTAACAACTCTTCTTCGTCGGACTATCCCCAGCCCGCAAGCGGGCCTGCCCCTTCCTAAGGAAGGGGCTCTTTTTAGGTGTGAAAAGCATTCCGCTAGTGGTTATAGGCTGCGCAGGTTCTCCCAATATGCCTATAAATGCTAGCGTAATCAGTTCATTCGAGAGACCTGAGAAACTTGAGCAACCTTAGCAACTTGAGTAACTTTTTCTATCTATAAATGTCATGCATAGTTAGAAAACAATAGAGATTTGTTATAATGTAATTTAATCATTTACTTTCGGGGGGGGTAATGCTATTCTAATACTAGATGGGCAATGTAAGCTGCGTAAAGAATTGTTTATAAAGGAGAATAAAATCTTACGCCGGCAGCATTGTGATAAAGGGAGTTCATTTTATTTCTCATATTAGTCGAAAATCCTGGAGGGATCGGTATGAAGAAAGAAACAAAGAAACTCATGGTAGCTGGTATTGTAATGGCACTCTCCTGTGCCGCTTGGGGCAGTGTGCAGGCATATACTGGACCGGATACTATTACTGATGAAGAATATAACATTGATGTAACCAATAAGGGGTATCCGCTTGATATTACAGAGGGACAGAACATTTCTATACTTAGTAAAAATATAACGATCAAATCAACCGCTACGGCTAATAGGCAGTTAGTAGGAGCTGATTCGTGGAGTAATGGTACTCTTAAATTAGGCGGGAGTGATACAGAAAATATCAAAATCGATGTAAATAATCCATATATCGCACCTACACCGGAGCAACCGTCGAATCCATGGGTATATGGTATCGCATCAATTGGTAGTAATAATACATCAAAACCTAGTACGATTGTCAATGTAAATGCTAAAAATCTTGAAATCAATGTAGCGGGTTCAGATGGATATGGAAATGTGGCCGGATTATTTACAAATAATAGTACGCAAACTAAGGAGGCACCAGATAATGCGGCACAATTAAATGTGAATGCGGACAAGATTATTATTAACTCTACATCTGTTGGTTTAGGAGCATTTTCTAATGGACAAATGAATATTAATGGCGATTTAGAAATCAATGCAATAAATGCCATTGATGCTCGTGGGAATGCAACTGTAAATGTGAATACGGATGGTAAGCATAAAACTGTTTTGAATGGGGATATTGTATTTGAAACGCCTGCAAAGAAAGGTGCGGAACAAAATAGTGGTAATATCATTGATGCAAATGTAAATGTAAATTTAACAGGAACAGGTTCTGCCTGGACTGGTAAATCATATCAAGACTATGGAGATACTAAAAATTCTGTTGATTTAACGGCACCAGATTATTATGGAAATGTAACTGGACTTAAGGTAACAATTGCCGATGGTGCTGCTTGGAATATGACAGGCAATAGTTTCATTAATCAGGTTGATACTAAAGATAATGGCGTGATCAATGTACAAAAGGGAGTAAGCCTAGTTAATATTCAAAATGCTACACTAGATAATGGTACAATTAACTTACAAGGTGAAAATCAGAAGATTAATGTAGTGGAAAAAGTAACTGGAGAAGGTACCGTTAAGACAAATAGCTTGACCAATAAAATGCAGATTGAAGATGCTACTGCAAGTAAGTTGACAGTCAAGGGAAATGGTGCTATTGCAGATCAGATTGCAGCTGAGAGTTCTAAAGCACAGTCTCTTGCCAATGTTGTAACTACTGGTACGGGTGCAGAGGTAAAATCTGCAGCTTCTAAAGTTGTAGCGGATGCTGGTGTCATCAGTGGCGGTTACGAAGCACAGGTGGACGAAAACGGTAAAATCGTTGATGCCCATGAACTTGTCAATATGGACAACCAGGCTATCAGCAACATGGCAACCATTTCTCTTATGACTTGGCGTCAGGAAAATAACGACATGAATAAGCGTCTGGGCGAACTCCGTGCCAGCCAGGGAAGCCAGGGCGTTTGGGCTCGTATGGCTCGTGGTCAGGCTAAGTATGGCGAACAGAGTATCAAGAATCAGTACAATTATTACCAGTTAGGCTATGATAGCAAGATTTCTGATGACTGGATCCTGGGCGGTGCTTTCACTTACACCGACGGCGAAAGTAGCTACACCAACGGTAGCGGTACCAACAAGCACACCGGTTTTGCTGTGTACGGCAGCAATCTTCGGGATGATGGCAGCTTCATCGATATCATTGCGAAATATGCTCACATGAAGAATGATTTTGATGTCAATGGCGGCGTAGGTACGGGGGATTATAACACCAATGGATACAGCTTCTCTGCAGAATACGGTAAGCGTTTCCAGCAGGAAGGTTTCTGGATTGAACCACAGGCTGAATTGACCTATGGTAAAGTTTCTTCTGCTGATTTCACCACCAAGAATGGTGCTTCCGTTCATCAGGACAGCATGGACAGCTTGGTAGGCCGTCTGGGATTCTCCCTCGGTAAGGATATCAAGCAGGGCAATGTATACGTCCGTGCTTCTTATCTTTATGATTTCCAGGGCGATACCAATGTGACAATGACAAATGGAGAGGCTACCCGTTCCTTCAAGACTGACCTCGGTGGCGGCTGGTGGGAATTTGGCGTAGGGACAAACCTGAACCTGGGCCATGATACCCATTTCTATCTGGATGTAGAAACCACCGCTGGCGGTGATGTAGATACCCCGTGGCAGTGGAATGCTGGCGTTCGCTTCTCCTTCTGATGTAGAGGCGTTTTAGAAAAAGCACTATCTTGTAAGATTTGATTCTTATGAGATAGTGCTTTTTGATTTTCTGAAATCATGTAAGGAAGGGGCAAAGGGAAAGTGCTGTAATCGGAAGAAGCGATAGCGGAAAGCCCCCTTTCGCTGAAAGGGGGGCAGGGGGGATAGCTCGCACTAGCGGTATAAAATGATAGGAGCCACGTATCCGTATAGGCGTTCCGTGAGAGCGAGAAAGCCGCTAGAAAGGGCGCCTAAACAAGTGGAGTGAAACGAATTTCATATCGCTAGAACGAGCTATCCCCTGGACTTATCGCTACGCTCAAGTCCTATCCCCTTCCAAAGGAAGGGGACAAAGGGAAAGTGCTGTAATCGGAAGAAGCGATAGCGGAAAGCCCCCTTTTGCTGAAAGGGGGGGGAGGGGGGATAGTTCGCACTAGCGGGATGAAATGATAGGAGCCACTTATCCGTATAGGCATTCCGTGAGAGCGAGAAAGTCGCTAGGGAAAGCATGATTAAATCAGTGTTTCCCTAGGGATTAGGGGGGAGCGTTCATCGGCTCATTCGAGAACCCTTAGAACCTATCACTTCCAGCGAAATCATGCTTACTGGCTCAAATCCTTAATGTAATAAGATTTAGGACATATGACTCTACCCGTAGAAGCATTAGCGTCTTGGCTCCCCCGCCGGGGGAGCTGCCGAAGGCTGAGGGGGAGGCACTGGTGGTATACTTCGCCATGAACATATCAAGTGAACTCGGTGACATCCAACGTAGCGGTAAAAGGATACCCGTTTACCGTGGGGAGCGGATAGCACCGGGTTCGCTTGTGGTGTTCATGGTGAAGTAATCCGCTAGAGCAGCCCCCTCTTTGATTCTCCCCCGACGGGGGAGACAAGACGCTGGTGCTTCTTCCATATTTGCCAAAGGTATGTCATATGGTGGCGGTGGCTCTAGCCGTAACCGTCATTTCGCACAAATCCCGTCGGTCGAAATGACGGATACAGGTAGAGGCACATGCAAGAACCCTTAGCAACTTGAGTAACCTGTAACTTCACAGTATACCTGCCTTGTGCTATACTCTTCCTATTATATGAAATATAAAATAAGGAAATGAGGAATGTCATATGCATACCATCCAACGTCACGAAGTGGTCATCCTGGGTCTTTTGACCGGGCTGGCTGTGCTTTTGTCTTATATTTTTGCTATACAGACGCCGTTTGTGCGAATCACTTTCGGCTTTTTGCCCATTGCTATCGCAGGAGCGCTCTATGGGCCTTGGAAGGCCGGGCTGGTGGGGGCCATGGATAATTTGATCGGGACGGCTCTGATTGGGACCAGTATTTTCTTTCCGGGCTTTACGTTGTCCGATTTTCTGACTGGCTGGATTTTCGGCTATTTCCTGTATGGAAGAAAAGTGAAATTTCCTTATGTGTGCATTCCCTTTTTCCTAGTCATGGTGCTGATTCACTTGGGGCTTAATACGCTGTGGCTGGTGTTGTATTATGATAAGGCCGCTTCGGCGATTTTTGTGAGCCGGCTTATTAAGAATGTGATTTGTTTCCCAATGGAAGTGGGATTGTTTCTGGTGGTGTATAAAGCGATCAGCAAATGGCATTTAACTAAAAGATAGTGAGGAGTTAGGAATGAGGAGTGAGGAGTGGTGGTGGCGGCGCATCAAATTGTAAAGCGCCGCAATATTATATGTGTTAGGCAAAGGTTCTAAGGGTACAAAGGGTACAAAAGGTTCTCAGGTTTCTCGAATGAGATGATAGAAGCTAGCGGTATCATCTCATTCGGGGCCCCTCAGAACCTTTAGCCCCCTTAGAACCTTCAGAACCTTTTTCACGAAAGGAATCATCTCATATTTCTATCAACTTCACAGCATTGCCCTACGGGGGAGACAAGACGCTAATGCCTCTACGGAGAGAGTTATATTTCCTAAATTTCTAATCTCTAGTTACTTGATTTTATTCTTATTTTTCTTGTATAGAGGGAATTTTCATGATAAAATACTAGAAATTATTATAAATGAACTATAACAGATGAAAAGACTATGGGGCCTAAGAGGAGAGAAGGAATGTTTATGGCTGGAAAAATAAAGATACGGATTGTCAGCAAGTGGAGCACCATTATTACCATTGTGTTGTTCATTACTTCTATCGGCATGGCGGTGTGGGGGCATCAGCAGTACAAGGTGCTCCGGTCTTCTATGCAGGATTATATCGATTGTCGCTATGCGGTGCAGGAGCTCGCGCAGGGGTCGGATATTCTGACCAAGCAGGTGCGATTGGCCGCTTCTACGGGGGATCGGAAATACATAGCCGCTTATTTTGAAGAGGCCAATGTGACGAAAACCAGAGAAAAGGCGCTGCAGGACCTGTCTAAGTTGGATGACAATGCGGAATCTTTACATTCTCTTCGTGAGGCGTTGTCCACGTCCCGGGATTTGATGAATTTAGAATATTACGCTATGCGACTTATCGAGGAAAGCGAAGGGGCGGATATTTCTACTTGGCCTGAGGAGATCCGAAAGGTGAAGCTGGAGCCAGGGGATGAGAGTCTTTCTCCGGCGGAAAAGATGGCGAAGGCTAGAAATATCGTGATTAGTCCGGCTTATGAAAAGGCAAAGTCGGAAATTTCTACCCAGGTGGAGGAATCGGCTTCTGCGTTCAGTGACATGATTTATGAACGGCAGAATCGGGCTTCTGAGGTGTTTAACCATATTTTCTGGGTGATTCTGACCGGCATGCTGGCTTTTGCGATGATGATGCTTAGCCTTTGCCTCATTATGCGCCATTGGATTGTGAAGCCTCTGCTTCGGTACAATCAGAATATCGAGCAGGATCAGTTGCTCGATGTGGATGGGGCTTATGAATTGGAAAAGTTGGGGAAAACCTACAATCGGATTTATAAGCAAAATGAGGAAAGGCAGCGACTGATTAAGCACCAGGCGGAGCACGATGCGTTGACCGATTTGCTGAACCGCGGGTCTTACAATCATATTTTCAGCTTGTATGAAAAAGATAAAAAAGATTTCGCTTTGATTTTAATCGATGTGGATATTTTCAAGGCTGTCAATGATAATAACGGCCATGCAGTGGGCGATGAAATACTGAAAAAAGTGTCCCGTCTGCTGCTGGAAACATTCCGTGATATCGATTATATCTGCCGTATCGGCGGCGATGAATTTGCGGTCATCATGGTAGAAATGACCAGTGATTTGTCCTATACCGTGGTGGATCGAATCAATGCGATCAATGAAAAATTGTCCAATCCAACCGATGGACTGCCGGCGGTTTCTTTGAGCGTCGGCGTGGCTTTCACGGACCGGAAGAATCCAGGAAAGAGCCAGTTCACCGATGCAGACCAGGCGCTGTACTATACGAAAGAACATGGAAAACACGGGGTGACGTTCTATCCGGCACCTAAGGAATAGTGCGTAATGAGAAGTGCGTAGTGCGTAATGAAGGTGGCGGTGCACAAAGTTTGGAAGCGCCGCAAATTTTTAAAAATGAAAAGGACTTGGGGAAATGTGACTATTTCGACCCAGTCTTTTTTGTTTAATATATAGCTTTTATTGAAAGGTGGCATCGTTTTTTCCGTGGGAAACTTGAGCCAATCGTGTATAATACAATCACGGAGGTAAAGGTTGGTGATTTTTATGGATACAGTTCCGATTCAGGTTTCTATTGATGAAGATAACAAATTGCAAGAAAGTGCTCTTCACTATTCTAAACAAACCTTACAGGCTATGGCAGAAGCTCGCCGTATTTCTAAAGAGTTTGATGTGCCTGGTTATACCAGTATGAATACGTTGAAAGAAGCACTTGAGGAATAGTTTTCAAATTTTGTGCCTGTAAGACATCACTCTTTTCATACCATGCCATTGTTAAGAAAGGCGATATCATCTCTAGCGTCATTTCGACCGGTCGTATTCGTGCGAAATGATGATAGAGATATAAAACTGGATGTGTAGGAGAGTGGAGAAATCTCGCAGCACTAGCGGGAAGGGCTTTCTGTATTAAATCATAACGGTGAGATCATATTTCGAGCAAAGCGAGAAGAGTAACGATAGCGAGTTTTATGGTTTTGTTAAATAAGCCGTAATGGAATGCTTCTTTAAGCCCTTGCCGCTTGTGCTGATGAGATTTCTCCACTCAGGGGCGCATCTCATTTCAATCCATTTATACCATTTCGCATGAATACGACCGGTCGAAATGACGCTTGATGTAATACCGCTTATTGAACATCCATAAAAAAGGCAATGTCATTAAGTTAAGCAAAATATGTGATGATCCCTTTCGTGACAAGGTTTCTCAGGTTGCTCAGGATTCTCAAGCTGCTCAGGTTCCACGAATGAGATGATAACGCTAGTGCCTATCAGCACATTCGAGGAACCTGAGAAACTTCAGCAACTTGAGAAACCTGAGTAACCTTTAATCGGAAGCGGAATTATGCTTAATGCCTCAAATTCTTAACTCAACATCTATTTTATAAAAAGGGGTATTGGGGCGCTTCCAAATTTTGTGCGCCCCTTCCTTCATTACGCACTACGCACTTCGCATTACGCATTGTTTCCCAAAGTGATGTAATATTCAACAAAAAAACTCCCGCCGAAGCGGGAGTTTTTCGTTGCTCAGATTATCTATCGGAGCTATCTTTTTCTTTTCTGATGACGTCGTGAGCGCCGCCTTCTACGATGGAGGTAGCGGATACGAGGGTCAGTTTGGCTTTTTCCTGGAGCTGCGGAATGGTGATGGCGCCGCAGTTGCACATGGTGGCTTTGATCTTAGCGCAGGTCTTTTCTACGTTTTCTTTCAGTGGACCAGCGTATGGTACGTAGGAGTCAACCCCTTCTTCGAAGGCCAGTTTCTTGGAACCATCCAGGTCGTAACGGCCCCAGTTTCTAGCACGGTTGGAACCTTCGCCCCAGTATTCTTTGACCACAGTGCCGCCGACGGTTCTCTTCTGTGTCGGGGATTCGTCGAAACGAGCGAAGTAACGGCCCAGCATGACGAAGTCAGCACCCATAGCGAGGGCCAGGGTGATGTGGTGGTCGTATACGATACCGCCATCGGAGCATACCGGTACGTAAATGCCGGTTCTCTTGTAGTATTCATCTCTAGCCTGGCAGACTTCGATGAGAGCGGTAGCCTGGCCGCGGCCGATACCTTTGGTTTCACGGGTGATGCAGATGGAGCCGCCGCCGATGCCGACTTTGACGAAATCTGCGCCTGCTTCAGCGAGGAACAGGAAGCCTTCGCGGTCAACTACGTTGCCTGCGCCGACTTTGACGTTTTCGCCGTAACGTTCACGGATCCAGTTGATGGTGATTTTCTGCCATTCGGAGAAGCCTTCGGAGGAGTCGATGCACAGTACATCAGCGCCTGCGTCTACCAGTTTCGGTACACGTTCAGCGTAGTCTCTGGAGTTGATGCCGGCACCAACGATGAAACGTTTCTGTGCGTCCAGCATTTCATTTGGGTTTTCCTGATGGGAATCGTAGTCTTTGCGGAATACGAAGCCATAGAGACGGCCGTCTTCGTACAGCACTGGCAGGGAATTGATTTTATTATCCCAGATGATATCATTGGCTTCAGACAGGGTGATGCCATAGGTGGCTTTGATCAGTTTGTCTGCTGGAGTCATGAAATTTTTAATCTTTTCGCTCTTGTCCATGCGGCTTACGCGGTAGTCTCTGGAGGAAACAATACCTACCAGTTTGCCGTTGGAAGTGCCATCTTCTGTGATAGCGACGGTGGAGTGGCCGGTCTTGGCTTTCAATGCCAGGATGTCAGCCAGTGTATTTTCTGGAGAAAGGTTGGAGTCGGATGGTACAAAGCCTGCTTTCTGTGCTTTGACTCTGGCAACCATGGCTGCTTCTTCTTCAGGTGTCTGAGAACCATAGATGAAGGAAACGCCGCCGTTTCTTGCCAGTTCTACTGCCAGTTTTTCACCGGAGACAGCCTGCATAATTGCAGAGACCATAGGAATGTTTAATGTAATAGCCGGTTCTTCCCCTTTTTTGTATCTTACCAGTGGAGTTTTCAGAGAAACATTTGCTGGAATGCAGTTACAATCGGAATATCCTGGAATGAGAAGATATTCGTTGAAGGTATGTGCCGGTTCATTAATATAGGTTGCCATTATTTCCTCCTTGAATAAAAAAATATGGGACAAAGATATTAAGGTAAAATATACCCCTTTTGTCCTTTTTGGTCAAGTATTTTTTTGTGAAAATAATGAGCAATGAGTAGTGAGTAATGAGTAATTGTAGAAGGGCGCATCAAATAATAGAGCGCCCTTTTTATTCTAAAAATCTGCGGCACTTTATGAGTTGTGTGCCGCCACTTAAATTACTCATTTCTCATTACTAATTACTCATTGCATATGGATATGACCAAAATAATTTTTACTATTATACAGTAAAATATAACTCTTGGGTAGAGACTTTTTTAACTGCAATGAGGAATTAGTAATGAGGAATGAGGAATGGTGGTGGCGGCGCGACATAATTTGGAAGCGCCGCGAATAAAATAGGGATTAGTAGCTAGGCCCTAGGGATTAGGAAATAGGATGATAGCATACCGGTCGAAATGACGGTAGCATGTATTTCAAAGAAGTCGAGTGTTGCTTATATGGATAGGAAAAAGGTTATTATTCTGCAGATATTGACTCAAACTTCCCAACTGTAAAATAGTGATTTCTTCCGACTATATCAGTTGAAAATAATAATTTTAAATACTAATGATAGGTCCGTAGGACATCGCCCTATCGGGGGAGATGCCGAAGGCAGAGGGGGTGCATTTCCTTCAGCCGAAGGCTGGTTGTATGGTTTTCATAAATGCAAGGCGATATAAATCCCAATATTTGATACGTGTCAAACCGTTTTTTATTCCGCTTAATATTTAGAAAACCATACAACCGGCCTAACGGCCGAGGGAAATACACCCCCTTTGGTGCCTTCGGCACCACCTTTCCCCCGGAGGGGGCACTGTCCTACGGACCTATCATTAGTATTTAAAACAGTTAAATACAATAGATCGTATGGGACAGAGTCGCTATTTTATAGGTGGGAAGTTTGAGTATTGATAGTTCGAGAAAGAAAAATACCGCTATCACCAAGGTTATAAAAGGGGATAAAGGGTTACTATCATGGAGGCATAACCTTCCATAACCGTTTATACCCTTGATGAAAGCGGTACATTCTCATTGTGAGATGATTGTTATCTGTAGAATAATAACCTTCTTATAAAATGGCGGCGCTTCCAAATTTTTGGCGCCGCCACCTTCACTCCTCACTCCTAATTCCTCACTCCTCACTGCTTTTAAAGGACTGGAAATATGATTTCCTGGAAATACCCGTTCAATTCTTCCGGCGTCTGTTTCATCTTATTTCTGACCCACCACTGGACCATTTCGACGAAGCTACCAGAGATGTGGTTCAGGAGGAAGTCTTTCGGGACTTTGGTGGAGAGCGGATGGTCTTTCAAGAGGTAGTTGGCGATCAGCGTGGAAAGGCTGGCTTTGAAATAGCGGAGGAAGAAATCGGAGCTTTCGGAGGTGAGCAGGTCTCTCACGTGGTTCGTATTGGCCTGGATGTGCTGCAGGAGATGGCAGAACACCGGATCCGGTTCGCCGGGGGCCATGTGGGGATCACTGGTGTGGTTGTCATTCATGACGCCGTCGATGATGTGGTCAAAAAGTTCATGGCACATTTCTTCCAATAAGTCGTCCTTGGTCTCAAAATGGGCATAGAAAGTGCTGCGGCCAATATTCGCCCGGTCGATGATATTCTGGATGGTGATTCTGGAATAAGGCTTTTCCGATAATAAAGCACTGAAGGCATCAAAAATAGCGGTGCGAGTTTTCTGCTGTCTGCGGTCCATGTTTTTTTCTCCTCTTTTGTGTAGTAAGAAACGAAATGTTTTGTATGGAATATAGTGTAATTGAACGAGGAGAAAAAATCAACATGCCTCTAGCGATGGATAAAGGTGTCAATACAGAAAAATATAAAATATAAAAGGTTATTATCGATGATACCGATTGAGTCATGCAGTGTGTAAATGGATAGCAAAAGGTTATCATTCTACAGATTGCGATAGACTAACATTGCAAATAAAGCCGCTATCATCAGGGTTATAAAGGGTTACTATCATGGAGGCATAACCTTCCATAACCTTTATAACCTTATATAACCTTGATGGTAGCGGCTTATTTGTATTGTTTAATTATCGGTTTGTGCAAAATAATAACCCTTAGATAGTTTTCTTTAATGACAAATGCATCAACCGTAATCAGCTCTGATACCCTTTTCCATAATTTGCGGCCCTATATGAATTGTGGGCCGCCACCACCACTCCTCACTCCTAATTCCTCACTCCTCACTCCTCACTTTATATCAGAGGTCTTCAATGATTTTGACGAGAGCCGTCACATCGCTAGCGTTCGTGGCCCAGCTGGTGCAGAGGCGGATGATGCTGTGGGTGTCGTCGGCTTTGCAGCCAAAACCAAAGTTCACCGTTTCAGCCAGTTTTTCCATCTGTGTATTTTCGATGGTGAAGAAAATCTGATTGGTAGGAGAATCGAAGTAGAGGGGAATGCCTTTCTTCACCAGGGCCTGTTTGATTTCTTCTGCAAAAAGGTCTGCTTGTTTTCCGATTTGGAAATACAGGTCATTTTTGAACAATTCGTCGAACTGGATGCCCAGCACTCTGCCTTTAGCCAGGAGTGCGCCGTGCTGTTTGATGAGGGTCAGGAAATGGGGGATGCGATGGGGATCGGGCAGGACCACCGCTTCGCCCAGAAGCGCGCCGCACTTGGTACCGCCGATGTAGAAAACATCACACAGTTTCGCCAAGTCCGGAAGGGTCACATCATTTTGGGTGCTGCCCAGGGCATAGGCCAGACGCGCCCCGTCGACGAAGAGCGGAATGTGGTGCTTGTGGCACACCGAAGAAATGGCGGTCAGTTCGGCTAAAGAATACAAGGTGCCCCATTCGGTGGCTTGGGAAATATAGACTATGCCGGGCGCTACCATGTGTTCCCAGTTTTCATCCTGGTAGAAATCGGTGATGTACTTATCGATGGTGTCAGCGGTCAGTTTTCCTTCCTTGGAAGACAGGGCCAGTACCTTGTGGCCGCCCCATTCGATGGCGCCCGCTTCGTGGACGTTCACATGGCCGCTGTCGGCTGCGATGACTCCTTCGTAAGCGTGGAGCAGGGAATCAATGATGGTGGCATTGGTCTGTGTGCCGCCTACCAGAAATTTCACTTCTGCGTCCGGGCACTCACAAGCGGACCGGATGCGTTCCCTGGCAGATTCGCAGATCGGGTCAGAACCGTATCCGGCGGTGTGCATCAGATTCGTTTCTGCCAGACGCTGTAAAATGGATGGATGGCATCCTTCCATGTAATCGGAAGTAAATGGGAGTTTTTCGTTTGTCATGGTGTATTTCCTCTTTTCTAAAATAGGTTACTCAGGATTCTAAGGGTACTAAAGGTTCTAAGGGGCCTTGAATAAGATGATACCCCTAGTGTCTATCAGCTCATTCGAGACCCCTGAGAACCCTCAGAACCTTTAGTACCCTTAGAAACTTTTTCCGGAATGGAATCATTGCATATTTCGCTTAACTTAACAGCATCACTTGGCTGAGGAAATAATCGCTAGTGCCTCTACGGGTAGAATCTCAAAATCCCAATCCCTAGGGCCTAGCTACTAATCCCTAGTTACCTTATACATATTTTCAAATTGTCATTATCATATCCCCTGTGTAAAATAGAGTCAATCTTGAGTTGTTAGTAGTTAGTAGTTAACAGTTAACCGTCAACCGCCAACCGCCAACTGCCAACCGTTAACCGTTAATCCCTAGCTACTAGTCACTAGTCCCCATACTATGCACTAAACGCATAGTATGGGGGTGTTTAATTTCCAATTACGCATACCTCTTTTTTGTGGTAAAGAATAGTGGTATAATTATTTTCATAAATTGTACATGATATCAATCAATGTATATAAAAAGAATATCCAAAAGTGGTATATAAAAGGAAAGGCAGAAAGAAGATTTCTTTTTGCTTTTCTTCTATTGAGAAGGGAGTCAACATTTATGAATATCCATGAATACCAGAGCAAGCAGATCATGCGCGAATATGGCATCCACGTACCGGAAGGCTATCCGGCATTTACCGTGGAGGATGCGGTAGAAAATGCAAAGCGTCTGGACACTCCGGTGGTGGTTGTGAAAGCACAGATCCACGCCGGCGGCCGCGGGGAAGCAGGCGGTGTCAAACTGGCTCGTGGTTTGGATGAAGTACGGAAATATGCAAAACAGCTGCTGGGAAGCACCTTGGTGACCCGCCAGACCGGTCCGCAGGGAAAGAAAGTCAATCGCCTTCTCATCGAAGCAGGCTGCCATATCAAAAAAGAATATTACCTGTCTTTCGTGGTGGATCGTCAGGCAGAATGTGTTGTCATGATGGGTTCTGAATCGGGCGGCATGTCTATCGAAGACGTAGCAGCGGAATCTCCGGAAAAGATTATCAAGGAATACATCGACCCAGTTATCGGTCTGGCAGATTTCCAGGCACAGCGCATGGCCTATGCCCTTCATTTTGAAAAGCCAACCATTAAGAAAGCAGCTACTTTCATGAAATATCTCTACAATGTATTTGTAGATAAAGATTGCTCTCTGGCAGAAGTAAATCCGCTGGTTGTGACCGAAGAAAATGATGTCATGGCTCTGGATGCAAAACTCAATTTCGACGACAGCACCCTGTCTCGTCATCCGGAAATTGTGGCTCTTCGCGATATCACCGAAGAAGACCAGAAGGAAAGAGAAGCCGCTGCGGAAGGATTGAACTACGTCAACCTGGGCGGTGACGTGGCTTGCATGGTCAACGGCGCTGGCCTGGCTATGGCAACTGTAGATATCATCAAAGAAAATGGCGGCGAACCGGCCAACTTCCTGGATGTAGGCGGCGATTCCACACCGGAAAAAATCGTAGCTGCCTTCAAGATTATGCTCGAGGATGACCAGGTCCATGGTATTCTGATCAATATTTTCGGCGGCATCAATAAATGTGACGTCATTGCCACCGGTATCGTAGAAGCCGCATCGCTCCTTTCTGGTGGAAAAGAAGAATTCCCGATTCCTGTCGTGGTTCGTCTGGAAGGCAGAAACGTAGAAATCGGCAGAGACATCCTGCAGAAAGCCAATATCAAAAACCTCTATCCGGCCGCATCTATGGACGAAGGGGCGAAACTGGCAATTAAACTGGCAAAAGAACAGTGAGAAGTTAGAAGTGAGAAGTTAGAAATGGTGGTGGCGGCGCACAATTCATATAGCACCGCAAAACTATAATAAAATAGAGGGGTATTGGGGCACTATATAAGTTGTGCGCCCCTTCCACCACTCCTCATTCCTCACTCCTCACTAAAACTGAAAGTTTTCACTTCCATGTTAGATATAACGTATAGGAGAAAATCATGAGTGTATTAATTCATAAAGATACAAAGGTTATCGTGCAGGGCATCACTGGCAAGGCCGCTCGTTTCCATACGGAACAGATGCAGAAGTATGGCACCAACATTGTAGGCGGCACCGCACCGGGAAAAGCTGGCGAAGTATGCTGCGGCGTTCCGGTATTTAACACCGTTCGTGATGCAGTGGCTGTGACAAAAGCCACCACATCGGTTATTTTCGTTCCGGCTCCTTTTGCAGCCGATGCCATTCTGGAAGCTGTCGAAGCAGGTCTGGAACTGGTGGTTTGCATTACCGAACATATCCCCGTAGAAGATATGGTCAAGGTACATCGTTACATGGTAGGCAAAAAGACCCGCCTCATCGGACCGAACTGCCCAGGCCTGATTTCTGTAGACGAAGCCAATATCGGCATCATTCCTGGACAGATTTATAAAAAAGGTCACGTCGGCGTGGTATCCCGTTCCGGCACATTGACCTATGAAGCCACCTTCCAGCTCACCAATGCAGGCATCGGACAGACCAGCGCTATCGGTATCGGCGGCGACCCCATCAAAGGTACCGACTTCATTGACGCACTGAAACTCTTCAACGACGATCCGGACACCAAAGCAGTGCTGATGATTGGTGAAATCGGTGGTACCGCCGAAGAACAGGCGGCTAAGTGGATTCATGAAAATATGAAGAAACCAGTAGCAGCCTTCATCGCAGGCCGCATGGCACCTCCAGGAAAACGCATGGGCCACGCTGGCGCTATTATTTCTGGCGGCAAAGGCACCGCTGCAGAAAAAATCGCAGCCCTCAATGCCGTAGGGATTCCGGTAGCAGAAACGGTGGCTCACATCGGAGAAACTGTAATCGACCTTTTGAAAGAAAAAGGCCTTTACGACGAATGCCATACTTGCTAACTCTTTGGAGCCACGACGTGATGAGAAATCATTGCGTCGTGGTTCTTTTTATTGCAGTTAGGAGTGAGGAATGAGGAGTGAGGAGTGAAGGCGGCGAGCCCATCGCATTGCTCTTATACGACTATCATCATAGGGAGCCAAGTCCGTCTCTATATGCTCGCCGATTGGCATATCATTATGAATATAAATGGCACCTTGCATTAGTGCGTTGCTTTCCCATGTATTTCCTCTTTTCCAAGCAACGCTGTTAAGTTAAGAATTTACGTTAGCATAACAACCGTCATTTCGACCGATGGGATTTGTGCTTAATGCCACTATCGGGTGATTTAAGACCTTGTTAGACAAAAGTGGAGAAATTTTGTAACACTAGCGTGATTATCGAAAGAGTCACAAGATTTCTCCACTTTTGTCTAACATAGTCGCTTGCATCTTTTTTGACAATTAGCACAAATCCCATCGGTCGAAATGACGGTTATGGCTATAGGCACATTCGAGAAACCTGAGCAACCTTAGAACCTTGAGAAACCTGAGCGACCTATATAAAAAGGGGTATTGGGGCGCTTCATAAGTTGTGCGCCCCTTCCACCACTCCTCACTTCTCACTTCTCACTCCTCACTCCTCACTCCTAACTATTTCTCTCAAAAACGAATCTATGTCTACTTAGTGGCTGGTCAATAATCTATACGCTCGATATTTACTGAGTATATGCAATGAAATTTTGTCATGGAGATGCATAGAAATACGGGCTATACGCTAAATACCTTTGCATTATAGGTTTAAGGTTTATGTTCCGAGTCCATCATCCACAAATGATAGATCCTGAAAACGTCATTGGTTTAAGGTTTAAATGCTGAATACCAAACCCTAAACCTTAAACCCTAAATCATTGCGATAAATAAATTTCAACAAAAGTGAATTAACAAGCAGTCACTACTTACGAAATCACTCAAAATATGACTTGACTGAAATGGGAAATCCTATTATTGTTAAAGTGATATAGTTTATCGAAAAGAAAAGGAGATGCCTATGTTTTCTAAATTTCAAGACTCCCTCTTATTCCTCGTCCTGGGATATGGGATTTTCCGTATCGGTTGGGGTGATGGATTTACTTTGATGAATACCTTCATCCTGCTCGGCTCCATTGTGGCCATCATTGCTATGATTCTGCGGCGAAGCGGCTATCTGGAAGAAGCTGAAAAGAAAAAGAAAGAAGCCATGGCGCAGAAGGAAAAGGAAGGAAAATAAGTGAAGCGCTTGTGTCAGTATGCGTGATTTCGCTTTTGGTTACAGGTTACTCAGGTTTCTCAAGTGGCTAAGGCTGCTCAGGTTTCTTGCATGTGCCTATGGACGTAAGTGTCACTTGATAAAGCTGAGCTGTAATGGTTTGAGTCTTTAAGCCCTTGCCGCTGGTGCTGAGAGATTTCTCCACTCAGGGGTGCATCTCATTTCAATACATTCATGCCATTTTGCAAGAATACGATCGGTCGAAATGACGGATGCGGCTAGTGAGATGTTCGAGAACCCTCAGAACCTTTAGTACCCTTAGAACCTTGTCACCAATAGCGAAATCATACTTACCAACGTAAATCTTTATCTTAATGATATGGTCCGGCAGGGGAGCCAAGACTCTGTGTTTATTTTCGTTAGTGCCTCATTTAACCTGAGCAACCTAAGAAACTTGAGCAACCTGAGCAACCTGAGAAACCTGTTCCATCAAAGGAGTTGAATAGTAATACAATGAATCCCGATTTATACACGGTCCGGAAAATCAATGGCTTGGCCGGGAAGGTTCGCCAGTTTGATTTGATGATGGATCTGATTACTCGCTACGGGCACTGGGCCTTTGTGATTTATGGGCTCTTATTGTGGTTCATGCCTGGAAAGAATAGGGAAAAACGAAGAAGTTGCTGCATCCTGGCTTTTCTGGGGGTGTGCATCGCCTCGGCTATTTCCTATGGCATCGGAAAAATCTGGTTCCGCAACCGTCCGTTTACAAAGGACTGGCGGATTTGGAACTTCACCGGTCATAAAGCCAATGCATCTTTTCCGAGCAATCACACCATGAATGGCGCTGTGGTGGTATTGGAACTGTTGAAAATGAACATGCCTGGGTCAAAGCTCATGACCGTTCTGGCAGGAATTCTAGCCTTTTCTAGGGTGTTCGCCGGCATGCACTATCCGACAGACCTTATGGGCGGCGTCACCATTGCCGGATTGGTTCACTGCCTGCTCCATCGCATCGGCGTGGCCGCAGTTTTGGCACCGGTGGTACGGTGGTGTTCTTCCCTGAGCGATTTCGTGGTGAGGAAGGTTCTATAGCGGTGATATGGTTAGCTGAACATGGAGCTGAGATGTGCATTTTAAGGTTCTGTAGCGGTGGCATGACTAGAGGAACATGGAGATGGGATGTGCATTTCAAGGTTCTGTAGCGATGACGTGGCTGGAGAAATATGGAGATGGGACGTGCATTTCAAGGTTCTGTAGCGATGGCATGGCTGGAGGAACATAGAGATATGATCTGAATTAAAAGGTTCTCGTGCGGAGGAAATCGTTAGATTTCTAATCGCACGAGAACCTGAGCAACCTGAGAACCTGAGCAACCTGAGAACCTGAGCAACCTGAGAACCTGAGCAACCTGAGAACCTG
>CAKQBK010000042.1 GCA_934216155.1 uncultured Dialister sp.
TAGTATAATATACATGAAAAATACAGTAGTAATCGATTGAAGTTTAGCTTAAATAATTAACGAGCAGCCACTATATAATTCGTGCGCCGCCACCACCATTTCTCACTTCTAACCGCCTTTCACATTTGCAAAGAGACATTGGTTAAGATTTAAGGGTTATCATCTAGCCCTTAAACCACAAACCAATGCCTCTTTTTTCTTGGCAAGATATCACAAAAGATCCCGGCAGGTAAATCAACAACCTACAACAGACGACCAACAACTAAACAAAAACAAGCAATAAAAAATCCCATTTCATCTACCAGGGAAAAGTAGATGAAATGGGATTTCATTGTCTTATCAGGTTTGGCAAAAAAATACTCTTGGTAAAACCAAGAGTATTTTTGGTGACCCAGGAGAGATTCGAACTCACGACCCACCGCTTAGAAGGCGGTTGCTCTATCCAACTGAGCTACTGAGCCATAATGGTCGGGGCAGCCGGACTCGAACTGGCGACCCCCTGCTCCCAAAGCAGGTGCGCTACCAACTGCGCTATGCCCCGTGACGTTTATAGATTATACAGTATTCCCCTTCATTCGTCAATAGGAAAATCAAAAATTTTTCAAAAAAATCAAAATATACTCTATGATACTCAATGATAGAAAGTATTCTGTAGGAAAAATGTGTGATCCGCGCCTCTAAATGTATGGAAAAATGTGAAATTTTCACTCAAAATGCCCGGAAAGATGTGGTAATACATAGTAAAAAGTGCAGGAAAAATGTGATTCTATCCAAAGGAGATCATTATAAAATGCCCCATCTTACGCGTAAAATGACATTTTTAAGAAAGACCATTTGAGTCATATATATTTGCGGCGCTTTCAAATTTTGCGCGCCCCTAAGTAAGTTTACACCGCTGTCTCGGCTCCCCTGTCGGGGGAGCTGCCGAAGGCTGAAGGGGCAGCTCTAGCGGTATAAAACGCTAACGGTACGATAACCCGTTATGGGACTAATACCACTCCTCACTTATAACTTATAACTTATAAAAATCCCCTTGTCGACACCACGGATCGACAAGGGGATTTTCACATTACAAGATTAGTTTCCTTCTTTGAAGTAAGGTTTGAAATTGGATTCATGGATATTTTTTCCATTTTTCGGACGGCTCCGTCCTTGGGGGCCACGGTTGCCATCGAAGCGGCGACGTTTGCCGTCGAAGTGACGTTCTCCGCGATCGCCGCGGGCTTCTCCATTATGGAACCGTCTTCTCGGACGGTCGCCATCGAAGTGGCGGCGAGGACCGTTGCCTCTTCTTCTGCGGAAGTTCGGCAGTTCTTCGGTGATCTTGACAGGGGTCACATCTGGCTGCTTGGTGAGAAGTTTGATAGCAGCTGCTACGAGAGAAATAGAATCTACGTCATTCAGCAAATCTTCTGCACTTTCTCTATAGTCTTCCAAACCGCCGCCCTGCGCGGTATCAGCGAGGCTTTCGATGGCTGCTTTCTGGTTGCCTTCGATGACTTCAGACAGGGTCGGTACGGCTCTTCTCTTGATGCGACGACGAATGACACGTTCGATATCCCGGAGCTGTCCCATTTCTCTAGAAATAACGAAGGTGGTTGCCAGGCCAGTCTGTCCTGCACGGCCGGTACGACCCACGCGGTGTACGTAGATTTCCGGATCCTGTGGCATATCGAAGTTGTATACATGGGTGACACCAGAAATATCGAGACCTCTAGCTGCTACGTCGGTAGCCACCAGGATATCGATGGTGCTTTCTTTGAATTGACGAACCACAGTATCCCGTTTCTGCTGGGACAGGTCGCCGTGAAGGCCTTCTGCCATGTAGCCACGTTTCTTCAGTGCTTCCGTCACTTCGTCGCAGCGACGTTTGGTGCGAACGAAAACAATAGCCAGTTCTGGGTCCTGCATATCCAAAAGGCGGCACAGAGCATCAAATTTCTGACGATCTGGCAGTTCGATATATTCCTGTTCAATCAGGTCAATGGTGACTGTAGCGGCTTTGATTTTTACAATTTCCGGTTCTTTCAGGAAAGTTTCAGCCAATTCACGAATCGGCCCAGGCATGGTAGCAGAAAAGAACATGGTCTGCCGTTCTTCAGGAATGCCAGCCAAAATGGTGCGGATGTCATCGATGAATCCCATATCCACCATTTCGTCCCCTTCGTCCAGAACCAGGTTCTGCACGTGAGACAGGTCGATGGTGCCCCGTTTCATATGGTCCATCAGACGGCCTGGGGTAGCTACGATGATATTTGGATGTTTGCGCAGTGCTTTGAACTGTCGTTCAATGTCCTGTCCGCCATAAATCGGCAGGGCATGAATCGGAAGGTACTGCGCCAGGTGATTGATTTCTTCGGCAGACTGGATAGCCAGTTCTCTCGTTGGGGAGAGCACTACGGCCTGCGGGCCCGGTTTGGACAGGTCAATTCGTTCCAAAAGGGGAATCCCGAAAGCAGCGGTCTTACCAGTACCGGTCTGGGCCTGGCCGATCAGATCTTTCCCAGAAACAGCCACCGGAATAGCCGCTTTCTGGATTGGTGTCGGTTCTTCAAAGCCCATATCTTCTACGGCTTTCAAAATCTCCGGACGGGTCACTAATTCTTTAAATGTGTCGTACATATTTCCTCCTGTATGCGTCATGGGTCGCCGGGCCTTTTGCCCCTATGTTACTCTCAGTATAATTTCAACCGGTATATTCTTAGTCGGTGAGGAGTGAGGAATTAGGAATGAGGAGTGAGGAGTGGTGGAAGGGGTGCACAATTCATAAAGCACCCCTATACCCCTTTTATATAAGGGGTTATGAATATGGATTCATATAAAAACTTTGCGGCGCTTTCAAACTTTGTGCGCCGCACCACCACTTCTAACTTCTCACTTCTAACTTCTCACTTCTAACTTCTCACTGCATTTATAAAGCAGGTCTTATTCCTATGCGTCATCGCATCTTCTGGAACATGGTAACTGGTGAACTGGTGACTGGGATTAATTATTAATTTTCCTAGTCACCAGTCACGAGTCTACTAGTCACCAATCACCATATCCCAGGTAAAAAAAAGAGAACGCTACAAGCGTCTCTCCCATGATATAGATATCTCTTCGATTGTCCGTTCTCGTTGGTTGTGCCTGCGTATTGGAAATATTATAGCATATTTTGAAGGAAATACCTACAAAGATGTGTAGTTTGTTAGCAGTTAGCAGTTAGCAGTTAGCAGTTAGCAGTTAGCGGTTGGCGGTTGACGGTTGGCAGTTGGCAGTTGACAGTTGACGGTTGGCGGTTGGCGATAAAAAATACTGCTTACTGCCTACCGCCTACTGCTCACTTTATAAAATTGGGGCCCTATATGAATTGTGGGCCCCTTCCACCACTCCTCACTCCTAATTCCTCACTCCTCACTGCTTTTCACAATTTATACTCCATCCCCACATACCATTCCCGTCCATTGACATAAAGATCATCTATTTTTTTATTTCCTATATTATATAGTCCCAAGGTCATCTGGTAGGTTTTCCCCCAGTGCTTCTGCAGTGACAGATTCACCGCATGGTATGTATAATCGGCCCCATCGAAATGATATTGCCCATGGAAGCTATCCCAGATTTTCCCAGTGAAGCCATACTCTTTGTGGTCGTCATAGGTGAGACTGGTGGTCCAGGTATGACGGCTGCGATTGTCCAGCCGGGTATGAAGTGCACTATCTTGGGCATCCAAGTAGGTATAGCCGGTTTCCAAAGTCCAGCGGTCTGACCAGCCATGGAAAAGGGTCATTTCCATCCCCTGTATGTCCGCTTCTCTCCGATTGACATATTCATAATGATCTCCCATATACCGGGTGTCGATGAGATGTTTCACCCGGTTATGGAAATAGGATACTCCATAAGACGTATGGCCCCGTTCCCAGGATAAACCCACGTCATAGCTGGTCGATTTTTCTGGTACCAAATCAGAATTTCCGATAACCGCTACTGGATGCCCCGTATCCATACAAATATATAGTTCACTAATGGTGGGCGCCCGGAAGCCTTTGCCGAAATTGGCTTTTATGCGGGTGGTGTCATTCCATTCATAGGTGAATCCCAGTTTCGGCGTTGCTACCCAATCATATTCGCTGCCCTTTGCCAGTCTAAGGGAAGGCGCCACATGCCATTTATTAGAAAGCTGCCACCAATCACTGACATACAGGGCTGTTTCCTGCCGGCTATGTTTTGCTTCTTTCCCTGGTTCTGTCTTTTGGGAAATCAGACGGGTCCCCTCATAGGTATTTTGTAACCATTCGCCACCAAAAGTCAGAGAATGGTTTGCAATGCGCAATGTATCTTTCCCATCGACGCCCCACTGGGTATACCGGGCCCGGTCAAATGCGTAGGTGGGCATTTTTTCATCTAACATCTGTTGCATCCGCTGCAGCATACCAGGAAGTGCCCCTTCAAACATAGTTCCTTTGAACGCAGACAAATCAATCCCATCGGCGCCCGGCCTATGATTCCAATTTTCTGAAAATTTCTTCATCTGGCTATAGTAAACACGTCCCTCATACTCATTTCGCGGGGTATGTCCTGTGTAAGTCAGAGCGCTGCTCCATTCTTTTCTTTCGGTCTGACTGGTGGCCTCCTTCTGCACCACAATGGGAGGCACCAGCCCCGCAATTTGCGGTGGCATACCCGTTCCCTGTGTCATTTGAGACAGCGTCATGGTTGCGTCCGCCATGCCCAAGGTAGTCTTTTCATGGAAATAATCGACACTCACCCGCAGCTGATTCTCATTCTGATTTTGGAAATCGTAAAGCCCATCGATACCAAACTGCTGCTGGTTCCCATAGGCCGGCGTATCGTACCCGTCATACATGACGCCGCGGTTATCAGGTCCTATATTTCTAAAGGAAATAGGCCGCACTTTGGTAATCCTTCCGTGCACATCCATAGACCAGCGGCCCCATTTTCCTGGATCATAGCGGAAATGGGTGGTATTTTCCCGGCTGCCCAGCTGGAAGCCATAGTCCATTTCCTTTTTCCCCGGCTTTTTCGTGAAAATTTGAATCACGCCGCCCATGGCATCGGACCCATACATGGCCCCCGCCGGACCGCGAAGCACTTCGATGCGATCCACTTGGGACACATCCATGCGCGAAAGGATATACACATTCTGGGTCTGACTGGTATCTTCATCGGCCAATCGATGGCCATCCACAAGCACGAGGGTTTGATTGGTATTCATCCCTCGAAGCATGAGCTGATGGCCCCCCATGGCGGACGTGCTGTTCTGACTGCCACGAGAACTATCGAGGCCCAGCACATCAGCCAATGCTTCCGATACATTGGACGCCCCTTTCCGCTCTATGTCTTCCTTTGTGATCACCGTCACCGATTGGGGTTCCTGCTTTGTCGAAATCGCCTGCCGCTCCGCAGTCACCACCACCGACGGCAGAGCATACTCCGCGGCTCCAGCTATGGAGAAAGGAAATAAAGTCAATATAGTGAGTACAAGTTTATTCATGATATCTCCTGTGTGGTATCAATGCTGTTAAGTTAAGGATTTGTGTTAGTAGACATGATTCCGCTCGTGGTGACAGGTTGCTCAAGTTTCTAAGGGCTCTCAGGTTGCTCAAGTTCCCCGAATGTGCCGATAGACGCTAGCATCATTAGCTCATTTGTGAAACGTGAGAAGCCTAAGTAACCTGAGTAACCTTTATATCAGTAGAAATCATCGCATATTTCGCTTAACTTAACAGCATTGCTGTGTGATATTAGGTAATTGGTGACTCGTGACTGGTAATGGAAAAATATTCCCAGTCACCAGTCACCAATATGTATTGTCATTATATAACAATTGTTGATGGATGTCTGTCATCTGTTGTTCGTTGTAGGTTTAAGGTTTATGTTCCAAGTTCATAACTGTCAAATAGCACAAATGCAAAATGTCACTGGTTTAAGGTTTAGGGAGTAGCATGTAAACCTTAACCCCTAAACCAATGACACTTTGTTAAAAGCAAGTTGACCACAAAAGAGCCCGGAACATAAACCTTAAACCAATACCTCTTTGCGTTTGTACTATTTGCCAATAGGGAACGCGGAGTATAAACCAACAACAAACAACAAACAACTAACAACCATCAATATTATAAAAATATGCAAAATTATGAAAAATATTTCATTTTTCTCTTGCATGTTTATTCTTATAGCTGTATAATTATCACAATTCAAATCAATCAAATTTCATCATTTTCGTAAGTTTTACCGCATTTATTGTAAAAGCAAGTTTACAAAAGAGATAATTCAGCTTGTATATACCGTATAAACTTACCAGAAAGAGCATAGAGGTTCACTAGAATGTGTAAAGAAGAATTGAAAGCCAAAGTTGAAGAAATTGTTCCAAAAGCCGTCGAATGGCGTCGGCATTTCCACAGCTCCCCGGAAGTATCTGGAGAAGAAGTGAATACATCCAAATACATCCAGGAAGAATTAACCAAGCTGGGTATTCCTTTTGAAACTGGATTTTTCCAGAATGCGGTCCTTGGGACCATCAAAGGCGGGAAGCCGGGCAAAACCGTTGCCCTTCGTGCCGACATGGATGCCCTTCCAGTAACCGAACAGACAGGACTTCCCTTTGCTTCCAAGCACAAAGGCATCATGCATGCCTGCGGCCATGACAGCCATATGGCCATTCTCTTAGGAGCCGCCGCTGTACTGAATGAAATGAAAGACCAGCTGTGCGGCACAGTAAAACTGGTTTTCCAGCCGGCGGAAGAAGAAGCTGCCATCGGTGGTGGCCGTCACATTGCCAATAGCGGCAAGCTGGACGACGTATCTGAAATCTACGGCCTTCACGTATGGCCGGAACTCCCTGTCGGTGTGGTCGGTTTGAAACCGGGCAACCTGATGGCTGCTTCGGATCGTTTCTACGTTCACGTGAAAGGGAAATCCACCCATGCCGCTCAGCCTCACAACGGCACCGATGCGTTGGTGGCTGCTGCTCATTTCATCATCGATGTACAGTCCCTGATTTCTCGTGAAATGAACCCAATGGAAAATGTGGTTTGCACCATTGGCCTCATGAATGCGGGCACCCGTTACAACGTAGGTGTAGAAGACGCTTACCTGGAGGGCACCGTCCGAACCTACACCCCCGCACTTCGTGACAAGATGGAACAGCGGTTAGGAGAAATTCTCCAAGGCTTGGATGTGATGTTCCACACCCATTCGGAACTGAACTACGTCCGCGGTCACAGTGCTACCATCAATACCCCAGAAAAGATCAAATTCCTGCAGGAAATCGGTAAAGAATACCTGGGCGAAGAACACATCACCCAGCCAGAATTCCCGTCCATGTGTGCAGAAGATTTCTCTTCCTACCTGGAAAAATTCCCCGGCGCCTTCATGTGGCTCGGCACCGGCAAACCGGGAACCCCGGCCCTGCACAACGCCAGCTTCGCCATCGACGAATCCATCCTGCCCCTGGGCATCACCATGGAAGCCGCTGCAGTAGTAGAAGCGTTAAAAAAAATAATCTAACAATTCACTATAATCTTTTCACAAAAAGAATGAGTAATGAGTAATTAGCAATTAGCAATGAGCAATTGAGGTGCGGCACACAAATTATAAAGTGCCGCATAATTATAAAAACGGCGCTTTATAATCTGATGCGCCGTTCCACCATTACTCATTTCTCGTTACTAATTACTCATTGTAATAAAAATGGGAGACATCGCTATGAACACTTTACTGAACAAGTCCTTTGTGACCATGCTTGACTATACACCAGAACAATTCAATTATTATCTTGCACTGGCTGCCCAGCTCAAGAAAGATAAAAAAGAAGGCAAAGAAATCCAGACATTGAAAGGCAAAAACTTTGCCCTCATTTTTGAAAAAGATTCCACCCGTACCCGTTGCGCATTTGAAGTGGCTGCCCGTGACCAGGGTGCCTACACCACCTACCTGGGCCCTACCGGAAGCCAGATCGGACACAAGGAATCCATCGCTGACACTGCTCGTGTCTTAGGGTCCATGTTTGATGCCATCGAATTCAGAGGATTCAAACAGAGCGCTGTGGAAGAATTGGCAGAAAAAGCAGGCGTTCCGGTTTGGAATGGTCTCACCGATTATGACCACCCCACCCAGACCTTGGCCAACTTCCTCACTTTGAAGGAACATTTCAAAAAGCCATTGAATCAAATTTCCTATGCCTATGTAGGCCACGGCCAGTCGAACATGGCTCACGCCCTCATGGCTGGTGCCGCTCTCGCTGGCATGGATTTCCGCATCATCGGACCGAAGCAGTTCTTCCCAGAAGATGACTTCACTAAGAAATGCGAAGAAATCGCAAAGAAAACCGGTGCCACCTTCACCTTCACCGATGACCCCGTAGAAGGCGTGAAAGGCCTGGATGTGATTTACACCGGCGTATGGGTCACCATGGGCGATCCCTATGAACTGTGGGGCGAACGAATCAAACTGTTCATGCCATACCGCATTACCATGGATATGATTAAAAATACAGGAAATCCAGACACGGTGTTCTGCCACTGCCTGCCCGCTTTCCACGACACCAAGACCAAAGTCGGCAAAGACATTTATGAACGGTTCGGCTTGGATGGCATCGAAGTCACCGATGACGTTTTCGAAGCGCCATTCTCCCTGGCCTTCCAGGAAGCAGCCAACCGGCTTCCTACCATCAAAGCCGTCATGGTAGCCACCTTTGCGGACTACCCCATTGATACGCCAGAGAAATAAGAGAGGAGGAATTACAAATGACTACAGCCAAAGCACTGCCAAAAGTATTCATTGTCGGAGAATCGGGGACCACAGGCCTGCGCCTTCACGATCGTCTGATTAAAAGAAACGACATTGAACTCCTCTCTCTTCCAGAAGAAAAGAAAAAGGACATCCCCACCATCGTGGAATTTGCGAAAAAAGCAGATTTGATGTTCCTGTGCCTCCCCGATGCGGCCTCTAAAGAAATCGTAGCTGCCACCGAAGGCACTGGTATCCGTATCTTAGATACCTCTACAGCTCACAGAACCAAGGAAGACTGGGTTTACGGCTTCCCGGAATTGTCCAAAGCCCAGGAAGATGCCATCAAGACCGCTCAGAAAGTGGCTGTCCCAGGATGCCACGCCAGCGGCGTCATTTCCATCCTGTATCCACTGGTTCAGGCCGGAGTACTTCCTATCAATTACCCGCTTCACTGTATTTCCCTTACTGGCTACAGCGGCGGCGGAAAAAATATGATTCACCAGTATGAACAAGAAAAAGATACCCCACTGGAATCGCCTCGTCAGTACGGACTGTCTCAGACTCATAAGCATCTGCCGGAAATCATGAAAGTCTGCGGACTGGCTGAAGCACCACTTTTCTCGCCTATCGTGGCTGACTACTACGCTGGCATGGAAGTCACCATCGGTTTCCATACTCACTTCCTGCAGCTTCCCTGTGGCCTCCCAGGAGACATCACCATCGATGATTTCCACACCATTTACGAGAAACATTACAAAGACTCCGCTCTGATTCACGTTTCTCCCCTGTCCACAGAAGAAACAAACAAACTCTTCCTGGCAGCCAATGAAAATGCCGGCAAAGACAGCCTGACCATCCACATCACCGGCAACGACGATCGTATCCAGGTGGTTTCCCTGTTCGATAACCTGGGCAAAGGCGCTTCCGGTGCCGCTGTAGAATGCATGAACCTCATGCTGGGCCTGGCACCAGAAACAGGACTTGTTCTTTAAATACAATGAGGAGTGAGGAATTAGGAGTGAGGAGTGAAGGTGGAGCGCACAACTTATAAAGCGCCCCTCAAAATAATAAAATCACCTCCCATGAGAAATATACCGTGCGTAGTGCGTAACCCAGTACTTTTAGCAATGAACCCCTTCTATGTCATAAACACATTGCCAAAAGTAAGAAATAGGAATCTGTCCCCAATACGATTCCAGTTATTCTGACGTTTACTCCCCATAATAAACCAACTGAAGTTACGCATTACGCACGGTATATTTCTCACGTAATTTCCCATTTATATAAAAAGGGGTATTGGGCGCTTCCAAATGTTGTGCGCCCCTTCCACCACTCCTCACTTCTAACTTCTCACTTCTAACTATTCCCTCTATCCACATAAAAGAAAAAAGGAGTAAAATCGTATGAATACCAGTAATGCCATTCGCGCAGAAATCTTAAGCCAGGCCATCCCATACATTAAAGAATACACCGGAAAATGCATCGTTGCTAAATACGGCGGCAACGCTATGACTGATCCACAGCTCAAGAAAAATGTTTTGGAAGATATCCTTCTTCTTCGCCTCATCGGCGTCAACGTCATTCTCGTCCATGGCGGCGGCCCGGATATCAATTCTATGTTGGATAAACTTCACATCGAATCCCATTTCGAAAACGGTCTCCGGGTCACCGGCAAAGACACCATGGAAGTGGTCCAGATGGTACTGGCTGGCAAAGTCAATAAAAGTTTGGTCGCAGACCTGATTGCTTTGGGCGGCAAAGCCGTGGGTCTCTGCGGTATCGACGGCAATCTCATCCAGGTTCATACCAAAGACGAAAAACTGGGACTGGTCGGTGAAATCGATGACGTTCACACCGACATCATCTGCAACCTCTTGGCTGGTGGCTATATTCCAGTCATTTCCTCTGTAGGGGTCGATGAAAAAGGACAGCCCCACAACATCAATGCAGACACCGCCGCTACCAAAATCGCCGCTGCCCTCCACGCAGAATGTCTGGTCTTCATGAGCAACATCGAAGGCGTCATGGCGGACCCGAAGAAACCAGAAACCCTCTACAAAGAACTGACCATGCCAGAAGTAGAAGCACTGAAAAAAGACGGTACCATCTCCGGCGGCATGATTCCAAAAGTCGACGCCTGCACCGATGGCCTCAAAGACGGCGTACAGAAAGTCTTCATCATCAACGGCGAAGTCCCCCACGCCCTCCTGATCGAACTCCTCACCGACGAAGGCCTGGGAACGATGTTTGTGAAGTAACACCATTTATTTCATTTGTCATTTACCACGCTATCCTATAATTAGGAGTTAGGAATGAGGAGTGAGGAGTGTTGGAATGGGCACACAAATTAAAAAGCGCCCCAATACCCCTTTTTATACAAAGTAAGCATAACGGTTATACCGTTCCCCCCTAGAGAAGCAATGCTGTTAAGTTAAGGATTTGCGTTAGCAGGTATGATTCCGCTCGTAGTAACAGGTTGCTCAAGTTTCTCAGGATTCTCAGGCTGCTCAGGTTCTCCGAATGTGCCGATGAATGCTAGCGTCATTAGCTCATTTGAGAAACGTGAGAAACCTAAGTAGCCTGAGAAACCTGAGTAACCTTTGCATCAGCAGAAATCATCGCATATCTCGCTTAACTTAACAGCATTACTTGGAGAAGGGGGATAGACGTCTCTAGCAACATGAAAATATTGTTGGATAGCACTAATCATGAACCATAATATAAAACTTGTGGCGCTTCCAAATTTTATGCGCCGCCACCACCACTCCTCACTCCTCATTCCTAACTCCTCACTATTCCAAAATCCACATAAAATACCATGTTAGTAAAAGGAGTCACACCTATGAATACCATCGCACTTGATAAAGAATATATCGTCCACGCTTACAACCGGTATCCGGTTTGTTTTGTATCCGGCAAAGGATCCATCCTGACCGATGACCATGGAAAGGAATACATCGACCTGGGAAGCGGTATCGGTGTCGATATTTTCGGCATTGCCCACGAACCATGGATGGAAGCGGTCACCAAACAGCTACACACTTTGAACCACGTATCCAACCTGTTCTACACCCAGCCTGATGCGAAGCTGGCACAGCTGCTTTGCGAAAAGACCGGCATGAAGAAAGTTTTCTTCTCCAACTCCGGTGCCGAAGCCAATGAATGTGCCATCAAAGGGGCACGCAAATACTCCATCGATAAATACGGCAAAGATAGAAATGTAATTGTCACCCTCATCAATGGGTTCCACGGCCGCACCGTCACCACCCTGGCTGCCACCGGGCAGGATGTATTCCACCAGAACTTCTTCCCATTGACCGAAGGCTTCCTCTACACCCCGGCCAATGACCTGGATGCATTTATCAAACTCTGTGAAGGAAATAAAAATATCTGCGCTGTCATGATGGAACCTATCCAGGGCGAAGGCGGCGTTCATCCACTGAACAAAGACTTCTTTGAAGGCGTAGCTAAGTACGCCAAAGAACACGACATCCTTCTGGTAGTCGATGAAGTACAGACCGGCAACGGCAGAACAGGCAAACTGTACGGCTACATGAACTACGACGTACAGCCAGACATCGTTTCCACCGCCAAAGGCTTAGGCGGCGGCCTTCCGATCGGTGCCACCATGTTCAATGAAAAAACAGAAAACGTCTTCACCTACGGCACCCACGGTTCCACCTTCGGCGGCAACCCCATCGCCTGCGCCGGTGCTGTATCCATTATTTCTGAAATCGATGATGCCCTTCTGGCTGACGTGAAAGCCAAAGGCGACTACATCAGAAGCGAACTGGAAAGTGCTAAAGGCGTCAAATCCGTAGCCGGCATGGGCCTCATGCTGGGCATCGAACCAGAAAAAGACGTGAATACCCTGGTTCCGAAACTCCTCGAAAAAGGCGTAGTGGTCCTCACCGCCAAAGAAAAAATCCGCCTCCTTCCAGCATTGAACATCCCCATGGACCAGCTGAAAAAAGCAGTCGCTATTATTAAAGAAGTAGTAGCGGAATGAGTAACTAGTTGGCAGTTGGCAGTTGGCAGTTGACGGTTAACGGTTAACGGCTAACGGCTAACCGCCCCCGTCATTTCGACCGACGGGATTTGTGCGAACTGATTCTACAGAGTCGTTCAACTCTATGTTAGACAGAAGTGGAGAAATCTTAACGCAATAGCGATAATGGTTCCAACTGACCTACCATTACGGTTCAATCAATAAAAAGCTCGCTAGACTTTTCCTAGCGAGCTTTTTATTGTATTTCCCGTTCTCCATAATTCGCATTTCATTCTAAAAATGCTATAATGAAAGAAAATGACCGAGGTGACACATCCTATGAATAATGAATACTTACTAGACCTTATGGTTCGCATGGCGCATCACAGTACAGCCATTGAAGGGAACTCTTTAACCCAAGGTGAAACAAAGAGTGTCTTGGTTGACCAATACATTCCCCGCCCGATGGATCTTCGAGAACTCAACGAAGTATTGAATTATAAAGATTTACTTCCCTATCTGTTGGAACACCAAGAAGAAGAAATCACCCTCGCTGGTATCCAAGACGTCAATCAAATTATTATGAAGAACATCGATGACCGAGGCGGTCATTTCAAAGTGGTAGCCAATGCCATTATCGGAGCTGACTTTACCCCCACTCCACCATACATGGTGCCGGAAGAATTAAAGAAATGGACCGATGACCTTTCCTATCGAATCGCCTATTGCAAGACGGAAGAAGAAAAAGTGCAAGCCATTATGGAATTGCATTTGCGTTTTGAAAGAATCCATCCTTTTGCTGACGGCAATGGAAGAACCGGTCGTGCTTTGATGATCTGGTCTTGTTTACATAACCACTTGACTCCCATTGTCATTGAAAAAGAACAACGTAACAGATATATCAATGCATTAAACAGAAATGATACTCACGAATTAACTGCATTAGCACAAGAAATCCAAGCAAAAGAAAAAGAGCGTATGAAACTCTTTGGAAATGACTAACATGAAAAAACGTATCCTCTTAGACATCGCCATGGCCTTAGTCTTTGTCATTCTCCTAGACTATCGCTACATCCATAACAGCGGCCACGAAATCATGGCAGTGCTCTTCACGATCCTTTTCTATTTCCACTACAGATGGAACCAGAACTGGTACAAAAACATCACCAAAGGACGCTGGAACGGCATTCGCACCCGTTTGACGCTCATCAACGTATTATTGCTTCTAGCCTTCCTTGCCGCCATGATAACTGGCATCTGTATTTCCCACCACCTCTTTTTCCTGGGCATCCGCTTCCCCCTCTGGGTTCACAGGCTCCATCGCATTGCAGGATTCTCCATGCTCATCTTGATTGGCCTGCACCTGGGACTTCACTGGCAAGCCATCTGGTCACAAATGAAACGGTCCATACACCTGCCCCGTCCCCTAGTCTATCTGTCACTCCTGGCCATCATCGCCGGAGGCATCTATTTTTCCTGCTACTACCACATCGGAGGCCGGCTCCTCTGCATCCCCCTAGCCCAACTGGGTCGCCCGCCAGTCACCCTGGGCCTCTTCGTCTTGGGCCACCTGCTGATCATAGGGATGTATACCATTGTGTCACATTATGTCGAGAAAGTATTGCGGCATTAGACAGAAAAAGGTTATTATTCTGCTAATTCCATACATCTGACAAATAAAAAATACCGCTAGCATCGGGTTATAAAGGGTTATTTTCTGCATGGATATAACCTTTATAACCTTGATGCTAGCGGTATTTAAATACTAAGGATAGGTCCGTAGGACAGTGCCCCTCCGGGGGAAAGGTGGTGCCGTAGGCACCAAAGGGGGTGTATTTCCCTCGGCCGCAAGGCCGGTTGTATGATTTTCTAAATACCAGCGGCGCTTTATAATCTGTGCGCCGCCACCACCACTTCTAACTTCTCACTCCTCACTTCTCACTGCTTTTTCTGTCCCAATAATCCACTGTAATCCCAACCACTTTGGAGTTGAAATCACTATTATCTTTCTGGCAATAGTGATTGGTAGCCCGCAGAACGTATTTGAATCCCAGATAAATCATGGGCACGTTGGCATAGACCATGATGATATTGGCCAAATCGGAGAAGGCCCACAGGTTGGACAGGTCGTAGCCGGCAATGTTACAGGAAATACCAAATGCTGCCACGAAGATGCAAAGGATACGGATGAAATTGATGAATGTCTGGTTACTGGAAATACGGTTCGCAGAGATTTCCGAGAAAGAAACGAAACCGATCACACAAGTGTAAGCGAAGAGGCAGAAGCAAATGGAAACCAGAATCAGCACCAAGGTCTGCAACATTTCCGGTGCCATGGCATTCATGGAAAGCAAGAATTTCGGATAGGTCTTGGCCGCTTTCCACGCTTCTGGATTGACGCCCCACTGATGGGCCATGACGATGATGAACCCGGTCATAGTACAAATCACATGGGTATCCAAGAAAACGCCCAACGCAGAAATAATTCCCTGTTCGCAAGGATGCTTGGCATCTGCCGCAGCGGCTGCCATGGTGATGGTTCCCTGACCGGCTTCATTGGACATGAGACCACGTTTTACACCTTGCAGCAATGCGGTGCCGAAAAAACCACCGAAGATAGCTTCTGGAGTAAAGGCCCCAGCAAAAACAGCCCCAAAGAAATAAGGCACGCTATCCAGATTGGTCACAATCAAAAGCAATACGGTCACAATATAAATGACTGCCATGACCGGCACCAGACGATCTGCCCATTTGCCGATACGCTTGATACCGCCAAAAGCCATGAACGCTACCAGCGCCAGTACCACCACAGAGCCTACGTAGTAGAAAGTGGACTGCAGTTCAAAGTGGAGACCGGTCACCATTTCCGCAATGGCTCCCGCAGAGGTGATAACATTCAGCCCCTGAGCTGGAAGGCACATGAGGGCATAAAAAATATACATGCCAGACAAAAGAGCGCCCACCCATGCCTTATTGCCGCACAACCGACGAGCATAAAAAGGAAGACCGCCAACGAAAGTATCGCCTCGTTTTTCTTTGAAAATCTGTGCCAGCGTCGCTTCGGTGTACGCCGTAGCCATACCAAAGAATGCAGAAATCCACATCCAGAAAAGAGCCCCCGGACCACCAGCCGCGATAGCCCCAGTGACACCGATGATATTCCCCGGTCCTACACGCATAGCGGTGGACAGAAGGAATGCTGTCAAAGGAGACACGCCAGTAGAAATCTGTCGATGTTCCGTCAACGTCTGAATGCCTGCTTTGAATTTCCGCACCTGGATGAAGCTCAAACGGAAAGTGAAATAAATCCCAGAACCTACCAGGACGATAATGGCCAAAGAGAAGGACCCCAGAATCGGTATGGCCTTCCAGAAGTCAAACATCTTCGGGAAATCCCAAAAGAAATCCGACACCGGCGTGACAAAGCTCAGCACTGCATTCAGTGCGGCAAATAAATTTTCCATGTTATTTTCCTCATTTTTATAATCAGGTGGTTAAATCCATAGAGTCATATTTCACGTGAAACATTTTGAAAAGGGTATTATTAGCCAGGCTCTTCTGGTTACACTATAGATGATACCGCTTGTCAAAAGGTTACATAAGGTTATGAAAGGTTATGAGATTTTCGCTAGTGCCATAACCTTTTATAACCTGTTTAACCTTGTCACAAAGGACAGTATCTCTATGTGAGCAAAAAGGCCAAGGCAGAATAATAACCTATACGCCCATGTTTCATGTGAAATATGATTCTATGAAGTCTAATCGATCACTGCTTCTACTGTTCTGCTCCAGCTTCTTTAATTGCCACAGCCAATTTATGCGCCAGGCCTACCATTTTCTTCTTAGACACGGAGCATACAGCCAGACGGATGCCTTTCTTCAGGGGCACCATGAATACATTTTCCTTTTCCAGGTAATCGCACACTTCCTGAGAGTGGGTTACCGGGATGGTGATGAAGAAACCAGAAATATAAGGCACGAATTTCACCCCTTCTTCTTTGGCTTCTTTCATGAAGATAGCTGCTCGATCCTGGATGAGCTGGAAATATTTCGCCCGTTCTGCATCCAGTTCTTCCATCTTCTTCGGGTCCTGGCAAATATGAATCATGGCATTCTGTGCGGCGCTGTTGCAGTTGGACCAGGTAGCACGGCTGGTGTACTGGTTGATGTCCACGAATTCCTTGATGACATCTTTATCAGAAGAAATACCAATCATAGCCCCCATACGCTGTCCATACATGGTGAATCCTTTGGACAATGTGTATGCGCAAACCACCAGAATATTCTTCGGAAGACCGCCGAACACTTTGAAGAACTTGCGACATTCCTGTTTTTCGCCGCTGTAATCCAGATACGCCACATCAGGAATCAGAATGGCCTTCTTGTCTCCATCCTTGACGGCTTCCTTCAATACGTTCACGGCAGACTGCCATTCTGCTACAGACATGCAATACCCGGTCGGATTGTTGGCAATGCCGTTGAGGATAATGACCACCTGATCCTGTTTGGAGAGCACATCGGTAACGGCTTCCGCAAAAGCATCCTTATTGAAATGGCCTTCTTCGGTCAAGAAAGAAAAAGTCCGTACCTTCCGGTTGTTATCATCAATCAAGCTGTCATAAGCGCCCCAATGCCAATCGGTGATCAGCACTTCATCGCCCACTTCCGAATAATTGTGTACCACATGATGAAGCACACCGGTACCGCCAGGGGTAGAGCATGCATCGATGTATCCTTCCGGACGAGATTCTCCGAAACACTGATCAATGCAGTCATCCAAGAACGCACGATAGCCCTGAATCGGCGCATAGGCACAAAACTCCTTCGGCGACAACTGGTTCAGTGCATCCTTCACCACGTCCAGAACCACCAGACTGCCATCTTCGTCCAGAATCGAACCGACAGTGGCATTTACTACATTTTCCACACCAATCTTTTCCGCCAGCGCAATGGCACGATTGTTGGCTGCAAAAATATTATCTTCCGCACTTTTACCCTTCGCATGAGGTGCTGCTACACTATACATTCTATTTTCCTCCCTTTACACAGGTTACTCAAGTCGCTCAGGTTGCTCAAGATTCTCAAGGTTCTAAAAATCACTAATATACACTAGCGTATTCTTATCATCAAAAACCTGAGCAACTTGAGTAACCTGAGCAACCTGTATAACCTTTCCAAACAAAAAGCCTACAACAAAACTACTTTGCTGTAGACTCCGTCGTCCTCATATGGTTATGTAATTGACTGTCATTATTATAAAGCAAAAGGAATAAAAATACAATAAAAAGCAGTGAGAAGTTAGAAGTGCGTAGTGAGAAATTGTGGTAGAGCGCACAATTCATATAGCGCTCTTCATTTTATAGAAAATGCCTGGCTATATGAATTGTGCCAGGCTACCACCACTCCTCACTCCTAATTCCTCACTCCTCACTGCCCTTAAACGGGTTTACCAGCCGAATAATCCACTGTTCTCCGCCGGTGAATTTGCTATTGTATTTCCTTGCCGTATCTTCATAGCGCTTCGACAAATCGGCCACAGCCTTTTCCAAAGACCCTAGAGTCTCCACCACATGATCAGACCGCATATCCATGCCGCACACCGGACATAGCGGCGGCTTCACATAGGCTGCATTCACCTTGGACTTACAATGCATGCAGGAAATAAAATCTCCGCTGAATTTCTTCTCATTCTGTGCCTTCTGATAAGAGACCAGTTTTTCTTTCTTCTCCTGAAGGCGCCGCGCCAGAGACACCATCTGCGGCGATGGTGGGATACCGATTTTGTACTTCACTGCATAAGACGTCGGTATTTCCTCCAGATACTCCCGGGCCTGCTGCTGGGTATTGCACACCTTCTCTTTAAAGAAAAGGCCCTTAAATACCCGATTGGCTTCTCTCTTGGTGAATCCTTCCTTCACCATCTCGTCTTTCATTTGGTCCTTGATTTCCTGAGTCGGATGGGTGATAGCAAACTCCTTCCACTTCACATCCCAAAGTTCCGCCGCGGTCTTCTTCGGCACCTCTTCGACCAACTTTGATTTCTTTGAAGCCACCTTCTTTTTGGCCTGATCAGCTTTCTTCCTTGTGACCGCTTTCTTAGTCACCTTCTTGGGTTCCTCTTTGGCAGCAAAAGAGAACAAATCCGCCTCTTCCACCTTCGCTCTACGTGCCATATCGCACCTCCTGTATATATTACTGTCATCATAGCATGGATAGCAAAACAGATACAAGAAATAAATAGTAATTCAAACTCCCCCTAAAAATATCATTTTACACTGATATTATCTAATATCGGGTACTATAACATACAGGTAACGGTGCTTGTCTATTAGCCTTGTATGTATTTCTAGCGTTCTTTTTTATCTCTGGCGTTGCCTGACGCTATCGTCATTTCGACCAACGTGGAGAAATCTTTGTGTTATTCCGCTTGTCTCTTTGTAACATTTGCGGTGTGAAATGAGACTTTCCGTTAAGAATTACATCAAATGACCATGTTTTCTTAGGTTCCATCAATTAATTTACGATGCTTTAAGGTGGGAAGTTTGAGTAATAACTGCTCATTAATTCGTTTTTCAATAGCAAGAAATCGAATTGGCGATTGTTGCTGGTTGTTAGTTGTTAGGACCAAACAACTAACAACACACGCTCATCCCATTTCTAGACTCTCAAAATCTAAAGCAACAGCCATTCATTAGAAAATTAGTGAAACATTTGAAAATATTAACCCAGCGTTCGCTTCCGATACAAGAACATAACCATTATACTATACATAAGTTGTTGCCTTTACAATAAGTGAAACAAGAGATGACTCCTTCTGAAATAAAAAGTTACTCAGGTTTCTCAAGTTGCTAAGGTCTCTCACGTTTCTCGAATGTGCTAGTAAACACTGACCGTATCATCGCATTCGGGGAACCTGAGAAACTTAAGAATCCTGAGTAACCTGAGAAACCTTTAGTCCCCATGAGAAACCCACCATGAAACGAACCTACATCTGTATCGACCTGAAAAGCTACTACGCCTCTGTGGAATGTGTACAAAGAGGCCTGGATCCATTTACCACCAACTTGGTGGTAGCCGATCCCACCAGAGGCCCCGGCGCGTTATGCCTGGCCATCAGCCCTGCCATGAAAGCCCTAGGCATACGAAATCGCTGCCGCCTCTACGAAATCCCAAAACACGTCCCCTATATTACCGCCATGCCCCGGATGAAACTCTACATGGAACAATCCGCTGCCATTTACCAAATCTATTTGAAATACATCGCCCCAGAAGACCTATTTCCTTACTCCATCGACGAATGTTTCCTGGACATCACCCCCTATCATTCGCTCTATCAAAAATCCGGACACGACATGGCCCAATTTCTGATGAACCAAGTCTTTCAAGAAACAGGCATCTGTGCCACCGCCGGTATCGGCCCCAACTTATTTCTAGCTAAAATCGCCATGGACATCGTAGCCAAACACGTGCCCACCCACATCGGAAGTTTAGATGAAATGTCGTTCCGACAAACCATGTGGCACCATCGGCCCATCACCGACTTCTGGCAAATCGCCTCCGCCACCGCCCGCCGATTGGAAAAACTGGGCGTCTATGACCTCTACGGCATCACCCGGTTGCCAGAGACCACACTGTACAAAACCTTTGGAAAAAATGCGGAATATCTTATCGACCACGCCTGGGGCCGCGAACCTTGCACCATCGAAGACATCCGAAACTATCGCCCAGAAAACCAATCCATTTCCACCAGCCAAGTACTATTCGAAGATTACACCACCACCGATGCCCCTATTCTCATCTATGAAATGGCCGAAACCCTCATCCAGGAACTGCTTGAAAAAGAAATTCTCACCCGCGGTATTTCCTTAACCATCGGATACAGTGGATACCACCATCCCTCCACCCACGGCAGCCGGCGGCTAGAACAAGCCACCGATAGCCCCCGAGAAATTCAAAAAGCCTTTGCCGCCCTTTTCCAAGAAAAAGCCATCCCCCACTTGCCAATTCGCCAGCTCAGCCTCAGCTTGCAAGACCTGGAACCTTCAACGCCGTATATGTTCCAAAACAATTTATTCGAAAATCCCATGCTGAACACGCGAGATAAAAATATCGAAAAAGTCATGATCGCAATAAAAAAGAAGCATGGCAAAAACGCCATACTTCGAGGAATCAATTACATGCCACGAGCCACCCAACGATTACGAAATACACTCATAGGAGGACACCATGCCTAACACCAAACGAGCCATACAATTCATGCCCTTCAACGGCCTTCGAGGCTACGAAAACCTAGTCAACCAAGCCGAACACCCCAGGCCCACCAAAAGAGAAATCACCGAAGACCACGCCGCCATCCTCAATCACAAACTTCACTCCCTCTACAAAGGCGAAACCATCATCGCCACCTACTATACCGAAAAAGGCTACCGCACCACCATCTGCTGCGTCAAAGAAGTGGACTCCATTTTCCATATCCTCCGCAGCGATAAAGGAAATATCCCCTTCTCCGACCTGTGGGATATAGAAACAGGATTTTGAATGACTAGTAAACTAGTGATTGGTGACTCGTGACTGCTAACTGCCGACCGCCAACTGCTAACTTCTAACTTCCCCTTAATGGCACAAAAAGCACACCCTCTTGTAAAAGAAGATGTGCTTTTTATTTCTTATCCAATTCCCTTTCGGGCAATTCTCCTTCCCATGGAAAAGAGAGAGGTTGATTCGCACAAGAAAACATAAATCATTACCATGGTAATGGGATTTGGAAAAAGGTTATTATTCTGCTGAATCGGTCAGAAACTATAGGTATACTACCGCTAGCATCAAGGTTATATAGGTTATATAAGGTTATGTGACTCCGCCGGCTTCACATAACCCTGTATCCCCTTTTTAACCTGTATGATGGTGGTATCTTACTGTAAGACTTCCTTCGAAATCAGTAGAATAATACCCTTTGTAAATACTAATCACCATACTACCTACTGCTAACCGCAAACAGCTAACATTCATTCCCTGTTGCGCCGGAAAAGCGGTACTTACGTGTCATGCTTAAGATGAGGCCAAGGTGAATGCGGCACCACGCAGCTTCTGATATCGACTGGCGTCATTCCTACGTCTTCCGCCTGTATCACTTGGTATGAAGTTTCTCAGGTTTCTTAGGTTGCTTAGGTTTCTCAGGATGGTTGTAACCTGAGTCACTTGAGCCACTTGAGTAACCTGAACCTCTAGCGATTTAGGCAATATGAGACGACAGCGATTGATATACCAGCCATATAGTGGCGTACGGTTCTCGTCAGCAAGGCAGTCACTAGCTAATGGATCAGACACCTACTTTTCCGCAAGGCATTTTGATGTTGACAGTTTGCATTATGCAGTTGGCTTTTACTAGTAGGCAGTTTACAGTTAACAGTTGGCAGTTTTCTCTATAAAATCCGCAATCTCACATGTCATCATGGCTACTAGTGTGCACGTATCTAGTCGTCATAACTCCATGTTTGATTGAAAATTCCATAGAATCCCACGGCCAACAGCAAACTGCTGACTGCCTACCCATAGTGCAGACACTTGTACTTCGCATCTGCCGGAACCTATGACTTGTTAACGCTTACTCCAAAGACCATGATCTTTTCGTACTCGAGTTTGAAAATTTCATAGCCGCTGTTTCAGCTCCGGAAAGCCATCAATTCCAGGAGGCTTTTCACCTCCAGGACACCCACTAGCGATGATAGCTAATGAGTATCATGGAAATGGAAAACTTTATTCAGTGAGGAGTTAGGAATGAGGAGTGAGGAGTGGTGGATGGGGCACACAATTCATATAGTGCCCCAATACCCCTTTTTATATAAAATATATACTTTGCGGCGCTTCCAAATTTTATGCGCCGCCACCATCATTCCTCATTCCTAATTCCTCATTATATTTCCCCCTCTATCTATAAAAACGGAAATTTTCCTAAAAAAACGAACATTTGGAAGATTAGAATTTGATTATTTTGGTTTTTGTTGTTTGTTGTTGGTTGTTGGTTTTGGGTTTACGTTCCGGGCCCTTTAGATACAATTTGCACAAATGCAAATCCTTATTGGTTTAAGGTTTAAATGGCATCCCCTAAACCTTAAACCCTAAACCATTGCCTCTTTCACCAAGGCAAGTTGCCCCAAACGGACTTGGTGGGTAAACCATCAACCAACAACATTTCCCCTCCATATATTAAAATTGCA
>CAKQBK010000043.1 GCA_934216155.1 uncultured Dialister sp.
CTCTAGGTAACGCTACGGCTCCACCGGTTCCCCCATCTCAGATGGGGGCTTGCTTTTCTTTTCCAGTCACTAGTCACCAACCACCAACCACCATTTGACACCCCTGATTTCATGTGCTATAGTTACATACAATTACAAATTGGCAATGAGAGGAAGAGTAAGCAAAGAAAGCCAACACAGAGAACTCCAGTTGGTGAAAAGGAGTATGGATGCATTTGCTGAAGATGGACCTTGAGCCAGGAAGGCTGAATCATGAAGCATCCCGGGCGCGCCCGATATAGCGCTGATGTATCAAGGCTATGCCGGCGTATAAATAAAGGTTTATGCAGCAATGTATAAATAAAATTGGGTGGTACCACGAATCTTTCGTCCCTTTGGGGATGGAAGATTTTTTGTTTTATGATTAAAATCATATTTCCTAATAAACGGTTGGTGTAAAGGTTATTATCCTGCTGCTTACTATTTTCTAACATGGAAAAGCACCAATACGTGACAGGGTTAGAATGGTTATAAAAGGTTATGGGAAAACGCTACTCCAATAACTTTTTCATTCCTTCTACCTTTGATGCTTGCCATATCGTTCTAAGAAATCAGCAGAATTATCACCTTAATTATAAAGAGGGCGCTTTATAAATTGTGCGCCCTTTCCACCATTCCTCATTCCTAATTCCTCATTTCTAATTGCAAAAGGAGGTGTTCCCGTGCCTTTTTACAACGGTACTTTATTTCAAATCGATCAAAAGGAAATGATGCGCTATGCGGGACTGTCTCCGCGAGCGAAGGATTTCCCTCAAAAAGCCATTGATGAAGCGAAACAGGAAGCCCTAGTGTTAGCAGAACCAAAAGGCATCTGGCAAATTCTCCCCTACAATCCAGAGCAGGGCATTATACAAGGCCCCAGTGGTTCTCTTACATTGGAAGGCCGCGCCATCAGAAGGCATTTGTCTTCTTCCTACATGGTTGCCGTTTTGGCCGTTACCGTAGGAGATGACATAGAAAAAACCTCATCGTCCCATTTCAAGGAAGGACGTTACGTACAAGGTCTCCTATTGGACGCCGCCGCCACGGCAGCCACAGAACAGTTAGCAGACCAAGTAGATAGTCTCATACAAAAAGAAGCAGCAAAAAATGGGCAGAAAACCACCTGGCGTTTCTCCCCCGGCTATGGAGACTGGCCAGTGACGCAGCAAAACAATTTCTGCCGTCTCATCGAAACAGAAAAAATTGGACTCTCTGTGACAGACCATTCCATGCTGTTTCCCCGGAAATCGGTGACAGCCATCATCGGCCTATCCACCTGTAGCCAAAAGCCAGCGCCAGTGAAATGCCGGGCCTGCGGCCTCGTCACTTGTCCTTTTAGAAATTCGTGACTCGTGACTGGTAGACTGGTGACTGGGGGAAAAAATATTTCATATAAAATGTAACTCCTATCTATTCCGTCATTTCGACCGGTTATATTCGTGCTTGATGACATAAAAGTGTTGAAATGAGATGCGCCCCTGAGTGGAGAAATCTAATCTGCACCAGCGATAAGGGCTTAAAGAATCAAATCGTAGGGAATCTTTTGTCCCTTGAATGAGATGTTACCACTAAGAAAACAGGATTTCCAAATCCCCAGGGCCCAACTACTAACCCCTAACCTTTAGTCACTAGCCACAGTCACCAGTCACTAGTCACGAGTCCACCAAATCCCCCCTTCTCACATTTCCCTATAATAGGTATAATATATTTCATAACAATAATAAAATAGCAAAGGAGATTGACTATGATATTTTTTGACGGCGGAATGGGAACCATGCTGCAGCGTTACGGCCTCACCACCGGTGATTGTCCTGATTATTACAACATCACTCACGCAGACATTGTGCAGCGGATTCACAAGGAATACGCCGATGCAGGCAGTAACTACATCACCACCAATACCTTCGGTTCTTCCCCACTGAAACTGAAAGATTATGATTTGGAAGACAAAGTAGAAGCCATCGCCCAGGCGGCAGTACGAAATGTACGCACCGCTTGCGGCAACCGGGTCAAAGTAGCCGGCGACATGGGCCCTACAGGAAAATTCATCAGCCCCTTGGGAGATTTGTCCTTTGACCAGGCTTGTGAAAATTATTATCGCCTAGCCAAAGCCCTGGCCGATGCCGGCGCCGATTGCCTCATCATTGAAACCATCATTGATATTCAGGAAATGAAAGCGGCCCTCCTGGCAGCCAAAAGTGCCTGCCATCTTCCCGTCATTTGTCAAATGACCTATGCAGAAGACGGACGCACCATCACAGGCACCGACCCGAAAGGGGCTGTCATTCTGCTGGATGCCATGGGAGCTGATATCATCGGAGCCAACTGCTCTGTGGGCCCAGACAAGCTCTTGGAAGCCGCTAAACAGATGGTACCCTATACCAATAAGCCCATCATCATTCAGCCAAACGCTGGCATGCCCGTACTGGAACATGGAGAAACCCATTTCCCACTGACTCCAAAAGATTTTGGCACCATTGCTCCCGAATTTGCCAAAGCCGGCGTTTCCTACCTGGGTGGTTGCTGCGGCACCACACCGAATCATATCCATGCCCTGGTAGAAGCCTTGGACGGCGCAGATGTGCCAGCTAAAGCACTGGTAAAACCGTTCACCGCCCTCACCAGCCGTACCCAGACCGTTTTCATCGGTGATGACTATGCACCAGTCAAAATTGGTGAACGAATCAATCCGACGGGCCGCAAGAAAATGAGAGAAGATTTGAAAAACGGTAGCTTCGTATCTGTGAAAAAAGAAGCCCTTCAAGAAGTGGCTGCCGGTGCGGACGTACTGGACGTGAATATGGGCGTTCCTGGTGCCGACCAGAAAGCCCTGATGGAAACCGCAATTTCCCAGCTCTCTATGCTATGCCCAGTTCCGTTCTCCATCGATAGCACCGACCCAGACGTATTGGAAAAAGCACTGAAGATTTACCCCGGTCGTCCGCTCATCAATTCTGCCAATGCAGAAAACGAAGAACGGTTGGATGCCATTTTGAAACTGGCAAAGAAATATGGCGCTGCCCTTCTTTGCCTTCCTATTGAAAAAGGAAATCTGCCTCAGACCGCGGAAGAGCGAGTCCGTATCATTCGCTACTTAGAAAAGAAAGCTTTGGAAGCAGGCCTTCGCAAAGAAGACCTCCTCCTGGACCCGCTGGTTCTGACCGTAGGTTCTGGCGACAATGGAGCCAAAGAGACGCTCCGCACCATTCGCCTCTATAAAGAAGAATTTGGCTTCCCTTGCGTGATGGGTACCAGTAATGTTTCCTTTGGCCTACCGGCTCGTCCTAGAATCAATGCAGCATTCCTTACCATGGCACTGGCTTGTGGCATGAATGCCCCCATTGTGAATCCACTGGACCAGGGCGTAAAAGATGCCTTCGTCAATGCCAAACTGCTCTTAGGCTTTGATAAAGGGGCTAACGAATTTATCAAAGCTGCCGCTACAGATACCCCATCTGCTGCCGCTCCTGTAGAAGTGAAATCCAATTTGTCCCCGGTGGAACAAATCAAAGAAGCGGTAAAACAGGGCGAAAAAGACGAAGCCGCTGCAGCTACCAAAACCGCCATTGAAGCTACCATTCCTTCCGAAACGATCATCAAAGAAGGCCTGACCGCAGCCATGACAGAAATCGGTGTCGGCTATGGCAATGGCACGGTCTTCCTCCCACAGGTCATGATGTCTGCCGAAGCCATGCAAGCCGCCTTTGCGGTCATCAAGGAAATGCTTCCCGCCAGTGCCGCCCAGGCCAAAGGCACCCTGGTCCTTGGCACCGTAGCCGGCGATATCCATGATTTGGGCAAAAACATCGTTTCCGCCCTTTTGGAAAATAGCGGATACCATGTAGTTGACCTGGGAAAAGACGTTTCCCCAGAAACCTTCCTTTCCGCCATTGAAACCCACGAAGCAGACCTGATCGGCCTCTGCTCCCTCATGACCACTACCCTGCCGGAACTGGAAAAAACAGTACAACTGGTGAAAGAGAAATATCCCCATATTTCCATCATGGTCGGTGGCGCCGTAGTCACAAAAGACTACGCAGACAGCATCGGCGCCGACTCCTACTGCAAAGACGGCATAGCCGCTATTTCCGAAGCAGATAGACTGATGGGAAAATAATTGGTTGTTGGTTACTAGTTACTAGTTGTTAGTTATTGGTCGTTGGTCGTTGGTCGTTGGTCGTTGGGTTTATACCACCCCCCCAAAAAAGAATGTGGGATAAGCGGTAAACTGCGTCCCCCCTTGGAGAAGGGGGAATCAAAGGGGGATAGACGCTCCTAGCGGTATGAAACATTCTGTTCAACAGCTACTAAGTCCCCCTAATCACTAATCACTAGTCACTAATCACCAGTCACCAGTCACCAAAATTATACAAAGAATCGAGGTACCATATGTCCACATTAAAAGAAAAGAATGAACAGCATATTTTCACCATTACCACAGAATTGGATCCGCCAAAGAGTGCTTCTTCTGCTTCTACGGAAGAACAGGTCCTGAAGGTAGCTCCCTATGTGGATGCGGTCAATATTGCGGACTGCCCTATGGCCAAGCTTCGCATGAGCCCTATCGCTCTGTCCTGCATTATCCAGCAGAAATACAACGTAGAATCCATTTTCCACCTGACCTGCCGTGATAGAAATATCATTGGCCTCCAGGCAGAACTTCTTGGTGCCGCAGCCCTTGGGGTGCACAACATTCTGACCCTCACCGGGGATCCGCCAACCATTGGCGACCATCCGAATGCCAAAGGCGTCTTTGAAGTGGACTCCACCGGCCTCATTGAAATTGCCCGCACCTTGAACGAAGGCCATGATATGGAAGGCCACGAACTGACCGTTCCGACCAATTTCTACATTGGCACCACCGGAAATCCAGGGACCGATGACCTGGATGCAGAAATTCGTCGTTTGGAAGGCAAGAAAAAAGCCGGTGCCCAGTTCATCCAGACCCAGCCAATTTACGATATTAAACAGGCAGAAGACTTCCTCGCTGCTGCTAAAGACCTGGACCTGCCGATTCTCTTCGGTATTGTTCCTCTCAAGAGCTTCAAAATGGCTAACTACCTGAACGATAAAGTACCGGGCATCACCATTCCGAAGAAAGTACTGGAACAGATGGAAACCGGCGGCCGCGAAACCGGCCTGGCTATTTCCAAAGAACTGGTACAAGCCCTCCGCGACATCCACGCCGCAGGCGCCCACCTCATGCCAGTCAAAGACATCGATGCGGTACCATATATTGTAGGATAAACATAAGCAAGAACAGTGCGTAATGCGAAGTGCGTAATGCGTAATGAAGGTTGCGGCGCAACAAATTATATAGCGCCGCAAATTTTATATTTTTAAAATAAGGGGTATTGGGGCGCTATATGAATTGTGCGCCCCTTCCACCATTACGCACTACGCACTTCGCATTACGCACTAAAAAAAGAGCCTTGGCGAAATGATTTACATTCCGTCAAGGCTCTTTTTAGGTATTTCTTATTTCTTTGCTTTTGCTTTTTTAGCTTTTGCTTTTTTTACGTTGACTTTTTCTTTCAGCTGTTTAGATACGCGGAAAGCCGGGGTCTTGGAAGCCGGGATCTTAATTTCAACCTGGGTAGATGGGTTGTGACCAACGCGAGCTTTACGTTCACGAACTTCAAAAGTACCAAAGCCAATGAGCTGTACTTTTTCGCCCTTAACCAGAGCCTGAGATACGACGTCGATAACAGCTTTGACAGCCTTTTCAGCGTCTTTCTTTGTCATTTCTGCTTCCTGAGCAACTGCTGTGATGAGTTCTGTTTTGTTCATAACTAAACATCCTCCTTTAATAATGTAGCGGTCATGCCGCTTTTGGAAACCATCGGATACAATAGTTTCCCAGCTCCTATGGATACGCCGCTTAGTAAGTTTTACTAAACGTCTGCCAGTATGTCAAGGTCTCGTCAGGAGTCAAATCCAGCAGACTTTTTCCTTGGCTTTCCAAATTGAGTTCAAATTGGTGCCACATGTCCATATACCGGACACAAGCCTTGTGCAGAGCCAATTCTGGCTCCCATCCTTCTTGACTAATCACACGGTCTATAGCAAGAAGGAAATCACCGATGCGAGATTCTTTTTCCTGAGCCGTTCCCTCAGACAAAATCCGAGATACCAAATCTCGAATTTCCTTATGGATATCCTCCGTAAAGAGGACATTTTCCCTTCCATTGGAACTAACTTTCTTCTGAATTATACACGCTAACAGCAGGCTTGGCAAGTCCCTAGAGACCCCAGAAAGCAGATATTTTCGGTTTTTTTCCAATCTTTTCCGCTTTTCCCAGTCTCCGAGCATACTTTTCGTCTCTTCCACGGTCATATTTCCAAAAACAAAGGGGTGGCGGCGCACCATTTTATCACTGATTCCATCCACCACATCCTGCATGGTGAAATAGCCCTCTTCCTCTGCCAAAGACGCATGGAACACAATCTGCAGCAGCACATCGCCTAGCTCTTCCTGCAGATTCACCATGTCATTTTTATCGATTGCATCGATGACTTCGTACACTTCCTGCAAGAAATAGGTACGAAGCGATAGATGATCCTGGGCCCTGTCCCAAGGACACCCACCAGGCGCCAAGAGCCGCTTCACGGTCCTTTCAATGGCCGCTAAACTAAAAGGCGTGACCTCCTGGAGCGTTGCCTTGCGCCCATCAAAGAAAACCAGCGTCCCCTCCTGCCATGGCTGCTTATTGAATTCTTCTATGGATATTCTAAGAATATTTCCATTAGAAGAAATACAAAAAATCGGCGTCTCTGGCTCATACACACGCAAGAGCCGCGTAGCCAGACTTTCCTTCTCAGCCTCGTTTATATCACGAATAATCAACGGATGGGGCAAACGAATGGAAATAGACCCACATTCCCTCCCGCGAACCACGGTGTACGTATCGTCCTCTGACAAAAGCCCTTTTTCCATAAGTAATTGTAGTATCTGTATTGTTGTCATGTTGTACCTCATTTTGTTTGGTAAGATGGTGTCTCGTGACTGGTAGACTGGTAACTAGGGATTAGTAAGCAGTAGGGATGATTTCTTCTTCGACAAAGGTGCATAAGGTTCTAAAGGTACAGAGGGTTCTCAGGGTTCTCGAATGAGCCAATGAACGCTAGCGTTATTATCTCATTCAGAATCCATTAGAACCTTTAGTACCCTTAGAGCCTTAAGAACCTTTGAAACAGAAGAAATCATACCTACTGCCTCAAATTCCTTACCCTACTGCCCCAGTCACTAGTCACCGACCACCCCATGTAAAATCACTTCTCGTAAGTCTTTCAAGAACCGCCCTACATGGTATCCATCACAAGCGGAGTGATGGACCTGGACAGCAAAAGGAAGCCATTTGCGGCCGTCTTTTTCATGGCACTGTCCCATGGTCAGCATAGGAAGCAATTCTCCATAAGCCTTTTGGAAATTCAGATTCAAACTGTCAAAGGCCACCCAGGGAATGGTGGAAATATACAAAATATTCGGCGGACGATGGGGCTTGGCAAAGGCCCCCAGATTATGCCCATACAGAGTTTGATCCTTATCATATTCCTGTTCAAATGCCAGAAAAAGTATGATTCTCCTTATGAAATATGGTGTACTGCGGTACCAAGTAATCAAAGTATCCCGGGCAGCCCTCTTCATCGATGTGCATCCGAAATTCCTTATGGTGATTGGCCACATAAGACAAATAAAACAGCATAGCCACCTGCAGCCGCTCGCCCCGTTCAAATATAGGCGTCACATCCAGCTGCACGGTCATACTGTAACTGCAAGGTGCTTCATGGAGAAAGAATTCATAATGCTCTCTCCGCTTCCAGTTAGCTAAATCAATTCGAGTAAACGTCATACCATCCCTCTCCTTTTCTGGCTTTGATTATAGCATATGATAGACTTCATTTCCTTTGGTAAATTTGGGGACTAGTGACTGGTGACTCGTGACTGGTGACTAGAAAAAGTGAACTCTTTCAAGAAAGACTTGGTAGCACTATGGAAGCATCAATTCATTACATGCGTTCTTTTTTTGCCTCTAGCGATACACACTTTTTTCGTCATTTCGACCAACGTGGAGAAATCTTTGTGTTATTCCTTGTATTTTCTTGTTAGATTTACGGTATGAAATGAGACTTTTCGTTGAGTTTTACCTCTAATGACTTCCATACTGTTACGTTAAGGATTTTGGGTAGTACGTACGACTCCGTTAGTGGTTATAGGTTACTCAGGTTTCGGAGGTTGCTAAGGTCTCTCACGTTTCTCGAATGTGCTTATAAACGCTAGCGTTACCACCTCATTCGGTGAACCTGAGAAACCTTAGAATCCTGAGCAACCTGAGATACCTTGACGCAAAAGAAATGATCCTATATTTCACTTAATTTCATAGCATTGCTAGCAAAAAAGGCAACCAGTAACCCGCTAACCAATGACCAGAGATGTGAACATCCCAGTCACCAGTCACGAGTCACCAGTCACCTTTTTCTAGTGATCTATGACGCAGCGGAAATAGCTACTGCCAATCCACCACTCAAAATACATATTTCTTCAGCAGGTACACCACAGCGCCTGCGAGGAAAATCAGAGCGCCCCAGACGACGAAGAACCACGCCACAGCCAGCACCAAAGCCAGGAAGGCCACAATGCCAGCGATGTAGAGAGCCTTTTTCCACCAGGGAATTGTTTTGATATCCACAAATTCAATGTGGATTCCCTCATGGGGTTCTTCTTTTCGTTCTTCTTCGCCTTGTTCATTCAGCGTCAGCCCATGGTACTCTCGCACATCCTCATCGGACATGCGGCGAGGTTCCTCATGGACCGTTGTTTCTTCCGTTTCGTTCTTTTCGTTTATCATATAAGTTAGCGGTTTACAGTAAACAGTTCACAGTAAACGGCCTACTGCGAACTGTCTGCTGCCTACTTTTACAACGAAGCCAGTTTCTTATTCAAAAGCTCATTGATGACTTTCGGATTGGCCTTGCCCTTGGTAGCTTTCATGATCTGACCTACCAAAGCACCAACGGCTTTCTTCTTACCAGCCTTGAAATCTTCCACAGCCTTTGGATTTTCAGAAACGACTTTATCCACCAATTCCTGCAGCGCACCGGTATCAGAAATCTGTACCAATCCCTGGGCCTTGACGATGTCTTCTGCCTTGCCGCCTTCTTTCCACATGGTAGCAAAGACTTTCTTAGCAATCTTGCCAGAAATGGTGCCCTTGGAAATGAGCTGCAAAAGGCCTGCCAGGTTTTCTGCAGAAACCGGAGCCTTAGCGATTTCAATGCCGTCGGTGGAGAGCTGGCTAGCAAATTCACCCATGAGCCAGTTGACTGTTGCCTTCGGATCTGCTCCAGCGGCTACAGCGGCTTCAAAGTAATCAGCGGTGTTTTTATCATTGGTCATGAATACCGCATCTTCATCGGACAAACCAAATTCTTTGATATATCTTGCTTTTCTAGCATCTGGCAATTCCGGCAAAGACTTTCTGATATTTTCAATATATTCATCGCTGACAGTGAATGGTACCAGGTCTGGTTCTGGGAAATAGCGATAATCATTGGCTTCTTCCTTAGTACGCATGGACTTGGTGATACCTTCTTTTTCGTCCCAAGTTCTGGTTTCCTGTACTACCTTGCCGCCGTCTTCCAGCAGTTCTGCCTGACGCATCGCTTCGTACTCAATGGCTCTTTCAACGCCTTTGAAGGAGTTGATGTTCTTGATTTCTGTCTTGGTGCCCAGTTCCTTCTGTCCTACCGGACGTACAGAGACGTTGGCATCGCAGCGGAGGCTGCCTTCTTCCATACGGCAGTCAGAAATCCCCACATACTGCAGGATGGCACGCATTTTTTCCATATATGCCACTGCTTCTTTAGCAGAACGCATATCCGGTTCAGAAACGATTTCCAGAAGCGGAGTACCTGTACGGTTATAGTCCACCAGAGAATAATCAGAATCCGTGATGGATGTGCCATGGTGAACCAATTTCCCTGCATCTTCTTCCATATGAGCACGGGTAATGCGAAGACGCTTCACCTTGCCGTCTACTTCGACATCCAAATAACCATGTTCGCAAATCGGCAGGTCGAACTGAGAAGTCTGGAAATTCTTTGGAAGATCCGGATAATAATAGTTTTTACGGTCAAACTTGCTGAACCGAGAAATTTCACAATTGAGAGCCAGCCCTGCTCTAACCGCATATTCCAGCACCTTTTTATTCAGTACCGGCAGGACCCCCGGAAGGCCCAAGCATACAGGACATACATTGGTATTTGGATCTGCACCGAAAGAAGTCTTGCAGTTGCAGAAGATTTTGGTTTTCGTCTGCAGTTCGGTATGAACCTCCAGACCGATGACTACTTCATATTTCATTCCTTAATCTCTCCTTTTGGTGCGGTTTTTGTAAATTCAGGATGAGCCTGTTCAAATGTATAGGCTGCCTGCAGAATGGTTTCTTCACCCAGAGGCTTACCGATGATCTGCATGCCCAGTGGCATACCATTGGTGAAACCAACCGGAATAGAAATAGACGGTGCACCAATGAGGTTAACCGGTACAGTGCAAATATCTTCCATGTACAGTGCCAATGGATCAGAGAACGCGCCAAACTTAAAGGATGTACCAGATGCAGACGGCCCTACAATGACATCGCACTGCTTAAATGCTTCGTCAAATTCCTGTTTCAGCAAGGTACGAACCTTCAATGCTTTCAGATAGTACGCATCATAGTAACCTGCGGACAGTACATAGTTGCCCAGCATGATACGGCGCTTCACTTCTTCACCAAAGCCCTGGCTTCTAGTCTTGATGTACATATCAATGATATCCTTGCCTGGTGCACGGAAACCATAAGAAACACCATCATAACGAGCCAAATTGGAGCTAGCTTCTGCTGGTGCAATAATATAGTATACAGAAACGCCACTGGTGATGTGCGGAATAGAAACAGGAACGATGGTAGCCCCTTCCTTTTCATAGAAAGCTAAAGCCGCATCAATGGCTGCCTTTGTTTCTTCCTTGATGCCCTTGCCAAAGAATTCCTTCGGCACGCCAACACGCATGCCCTTCACATCACGAACCAGTGCCTTCTTGTAATCCTTCTTTTCCTGTGGAATGGAAGTAGAATCTCTAGAATCATGACCAGCGATAGCATTGAGTACGATAGCCGCATCGGTTACATCCTTCGTCAAAGATCCGATCTGGTCCAGAGAAGAAGCAAATGCCAAAAGGCCATAACGAGATACCAGCCCATAAGTTGGCTTCAAACCTACGATACCATTGAAAGAAGCTGGCTGACGAATGGATCCGCCCGTATCAGAACCCAAAGACCAAATGGCTTCCGTAGCAGCTACAGCGGCTGCAGAACCGCCGGAAGAACCGCCTGGTACATAGTCCGTATCCCACGGATTGTGAGTGGCACCGAAAGCGGAACGTTCTGTGGAAGAACCCATGGCAAATTCATCCATGTTTGTCTTCCCCAAAGAAACAAAATCCTGTGCCTTCAGCATTTCAATGACTGTGGCATCATAAGGAGATACCCAATGTTCGAGCATCTTAGAAGCGGCGGTGCACACTTCCCCTTTAATGCACATATTATCTTTGATAGCCCCTGGAATACCTGCCAGGTCAGAAATCGCCTCTCCTGCTGCGATTTTCGCATCTACTTTAGCAGCCTGTGCCAAAGCACTGTCATCAGAAGTAGACAGGAATGCATGAATATCCCCTTCTACACAATCCCGATGAGCGATAATTTTCTTAGTCAATTCGACAGCGGAGATTTCCTTATTCACCAGCTGTTCATGGAGATCATGAATCGTGTATTTCACTCTGCCGCCTCCTTAAATAATCTTCGGCACTTTGAAATAGCCATCTTCTTTTTCCGGCGCATTCATCAGTGCTTCTTCATTGGTAAAAGACTGATGAGGGACATCTTCCCTCATGACATTGTACTGCTCTACCGCATGTACCGTAGGCGCTACATCTGTCGTATCGTATTGGTTCAGTTCTTCCATGTACGTCAAAATGCTGTTCATGGAGTCTCTCATCTTCTCTAAATCATCTGGTGCAAATTCCAGACGGGAAAGAAGAGCGATTTTCTGAGCTTCTTCAGTCGTAATTTTCATAGATACACTTCCTTATTCTTTACTTTTGGAATGGAAAAATCCTTTTCTATTATAGCATATCAGCATGCACGAGAGAAAGATTTTCAACTAGCAGATATAAAAAATAAAGTGTTGATTGATTTGGTACCCCCACCAATACTTTTACAATACAACAAATTATATATTCACTGACTGCTCGCTAATGCATTTGTAGCAAGATTTTTTTATGCACTATCGAGCAATTGTCTTTGCATTCTTTGTTATTAGTTGTTTGTAGATAGAAAAAGCAACAATCATTCCCCCTTTTAGGCAATGCTGTTAAGTTAAACGAGATATGCGATGATTCTGTTCTGGAAAAAGGTTCTAAGGGGCTGTAAACGAGATAATAATGTTAGTGGCTATCGGCTCATTCGAGGAACGTGAGAACCCTTTGTACCCTTAGAACCTTCAGAACCTTATGCTCACTAGCGGAATCATACCTACCAATGCAAATGCTTAACTTAATGACATTGCCCTTTTAGGGCAACAAAAAACCTTCTGAAGATCCTATGAGTCTTTCAGAAGGTTTTTATTTTTACATTGAAATAGAATTTGATGACCAATGACTGATGATCAGTAAATGTAACCCCGTCACGAGTCACCAGTCTACCAGTCACCAATGACATCTATTTTCAGGCATAATAATACTCTAGCAATATGCAGAGTATAATATGAAATCAAAGCAGTCCGCCGTAAGCTTCGAGCATTTTACGTACGGTTTCCTTTTCTGCATCGGACGGTTCTACCATCGGCAGGCGGAAATGGCCTCCTGGCTGGCCTACCAGGTTGACAGCGGTCTTGACTGGAGTTGGGCTAGCGGTGAAGAACATGCCTTTGTTGATCGGATAGGTTTTCAGATGAAGGGCTCTGGCTTTTTCCAAGTCGCCTTTTTCAAATGCGTCTACCATAGCGAGCATATCGTCGCCGATAACGTGGCTGGATACGGAAATAATGCCTACGCCGCCAGCCAGAAGAACTGGCAGGGTGAATGCATCGTCACCGCTATAGATCATGAAGCTATCTGGAAGGAGCGCTTTTTCTTTGGTAACCTGGTCCCAGTTGCCGGTAGCATCTTTAATACCTACTACGTTCGGGCATTCATCGACAATTCTCTTAATGGTTTCAGGCTGGATGGATACACCGGTTCTGCCTGGTACGTTGTAGAGAACCAATGGCAGGTCTACGCCTTTTGCTACGGTGGTGAAATGCTGGTACATGCCTTCCTGGTTTGGTTTAACATAGAAAGGAACAATCACCAGAGCGCAATCGATACCGGTTTCTTTGGCTTTGTTACCAAAAGCAATGGTATCGGCAGTGCTGATGGTGCCGATATTTCCCATAACCGGTACTTTCTTTCCTGGTGCATTTTTGCCCACTGCATCTACGATGAGTTTGTACAGTTTCAATTTTTCGTCCGCAGTCATGGTAGCGCCTTCGCCGGTGGTACCGCCTACAAGGATACCTTCAGAGCCATGAGCTACCAGGTGTTTTGCTAAAGCCACTGCACTTTCATAATCGACGGCACCATCTTCTGTGAATGGAGTAATCATAGCCGTAATTACGCGGCCAAATTGTGCTGTTGCCATTTGTATGTCTCCTTTTATATAAATAATTTGGTGACTCGTGACTGGTGACTTGTGACTAGGAAATACGATTCCAGTCACGAGTCACCAGTCTACCAGTCACCGACGTATCGGTTTAAATTGATAGTAATGCACTCGCGATATACATCACTTATAGCATATCATGAGCAATCATGTATTCTGCAATCTGCAGGGTATTGAGGGCTGCGCCTTTGCGAATCTGGTCACCGGATACCCAGAGGTTGATACCGTTCGGATTAACTAGGTCTTTTCTGATACGGCCTACGGCTACGTCCGTTTTATCGGAAGTATCCAGCGGCATTGGGTAAATCATATTCTTTACATCATCCACCAGTTCTGCCCCTTCAAATCCTTCGATGGCTTTCTTAACCTGTTCTACGGTGAGAGGTTCTTCGGTTTCCACATAGATAGATTCTGCATGGCTTCTAGCGACTGGTACACGAACAGCGGTTGGTGTGATACCAATGGCATCATCATGCATGATTTTATGGGTTTCATTGACCATCTTCATTTCTTCCTTGGTGTAATCGTTGTCCAGGAAGACGTCAATCTGCGGAATCAGGTTGTAAGCAATCTGATAGTGTTTCGGCAAGCTAGCAGATGGAAGAATCTTTGGTTCGTAGTGTTCCCCTTTGGCAAAAGCAGCTGCTTCATCATACAGTTCATCAATGCCTTCTTTACCGGCACCGGAAACGGCCTGATAGGTGCTGACAACAATCCGTTTGATACGGGACAGGTCATAAATCGGCTTCAGTGCCATCAGCATGATAATGGTAGAGCAGTTCGGATTGGCAATGATGCCTTTGTGCTTAGCAATATCTTCTGGATTGATTTCCGGAATAACCAGCGGTACTTCTGGATCCATACGGAAGGTGGAAGAGTTATCGATAACAACGGCGCCTCTTTTCGCTGCTTCAGGAGCCAGGGTCTTGCTGATGCTACCGCCTGCAAAAAGAGCTACATCGATATTTTCAAAAGATTCCGGTTTTGCTTCTTCTACGGTGTATTCTTTACCGCATACCATGAGTTTTTTGCCTGCACTGCGTTTGGAAGCCAGGAGCTTCAAGGAAGCAAATTTGAAATTTCTTTCTTCAAAAAGACGGATAAATTCCTGCCCTACTGCACCGGTGGCGCCAAGGACAGCTACGCGTGGGAGTTTACTCATAGTTCTCAACCTCTCTTAATCCAAATAATTTTCAAGTCCATATACAAAGCCTTTGACAGTCATAGCTTTCTTGCATGCCAACATGACGCCAGGCATAAAGGATTTACGATCCAGGGAATCGTGACGGAGTGTCAGGATTTCGCCATAACCACCAAAGAGGACTTCCTGATGAGCTACATAGCCAGGCAGACGGACAGAATGAATGGTGATGCCTTCATACTTGCCGCCGCGAACGCCGGGCAGACTTTCTTTGGTTTCATCAGCTTCTGGTTCCTGGGTACGAGCTGCTGCCATTTTTTCAGCGGTCAGCTTAGCGGTGCCAGAAGGTGCATCGTATTTATGGTTATGATGGAGTTCAATGATTTCAGCATTAGGCATATATTTAGAAATTTCTGCAGATACTTTCATCAGAAGCACAGCGCCCAAGGAGAAATTCGGTGCTACCAGTCCATTGGCTCCATGGGCATCGGCGATACCGGAAAGTTCTTCACGCTGTTCTGCGGTGAGGCCTGTGGTTCCGATGACAATATTTACGCCATGTTCGAGCACAAATTTCGCATTGGCATAAATGACCTTCGGGCTAGTGAAATCGACTACTACGTCCGGTTTCCCTTTAGCAAAAGCTTCTTCCAAAGAGGCACAGATGGCGATTCCGTTGGCAGCCTTCCCTACCACTTCTCCCAAATCTTTTCCTGCAGCGCCAGGATCAACGGCTCCACAAATTTCCAAACCTTCTTCTGCCATGACAGAACGAACGACTTCGCTTCCCATTCTGCCAGCAGCTCCATTGACTAATACTTGAATCATAGTAACTCCTCCTTTTATAGTGCGTAAAAAGAGAGACACTCTCCCTTTTATAGCTTATCTATTAAGATTAATGATAGTGTAAAAAGCGGGAGTCGTCAATAGAAAGTTTATGCTTTTTGTCATTTAATTATGCATTAGTGGCATAGTGTGACTGGTAGACTAGTGACTGGTGACTAGTAAATAGTATCTGTTCGTTAATTCCAATTTCAACTAGAATAAAATCGGATTAGCAATTGTTGCTGGTTGTTAGTTGTTTGTTGTTGGGGCCAAACAACCGACAACTAACAACCAACAACAGTAAGTGCACAGAAATCTGCACAATAGCCCGTATTCCTATGCACCTCCATGACAATATTTCACTGCATATATTCAGTAAATATCGGGCGTATGAATTATCGAGCATTCACTACTTACCTCTCTCAAAATTCTCCACAAAAAAACTGCTACCCGAAGGTAACAGTTCTTTTTTACTCATTATTCATTTACAGGATATACGCTAACCTGTCTCTTGTCTCTGCCGAGACGTTCGAAAGCAATTCTGCCTTCAGCAACTGCAAAGAGTGTATCGTCTTTGCCGATCTTAACGTTCAGGCCTGGATGGAGGTGAGTACCTCTCTGACGAACGATAATGTTGCCTGGTTTAGCAATCTGACCTGCATGCATTTTGGTTCCCAGACGCTGCGCATTGGAGTCACGGCCGTTCTTTGTGCTGGAAACACCTTTTTTATGAGCGAATAACTGAAGATCAAACAGTAACATGAAATTCACCCCTTTATTTGTTAAATTTTAATTTATCAGGATACTGTTCCTGAATGGACTTCAAACCATGCACCATAGTTTCTATCAAGACCTGGCTTTTTTCATTCTCTTGAGAAGAAATATCCACGTCTAAGAAGCCCGATTTCGAATCAAAAGTCCCTGCCAAGTGAAGTACATCCTGTAATCCCTGCGCGATAGTCAACGAAATAGCTGATACAGCAGCACAGATCAGGTCATACTCTGCATCTCCTTCATACCCATCGGCATGTCCGGAAATACAAAAACCTGTATAGAGTCCTTTTACATTCTTATGCAATGTGACGGTAATCATTAGCCTTCGATCTTTTCGATCTGAACTTTTGTGAATGGCTGACGATGTCCCTGACGACGACGGTAGTTGGACTTAGCTTTGTATTTGAAAATACGAATCTTAGCTTCTTTACCCTGTTCAAGAACCTTAGCTGTAACCTTTGCGCCTGCAACGGTTGGCTGGCCAATCTTTACTGCATCACCAGATACGAGAAGAACTTCTTCAAATGTAACTTCTTCGCCCTGCTGAGCTTCCAGTTTTTCAATGGTAATGACTTTGCCTTCTTCAACGCAGTACTGTTTACCACCGGTTTTGATAATTGCGTACATGTGTGCACCTCCTCTTTACTATACTCGCCGAATATGGCAGCTTACAAAAGCATTTACGGAGCCGTCTCCGTGCGGTTGCGTCATGGCACCTTGTACAATGACTTGATTATTGTAGCAAAAAAGATGTCGCTTGTCAAATGTTTTTTCATTTGGTGCCTAGGGACTGGTGACTGGTGCCTAGGAAAAATTATCCCCCAGTCACCAGTCACGAGTCACCAGTCACCAAATGAAAAAAAGCGGCGTTTTCAAATCATACGCACCGCCGCTATTTTTACTGCTTTTCGCAAATTTTCCGCACCAGTTTCTGCGTAATGGTGCCAAAGAAATTTTGGTCTTGGAACCGAATAAAACGAATCGGTTTCTCCGCCCCCTGGATCATAAGAGAATCTGTATGGGTAAATAAGCATGATTCACTGCCATCGAGGGAAATACTAAGGGTATTTTCCCGTTCTGGTACAGTAATTTTGACCCTATCACTGCTTTTCAGCACCACAGGGAACCGTTGCAAACTATGGGCACAGATGGGCACCACAATCATGCGGTCATCGGTGGGCCCAAGCACGGGGCCTCCGCAAGAGAGAGAGTATCCGGTAGAACCAGTGGGAGAAGAAATAATGAGCCCATCGGCCGCATATTCTTGAATGAAATGGTCATTAACGAAAAGATTGATTCTCGCCAGCTGACCAATTTGTGCATGACCGATGACGATATCATTCAGTACCGTAGTGAGTGCTTTCTGTTTTCCATTCTGGTGATGAATGGTAGAAGAAATAAACAAACGTGCTTCTTCTACATATTCCCCTCTCATAATTTGGTCAATTCGTTTTTCTGTATCTTCCGGGGTGATGCTATTTAAGAACCCCAAATCTCCCAAATGGATACCTACCATTTTTATGGAATAGTCCGCAAAGGTACGAGCTGCACCAAGGAAAGACCCATCTCCCCCAATGGAGAGAATGCAATCTGTGTGTCCCAATTCGTCGATAGATCCAAAAGGACCATGAAGCCCTTGGGCTTCCAATCCTTCTTGCATGACAGAGGGCAGTACATAGGTATTTCCTTTTGCCTCCAGGAGACGTAGCAACTGCGGTAAATAAGGAAATAAATTTTTCTTACCCAAATTGGGGAAAATACCAAATTTCATAATAATACCTCTTAAAATAAAGGTGACTGGTGACTCGTGACTCGTGACTAGGCACCAGGAAATCCCCAGTCCCCAGTCTACTAGTCACCATACATCTTATTTCTTCAATACCTCATGGGCCTCTTCCACCACTTGATGAATCCGTTCTTCTGTGATGGGTGTTTCAGGTTGTTGCCATTTCAGATACGCCAGGAATTCTATATTTCCTGAGCCACCTTTGATCGGCGAAAAGGTGAGATCCCAGCAATGGAATCCTTCTTCTTCAAAAGCAGCCAGCGTATCGGCTACCACTTCTTCGTGAATTTCCGGTTCTCTGACGATACCGCCTTTGCCAACTTTTTCTTTTCCGGCCTCAAATTGGGGCTTAATCAAAATGGCCATGGAGCCATCTTCTTTCAGAATGGATTTCACGGCTGGGATGATTTTTAATACGGAAATAAAGGAAACGTCAGTGGATACAAAATCCACTTTTTCCCCCAGTGTCTCTTCAGTGACCACTTTGATATTGGTCTTTTCCATATTCACCACCTGCGGGTTGGAACGAAGTTTCCAATCCAGCTGGTTGGTTCCTACATCAATGGCGAAAACTTTCGCGGCCCCATTTTGCAAAGCGCAATCGGTAAATCCACCGGTGGACGCCCCAATATCCGCCATGACCTTTCCTTTCATATCGATATGGAAGGTCTTCAATGCTTTTTCCAATTTATATCCGCCGCGACCCACATAGGGCATCACGTGACCTTTAATACGAAGTTTCGCATCCACAGGAATCTTTGTCCCCGCTTTATCCACCGGTACATCATTCACTAGAATGATGCCGGCCATAATATGCCGCTTGGCATTTTCCCGACTGTCAAAAAAGCCCTGCTCTACCAGGAGCACATCGAGCCGTTCTTTCTTTACTTTCTGATTGGACAATTTGTTATACCTCATGTATGTAATTGGTGACTGGTGACTGGTGACTCGTGACTAGTGACTAGTGACTGGTGACTAGTCACGAGTCACCAGTCACCAAACTCACTTCGTTCTCACCAAAAGCAGATCCGCCAATTCTTCTAACCCTTTTGTTTCTCGCCCGGTTTCCTTTAGCGATGCTTTGGCTGCTTCCGCTTCTTGTTTTGCCAGAGAGAATGCCTTGTCTTTCCCTAAAATCGTCACATAGGTAGATTTATGATCCACCGTATCCTGGTTCGGCATTTTTCCCATTTCATCCAAATGACCATTTACATCCAAAAGGTCATCGGTGATTTGGAAAAGCAATCCCAAGTGGCTACCAAAATCATGCCATGTCTGTGCTTCTTTTCCTTCTATCCCGGCCATAGCCACCGCCATATCTACAGGCGCACACAGAAGGCAACCGGTTTTACAATGGTCCATGAGCTGCAATTCTGCCAGGGTCAAATCTGTCCCTTCTGCGTGGATATCATGGGCCTGCCCACCTACCATTCCGGAAGGGCCCGATGCTTTGGCAAGGATATCCATCAATTGGCACCGAAGGAGCGGAGATATTTCCTTTTGACCCACCAATAGTTCAAATGCATAGGTCAAAAGTCCGTCGCCAGCCATAGTGGCCATGCCGGCTCCATACACCATGTGATTGGTTGGCTTTCCCCGGCGATAGGCATCATTATCCATGGCAGGTAAGTCATCATGAATCAGGGAATAGGTATGGACACATTCCAAGGCACAAGCTACATCTAAAAATTTTTCACTTTCTTTTCCTAAGATTTCCAGCACAGCCAGGAACAAAAACGGACGAATCCGTTTTCCCCCTGCATTCAAGCTGTAATTCATGGCATCATAGAGGCACTGATGTTCCTTGCAATCAGCATGCAGCAAATCCTGCAAACGAGCATTGATGATGTGCTGTTTTTCCTTCCATAACTCTTGTATCATGGCTCTTTTCCCTCCATCATGGTTTCCAACTCTTTTGACAGCTGATTTGCTTCTTCCTCAGCAGCGCCAAGGAGCGACAGACATTGTTTAGCCGCAGAAATACCATCCCGATAGGACTGCATCATTTCTTCCAAAGAAATACCTTCTTCATTCACTTTGGCTGCTGCTTGCCGAAGCTGTTCCATCTGTCCTTCAAAAGTACTTTTCGTTTTATCCATGATACACCCTCTTTTCCTGTTGTAGCAACTGCAACATGGCACGACCGGTTTCTTTATATCCGTCAGAAATTTGCTTTTGTAATTCATTTCTCATACCCAAGCACAGGGTATGAATTTCTTTTTTCTTCTTTATCATCGGTTGCCCTGCCAGGGAAGCAGAAAGCCAAGGCAAAGAACCTGTCACCATCGCTTTCTTTTGCAGCAAAACCTGCTTCACCCGTTCCGTCATAGATTGTACAAGCCGCTCTATATCGCCTAGAATTTCTCTTTGCAGTGGAATAGCCAATTCCGCTGCCTGGGTCGGCGTAGAAGCGCGCACATCAGATACCAGGTCAATCAATGTGGTATCCGTCTCATGACCTACCGCAGAAATAATCGGAATCGGACAATCATGGACCGCTTCCAAAAGCACCCTTTCATTGAATGGCGCCAAATCCTCCTCGGCCCCACCACCACGGGCAATGATTAGCACATCCGGCGTATCCTCGGTCTTAGAAATAGAACTTACCACCGCTGCCATATCCTCTGCGGCCCCTTCTCCCTGCACCGCACTGTTGTACAAACTATACCGGATATAGGGATTTCTCATCCGTCCTGTTTGGATAATGTCGTGAATGACAGCCCCGCTGCCAGAGGTGACGATGCCAATATGAAAAGGAAATAGGGGCAATGGCTTCTTACAAGCCTTATCAAAATACCCCTGCCGTTCCAGTTCCGTATAGAGCGTATCCTGCTTCTTCTGTAATTCACTTTGGCCCACCGCCAGCACTCGATTCACATAGAGCACCGGCCGGCCCATGCGGCTATCATATCGCAGATCACCCACGCAAGAAGCTTCCAGCCCGCTTTCTAAGTTTCGTGTCAAGAAAGCATGGTGCATCCGGCCAATGAAACAGGAAATACGGCGACTCCCATCATATAAAGAAAAGAATGTGACACCCGAAAAATGAGTGTGCACGCCCGATAAAGTACCCCGGACAGTGATATTTTTGAAAATATAGGATTTCTGTATGGCAGCCGCAAGAAATTGACTGCATTCCGCTACGTTGTATGTTCTCATATTTTTTGTATTCCGCTGGTGTATCACTATCAAGAAGAGGAAAATTCACTGGTGACTAGTCATCATCTACCATTCTCATATATGCTCCAAAAGCATTGCCGGTGGCATTGTCGCTACTGTAGCGAGGATCTGCGAAATAGGGAACCAGGTGCATGGTATGACAAATGTCTTCCACTTTGCTTCGGAGATACCGATTGGCCATGACGCCGCCGACAGCGATGAACGGTCTGCCTTCTATAAATGGATACGCGGTGAGTTCTTTTTCTAAGGCCCGACCGATATGAACGAGAACACCTCTAGCGATATCTTCTTTCCGATAGTTTCCGCTTTGGATATCTCTCTGCACTTTGGTTTCTGGTCCAGAGAAACTGAAAGCCCCTTTCACAGAAGAACGAGGAATTTTATAGGAATCATCCCCTTTTTCTGCTAAAGGTTCCAACCATTTGCCACAGGGGAAAGGAAGTCCCAGAGCCACGCCGACTCGATCAATGAATTGTCCAGCGGTGATGTCTTTGGATGTCAAAAGTTCTTTGATATCCATGCCCTCTTCCTGCCATTCACAGGAAAGTACATCCTGGGTGCCACCGGACATATGCATCATATAGAAAGGCTTGCCCCACAAAGAAGGGGCGTCTCTCAAAGCTGCCATGGCGTGATTTTCCTGATGGCTGAAGAAATACAAGGGAATATGGAGAGAACAAGCGAGGCTTTCTGCGGTGCCTTTCCCCACAAGAAAAGCGGGCATATACGAATCTGCCCGCCTCCGTGGAAATGCTGAAACACCGATGCCTGTCAGGTCCTGCAGCAAAGGAGAAAGCCTTTCGAGAAGCACAGGAAGATTTTTCACATGCTGAAAAACCATATTGGACTGAGATAGTCCCCGATTTCCCTCTTTCACTGTCAGAACGATTCTTTCTTCTCCCAAAAGTCCCTTGGATGAATCATATACCGCTGCCGATGTGGTATAGCAGCTGGTATCAATACCAAGAAACCGGCTCATAACATTGTGCTCCTATCTTATGTTTCATTATTGAAAATGCCATCTGTTATAGTGAGGAGTTAGGAGTGAGGAATGAGGAGTGAAGGTGGCGGCGCACAACTTATAAAGCGCCGCAAAGGACTTAGTAGCTGGTCATTAAATCATTTTTTCGAAAAAATAATTGTTGAATAAGCGGTAAATCGCGTACCCCCTTGGAGAAGGGGAAATACAAGGGGGATAGACGCTCCTAGCGGTATAAAACATTTTGTTGGTTTATGAAACAATGAACCATGATTCGCTAGTGCTGATTGTGTCCCTTCGGGCCACTCTATCCCCGGCTTCGCCGCCCCTTCTCCAAGGGGCAACACGCTAGGGAAACGCTGATTTAATCAAAGAGTTTGAAATTATATGGATTTTTATCCAAAGCATCGTCAAGGAAATCCTTAAATAGCTCGCTATTCGCGGATTTCCTTTCCTCGCTTTGAATAA
>CAKQBK010000044.1 GCA_934216155.1 uncultured Dialister sp.
TTCTGAGGGTTCTGAGGGTTCTGAGGGTTCTGAGGGTTCTGAGGGTTCTGAGGGTTCTGGCTCCATTGAAAATCTAGCGATTTTCTCGGAGCCAGAACCTTTTGATACACACGACAGCTCTATGTTCAACCAGCCACAGTACCGCTACAGAACCTTTACATACACATTTCAGCACCTTGTTTCTCTAGCCTCGCCATCGCTACAGAACCTTCACATGCACGTTTCAGCTCCTTGCTTCTCTAACCATGCCATCGCTATAGAACTCCTAAAAGCCCCTTCTTCAGGAAGGGGCAGGCTCGCCTGCAAGCCGGGGATAGGCCGACGAAGAAGAGTTGTTACACAAGCCGCCTTCGCAGAACGCCGACAACGTGATGTATCTCATCACAATGCAACCGCTACAGCGAGCTATCCCCCCTGCCCCCTTCCAGAGGAAGAGGGTAACCGCTAACGCTTCTATCGCTATATTCACCAGTTCCTCTTTCCGCTATGCAATGATTAGCCACTATATAAAAAAGGGGTATTGGGGCGCTTTATGAATTGTGCGCCCCTTCCACCACTCCTAACTTGCAAAGCCCCTAATCCCTAGCTACTAATCCCTAGTCACAAAAAATAAAAGCACTCTCCTGTCCTACACAGAAAAGTGCTTTTTTCATGATTTTATTTCTTTTCTTCCGATCCATGAGCTGTTTTAGCGCCACGACGTTTCGCTGCTTCGATAGTATCGGTACGGGTACCGTTCTTCATTTCTACTTCTTCGCCATGGAAATCTTCGCCGGTCAATTCATCTTCACGGCCGCCCATTTCAGTGCCCTTCTGACGAAGCTGTTCGATGCCTTCTTCGAAGTCCATTTCTGGATGGTCCTTGAAATAGCCCTGTTCGCGAAGTTTCTTTTCCATCGATTTATAGGTCAGAGCCACCACTTCTTCCTGAGGGATACGAATCTGCCCAGGCAGTCGTTTTTCGAATTCTTTCCAAAATTCTTCCGATGCTTTCATCAGCACGCGGCCCACTTTCTGGGTGCTTCCGATATCGTACAGAAGAGACCAGATGGGACGATTATCCATTTTCGCATATTCATGGAATGTATAGCGATAGGTTACAGGCTTCATGAGCTGATTTTTGAAATGGTGAACCCCGAAAATGTCATCATAGGCAATTTTCAGTTCCTGTTTATGGCCCAATCCCTGTTTCAGCATGTACAGCTGATTTTCTTCCAGGCGATATACAGTCTTGGTCATCACCGTATCCAAGAGCCACCAGAGAATTGCAATCTGCATGCCAATATCAATGACAGGCACACGGCTCTTCATGATGCCCCAATAAGCGGTCCATCCCACATAGGCTGCCCAGAGAATAAAACCGATCACCGCCACGATGATATAGGGTCTATAGAAATAAGAATGGTCGACGAAAACCTTCGCCGGTGCTGCATTTGCCTTTGCCATGAATGTAAACTCCCTCATTCAAAGAAACATATAGAAAAACATGAAATTATTATACCATGATGCGGAATAAAAAGACAGTGAGAAATGATGGTAGCGTCACATATATATGTATAAGGTTATTATTATACTACTTTCTATTTTTTCACATACAATTTCATGACGCTTATCGCAAGGTTATAAAGGTTATACAGGGTTATGAAACTTATGGTAAGCGCATAACCCTATATAACCCTTATAACCATGTATTAAGCCTTACTCGTAACATGTTAGAAGAGAAAAATCAGTAGAATAATAACCTTCTTACTATTTTATTGTGCTTCCAAATTTTGATGCGCCGCTACCATCACTTCTAACTATTATAGGTCCATTCCAGCGGCGGAATCCCCAGATGATAGAGTCCCATCCCCAGGGCATAGACAAAAATTCCGATGATAAAGAACTGGAATCCCACCTTCAACACGTGTTTCGTAATGAAAAAGAAATCATGCTCTCTAGGATCCATAAAAGTGTATGGATAGAGATGGGACGTTCCATGGGTCACGATGGTAATCCACGCCCGGACATAGACAAATACCGTATACAGAGCTGGATAGACCATCCAAGTCACCATGGTGTACCAGTGCATGTCCCTCTTGTCTACAAAGAAAATATAATCCACGGTCATCAAAATAGGAATAAAATAGTGGAAAATATAGTTATAAAAAGAGAAATGCTCATAACTGATATCATTGAGCCGGTGGGTCTTAATCGCCCCTGGCCGGACAATCCAGTGATACATAAGAGACAAGGTTCCCAAACTGGCGGCCACGATATAGCGACAATCCGCCGTATATAGGAACGGAATATCCACCCGGAAAAGGGTGGCCCCGAGCCAGAACACAAACAACGTAAACGTAGAAAACGTGTAATATTGAATTCTTGACCAAAACACAAAAGGAGTCAATACTTTGTGTTTCATCAAAAGGATCAATCCTACAATGAGGAGCACAAAAATGGCCCATCGATATAGTAATGCTATTGGCATAGATACCTCACATAAATGACAGGTTAATCAGGTTGCTCAGGGTTCTTAAGGTTCTCAGGTTGAAAAGTGCCGCCCCAATGGCCTCACAAATCAGCGTTTTATTAACCAATCACAATAAAACGGTTCACGCCCACGTTCGTTTTATCACGTGAGACAATGAACCGAAAATTTAACATATAGTGCATGATGCTACAGAAATGGCAGTACTCGATAACACACTTGTCTCCATGTCCAGTTTTGTTACAACCATACCCTTTTATAACCCAGGTCAGTGTAACAACTGCCATCCATGGTTTCATCGATAATAACCTGCCCGAAGGGCTAACCCAAATTCTATTTCCTAATCGTTAGTCACCAGTCACTCATTCCTATTTCTTATGCTTTCTGCCTTTCCGGTTCTGTTTTCTTCTGGCTTCTGCACGCATCTGGCGAATTTCTTCTTTCGCACGGACTTCTCTCTCAGCCGCTTCCTGCTGGGCCTGCTTCTGGCGATAGTTGTACACATTCATAGCCAGACAAACCAGAACCATCAAGCAAATGGCACCACTCTGCACATTGAGTCCCTGGTTAAATACATTCCACACGGAAAATACCACAGCCACAGCAAATAAAATTCCACGAGCTCTCATACTTTTGACTTCTCCTTCACACCTTACTCGGCTTATATCGAAATATACAGTATCGATATATATATTATATTATTTTTCCTATGTAAGCAAGAGGCGATTGGGAAATAGGATGATAGGTTTTGCAGGTTGCTCAGGTGGCTCAGGTTCACCGCATGTGCCGCTGGCCGTTTCCGTCATTTCGAATGATAGGTATAAGGTTCTCAGGTTGCTCAAGGGCTAAGGGTTCTGCAGGTCCTAAGGGTTCTGATGGTTTTGAAGGTTTCCCGAATGTGCCGCTAGCCGTACCCGTCATTTCGACCGATCGTATTTGTGCTGTATGACACAGGTGCAGTGAAATGAGATGTGCCCCTGAGTGGAGAAATCTCAGCGGCACTAGCGGTAAGGGCTTAAAGAATCATATGGTAACGGCTAGTTTAACAAGGTAAGCTATATCGTTAGAAGTTACAGGTTGCTCAGGTGACTCAAGATTCTCAGGTTCGTCGAATGTGTCGCTATTCGTTACCGTCATGGGGGCCGATGGGATTCGTGCTAAATGACAAAAAGCTTCAAGCGACTATGTTAGACAGAAGTGGAAAAATCTTGTGACACCAACGAGATGATCGAGAGTGTCACAAGATTTCTCCACTTTTGTCCAACATGGTCTTGAATGACCTGATAGTGTCAGAAAGCACAAATCCCATCGGTCGAAATGACGGATACGACAAATACGGATAGAGATACGTTCGAGTTACTTGCTTACGGTCTTTTTTCCAATGTGACAGATTTGGAAAATGCGATGCCTTCTCCTATGGAGAAGGGGGACCGCGGAGCGGTGGATAAGGGTTATCCCGATATAAAAGAAAATAAAGCAAATGAAAAAAGCGTTTTCCTCAAGTGACACTAGAGAAAGACGCTTTTTCATTTGATACAATGGTACTTCATACTTTCTATGTCATTTCATACAAATACGACCGGTCGAAATGACGGTTTTGGCTAGAGGCACATTCGACGAACCCTGAGAATCTTCAGAACCCTCAGAACCTTTAAAAACCTGCGCCACTTGAGCCACCTGAGAAACCTGAGCCACCTGAGAACCTGAGCAACTTGAGCCACCTAAGTAACCTGAGCAACCTTTGCCGAAGGCAGACACGCAAAAAAGCATAGTATCCCCCTGGAAGGCGAGAAGGATCCTATGAACCCCCACGCTAGATCGGCGACAGCGCGTTGCTGATCTCCACCCGCAGGTGAAGGAGTGCTCTTGGTCTTGTCGCTAGCACGGATGCGGTACGGAAGTCCTGTTATGCCGTGGATTGGAAGATACTATGCTTTTTGTTTTTGGTGACTTGTGACTCGTGACTGGTGACCGGGAGGTCATTCATCGCTTATCATTTGTCGGTTTGTGAGAATAGTCGGATATGATTCTCACACCATATCCTGCACTGACGTCAGTTCGAGAGGATGAAGTCTATAAAAGAGATGATTTCTTTCTCCATCTACCAGATCTCTTTAAAGATGTGTGCACATGATCCAGCTTTAATGGATTCCGAGACCGCTCTTTCGAGCTCGGACTTCATTACCCCTCTATATATAAAAACGGAAAAATGAGGGAAAAAACGAACATTTTGAAGATTAGAATTTCATTATTTCGGTTTTGTTGTTGGTTGTCTGTTGTTAATTGTTGGTTTATGTTCTAAGTCCATAGTACACAACTTGCACAAAACCACAGTGTCATTGGTTTAAGGTTTAGGGGTTACACGCTAAACCTTAAACCCTAAACCAATGCCTCTTTCTTCTCGGCAAGTTGTCACCAAAGGGCTCGACTAGTAAACCAACAACTGCTAACAAACAACTATCAACATTTCCCTCTATCTATATAAACGAAATAGACCCCCGAAAAAACAACCTATAAAGGTTAGAATTTCATTAATTTGTATTTTGTTGTTAGTTGTGTGTTGTTAGTTGCTGGTTTACGCTCCAAGTCCGTAGTACACAACTTGCACAAAACCACAGTGTCATTGGTTTAAGGGTTGGTAGTTAACCGGCAAACCTTAAACCCGAAACCATGACATTTTCGTCGTGGCAAGTTGTCATCAAAGGTCTCGGTACGTAAACCAACAACCACCAACAAACAACCATCAACATTTCCCCTCTATCTATATAATCAAAAATTTTCCTGAAAAGACGAACATTTCATGCATTAGAAATTCATTATTTTTATTTCTGCCGTGTCAGTAGCGACAAAGGGTAGCCCGTCGGGCAGGTTATAATGCTACTGATTTCATAGGAGCTACAAATAAAAAGCACCGCTACCATCAAGGTTATAAAGGGTTATATCATAATGCGAGATACCCTTTCATACCCTTGATGGTAGCGGTGCTTTAATTGGTGAGACAAACGGAATCAGTAGAATAATACCCTTTTAGACTATCCGTATACAGGACAAATGGCTCCATACAAACAGGGCCGAATGAATAACCTTTTCTCACTCCATGGATTTGAATATAACTGCCACGTATTTCATCCAATTATCCAAGGAATCCTCTGGTCTTCTGGGCTTCTACGACCCGAGACAGGGCCAGCATGTAAGCAGCCAGTCGATAGGTGACGTGATATTTCTCCTTCAGCGCATACACATCTTCATAGGCCTGGCGCATTTTCTTCTGCAGCCGTTCGTTGTATTCTTCTTCGGTCCAGTAATACCCGGTGCGGTTCTGTACCCATTCGAAATAGGAACCTACCACGCCGCCTACGTTACTCATCACGTCTGGCAGCACTTCAATGCCCTGTTTTTCAAAGTATGCATCGGCTTCTTCGGTAGTCGGTCCATTGGCGCCTTCCAGAATCAGGTGGGCTTTGACTTTTTCCATGGTGTTTTCGTTCAGCTGGTTTTCCATGGCAGCCACAAAGATCACATCCACATCCTGGCTGAACAGCTGGTCGTCGGGAATCATAGTCGCCCCTTCTTCGGTATAGCCTTTCAAGGAGCGGCCATGGCTATTGGCATACACATACATGGCTTCGATATCCAGACCATTGGGATTGTGCCAAGTGCCATTGATATCTCCAATGGTGGTAATCTTGACGCCCTTCTGATGCATCAGGAGAGAACCTACGGAACCTACATTGCCAAAGCCCTGCACCACCATGGTGAGGTCTTTCATTTCTTTGTGATTCTTTTCGCACCATGTTTCCAAGGTAAATAGAAGTCCCCGGCCAGTGGCTTCGTTTCTTCCCAAAGAACCGCCGGTGGTGAGCGGCTTACCAGTAACCACAGCAGGCTGCCATTTGCCAGACAAGGCAGCATATTCATCGGCAATCCACGCCATGATCTGTCCATTGGTATTCACGTCCGGAGCCGGTACGTCCTGGTCCGGTCCGATGATCGGATAAATTTTCCGAATATACCCTCTGGTCAGTCTCTGTAATTCCCGCTGCGATAATTTATGCGGATCTACCTTGATGCCCCCTTTGGCACCACCGTAAGGAATATTTCCAATGGCATTTTTAATGGTCATCCAAGCCGCCAGAGCTTTCACTTCATTTTCATCAGACTGGGGATGGAAACGAATACCCCCTTTGGCTGCCCCGCGGGCAGTGGAATGTTGTACCCGGTAGCCGGAAAATACTTCCACATGACCATCATCCATCTGAATCGGAATGCTTACCGTCAATTCTCTTTCAGGATACCGGACGAATTCATAATCGTTTTTCGTGTATCCCAAAACATCTGCTGCTTTGTCAAGAACGTGAAGCATATTTTCATAAGGATTGTAATTTGCCATTTGCGAGCCTCCTGTTAGAAAATCATTGTAAGAGTTATTAGTTGTTGGTTGTCGGTTGTTTGGCTCCAATCAGATAAAAACTCTTTAACATTACTTCCCTACTATACCATGTTTCCCTTTCTTTGAGAACATGCAGTCATACATGAATGATTATTTAGCATAAGTGGGACAAATCCTATCTAAGTTTGATATAGCGTTTATTAATAAAGCTCTAAGGATTCTAGCAATTTTCATTCTAATTTCTTCAGCCGCCTTTTTTAAAAGAGGAAAACAATCGAGCTAAACGAAATGCGCCAGGGGATAGCCCGCACTAGCGGTACTCCCCTTTCCATGTCTCACTCAAATCCAGAACCTTTTGATAGCCCCTTCACTACTATATTTCTCTACCTGCCCCCTCGCTACAGGACCTATAAAAACTCGCGGCGCTTCCAAATTTTGTGCGCCGCCACCACCACTCCTCACTCCTCATTCCTAACTCCTCACTATTTTCCAGTCCCTCGTCCCTCATATGCAAAAAGCGGAAAACAACCCATACATCGTTTTCCGCTTTTCTCACAAGAACTATTCTTTTTTCAGCCCACCGTGGAGTTTCATTTTTCTAGCACGGCATGCGGGGCAATCTCCGTCTCCGGAACCACCGCAACAACCGCCTCCTCCGATGGTGGCACGATAGATATGACGGCATGCCAGGACAAATAAAATGGCCACGACTGCCACCACGGCATATACAGCGAAATTCATTTGATTTCTCCTTCCGTCAAATAAGTGGCTAGGGATTAGTAGCTAGGGATTAGGTAAATCGTTATTCTAAACCCTAGCTACTTATTTCTAAAGATTATACTTTGCGGTGCTTTATAAATTGCGCGCCGCCACCACCAATTCTCACTTCTAACTTCTCATTTCTAACTGCTTTTATGCTTTCGCCTGCGCTCCTTCCGGCACGGTATCCTTTGCTTTTGGCATAGGACGGCAGATGAAGTAGAGAGCCACCAGGCAGAGGACGATGGCCAGGCCCTGACCGATGCCGAAGGCAGCATCATAGAAGAGCCAGCTTCCTAGGTTGTATGCTACGAAAGCCATGCAATATCCCAGTACCACCTGGAAACCGATAGCCATAGCCGCCCATTTCTTTTCGCCCATTTCACGAGCAATGGTAGCCATAGCGACGATGCAAGGCGGGTCGAACAGGTTCAGAATCATATAAGAGAATGCAGCGATTGGGGTGAACATGCCAGCAATGCCAGCCATGAGTTCTTCATCTTCTGCTTCGGCAGCCACACCATTCAGGACAGCCAGGGTACTGATGGCATCTTCTTTTGCCATTTCAGCAGAAATAACAGCCACAGCGCCTTTCCAGTCGCCCAGGCCCAGAGGAGCAAAAATCCAAGCAATGGCATGACCGAACGCAGCCAGCATGGAATCTTCGATATCTTCTACCATTTCCATATCCGGTCCGAAAGAAGAGAAGAACCAGATGATCACGCATACAGCGAAAATGATGGTACCAGCTTTGATGATGAAGCCTCTGGCTCTTTCCCACATATGAATCAGAACGCCCTTCATGGACGGGAAGTGGTATGCCGGCAGTTCCATAACGAACGGAGCCGGGTCACCAGCGAAGGCACCGGTCTTTTTCAGTGCGATACCAGCCAGTACGATGACAGCAATCCCCAGGAAATACATAGCCGGTGCCATGAAAATGGAATCCGGGAAGAATGTAGAGGTAATCATGGAAATAATGACCGCTTTGGCGGAGCATGGGATGAAGGTACAAAGCATGATGGTCATCCGACGATCCCGCTGGTCTTCAATGGTACGGGTTGCCATGACAGCTGGTACACCGCAGCCGCTGCCTACCAGAATCGGAATAAAGGATTTACCAGACAGGCCGAATTTGCGGAAAATGCGGTCCATGATGAATGCCACACGAGCCATGTAGCCGGAATCTTCCAGGAGAGACAGGAAGAAGAAAATCAGAAGAATCTGTGGTACGAAACCAAGGACGGTACCTACGCCGCCGATGATACCATCCACCACGAGACTAGAGAGCCAATCGGGGGCTTCGATATCTTCCATAAAGCCCGTAGCCGCATCATTGACAATTTCACCGAAGAATTCATCATTGACCCAGTCGGTGGCCCAGCCGCCTACGGTGGTGACAGAAATGAAATATACCAACGTCATGATGATGAAGAAAATCGGAAGAGCCAACACACGGTTGGTAACGATGTGGTCGATCTTATCGGACACCGTCATGGAACCTGGGGCATGTTTCTTTCTCATCACGTTGCCAATGATTTTGGCAATATAGCCATAGCGCTGGTTGATGATAATAGATTCTGCATCATCATCCAATTCATCTTCGCAGTCTTTGATATGTCCTTCCAAATGGGAAACCACTTTCGGTTCCAGCTGCAGCGCACCGGTGGCATCCTGATCTCTTTCAAAAACTTTAATGGCATACCAACGAACGAACTGTTCTTCCACTTTATCAGAAATAGATTCTTCAATGTGGGCAATGGCATGTTCTACGCTGCCAGTGAAGACAGACGGCAAGCGAACCTGCCGCTTTTCCTTAGCAGCTGCCAGGGCTCTTTCGGCCGCTTCCTTACAGCCTTTGCCCTGCAGAGCGGAAATTTCTACCACTTCGCAGCCCAGTTCTTCGCCCAATTTCTTGGTATCAATGACATCGCCATTTTTCTTCACCAAGTCCATCATGTTGATGGCTACGACAACTGGCAAACCAATTTCTACCAGCTGGGTAGTGAGATACAGGTTTCTTTCCAAGTTGGTTCCGTCGATGATATTCAGAATGGCATCTGGCTGTTCATTGACCAAGTAATTTCTAGCTACCTTTTCTTCCAAGGTATATGGAGAAAGGGAATAAATCCCCGGTAAGTCCTGAATGATCACGTCTTTGTGGCCCTTCAGCACCCCATCCTTCTTTTCTACCGTAACACCAGGCCAGTTCCCTACGTACTGGGAGCTGCCGGTCAATTCGTTAAACAAAGTTGTCTTCCCGCAGTTCGGGTTGCCCGCCAGGGCGATTCGTATTGACATGACTTTTCTCTTCTCCTCTTTCTGTGAAAATGGGGATGAGAGACTAAGAATTAGTATTTAGAAATTAGGAAATACCTATCTAATCCCTAATCCCTAGCTACTTAGACCTCTGTCATTTTCACTTATATTTGTCGCACTTGCGGTGCGTACATAGACTATTCTACTTCAATAGCTTCTGCTTCATCCTTACGGATAGACAATTCATACCCACGAACAGTGAGTTCAATCGGATCTCCCAGAGGTGCTACTTTACGAACATAAACTTCTGCCCCTTTGGTAATTCCCATATCCATGATACGACGGCGGGTCGGACCGTTTCCTGTAATTTTCTTGACCTTCGCGGTAGCTCCTACAGCTACTTCTCTTAATGTCATTTTTTCTCTCCTTTAAATGATTTGTTGCTTGTTGCTGGTTGTTAGTTGTTGGTTGTATCAGAAACAAAGAACCAACAACTAACAACCAGCAACAAATTTTTTAAAAGAAAATTCGCTCTGCCATAGAACGATCTAAGGCGACACGGCTTCCCTTGACTTGCACAATGAGATTACCGCCCATCTGACTGATAATCAAAACTTCTGCATCGACCACAAAGCCTAAATCAGCCAAGTGCTGCCGGGTTTCATCCTTACCAGAAATACGGCAAATAGTCACTCTATCGCCTGCCTTAGCAAAAATCAGAGGCATCATAGGTTTCACCTCACCTTCCTTCCATTGATAACGAATCTCGTTATTTGCGAAAATATTATAATATCGCATGAAGTTTTTAGTCAATAATCCAAAATATTTTTATTAAATAAGCCATTTTATTATTTTCATATATGCTTATAGATTATTAGGAAGTATGTAAAATGATATTATTTGTTATCTTAAATTTTAAATCGTAAGCATGCTAATTTTTTATGATTAGCGATGTGAAATATAAAGGTTCTGGTGTGTATGAATTTGATAGATTTTTCATCTCACCCATTTCGCTATGCCCGGGTTCTAATTAATACTGTTAAGTTAAGAGAAATATGCGATGATTCCGTTTTGGAAAAAGGTTCTGAAGGTTCTGAAGGTTCTAAGGGTACTAAAGGTTCTAAGGGGCACCGAATGAGATAATAACGCTAATGTCTATCGGCTCATTCGAGGAACGTGAGAACCCTTTGTACCCTTAGAACCTTCAGAACCTTATGCTCACTAGCGGAATCATACCTACTAACGCAAATCCTTAACTTAATAACATTGCAGGTTCCAATGACAAATAAAAAGCATGGATAAGATCATTTCATCTCATCCATGCTTTTGGTTTGTTCTGCATCCGAACCATTATATACAACTATCATCGCTATGTGCATCAATCCATCCCATCGCTACAGAACCATATATAAATTGCGGCGCTTTATAATTTGTGCGCCGCACCACCACTTCTAACTTCTCACTTCTCACTGCTTTTTATACGTGCAGAACCGATGGGAAATCTTTCCTTCCCCTTCCACAGATTCCACCAGTTTCCATTCCGCCGGATCAAAGTTGGGGAAACAAGCATCCCCTTCGTAGTCTTTTTCTATTTCCGTGATATACATGGTATCTGCAAAGGGCAGCAGTTCTTTGTACATATGCTCGCCGCCAATGATAAAGTTTTCTCCTTCTGGAAGTGCTGCCAGTAAATCTTTGACCGTATGAAACAGAAGAACTCCCTCGGGTGCTTTGTAATTGGTATTTCCCGTCAATACATAATGGACCCGACCAGGCAGCACTTTGGGCAAACTTTCGAAGGTTTTTCGTCCCATGATGATAGGGTGTCCCATGGTCAACGCTTTGAATCGTTTCAAATCATCTGACAAATGCCAGATCAGCTGGTTGTCTTTGCCGATCACATTGTTTTTCGCTTTGGCTACGATGAGGGAGAGACTCATACGGACACCTCCATGGCAATTTTATCGTGATGTTTATAATCCACCAGCTGAATATCTTCTGGCTGGAAATCATAGAAATTCTTGATATCTGGATTGAGCATCAGTTTCGGTGCGTCATATGCCTCTGGCAAACGGGACAGCTGCAGTTTCAACTGTTCCACATGATTTTCATAAATGTGGGCATTGTTGATTACATGGGTAAATAATCCAGGACGCAATCCACTCACTTGGGCAATCATGCAAACCAGGGCTGCGTACTGGGCCATGTTGAATGGCACCCCCAATCCCATATCACCGCTTCGCTGTACCAGCATGCAGTTCAAACGCCCATCGTCAGATACATCCCACATGGTCAGAAAAGCGCAAGGATAGAGAGCCATATCAGGAAGGTCTTTTACATTCCAAAGGTCCACCACCATACGCCGGCTCTGGGGATCTTTTTTGAGAGTTTCCAAAAGGGTATCTACCTGGTGATATTTCCCCAGCTGGTACCCATAGGCTTTACCAATGGTACCATCGTCTCGCATCCATTCATCCCACACATGACAATTCCATTTCTGCAGCAATCGCACATCATTGGACTGCTTCTGCCAAATCCAAAGAATTTCTTTCACCGCCGTTTTGAATGCCACAAACTTGGTAGTCAAAATAGGAAATTCCTTTTCCAAATCAAACTGCATCATCTGATGGGGCAATTTATAAGCCGGCATCCCCGTCCGGTTCTGTCCCAAAGCCCCCTGGGATAGAATTTTTTCTACAATTCCCAGGTATTCTTTATCAGCTAAACTCATATATACTCTCCTTTTATGTTGTGATATCAACTGTCATGACACCAAATATTAGTTAGAAGTTAGAAGTGGTGGAAGGGGGCACACAATTCATAAAGTGCCGCAAATATAATATTTAGAGTCATATTTCACGTAAAATGATATCTGAAAAGGTTATGATTCTACCAATTTCTTTTGTGAAACATTCCCTGCTATCGCAAGTGACAAGGTTATAAAGGGTATAAAAGGTTATGAGAATACCGTTCTTGCATAACCTTTTGATAACCTTTGTAACCCCGTCGCTCACGTTTTTATTCTATGTGAAACATAGAAAGCAGCAAAATAGTAACCTTTTACATACATCGTTTCACGTGAAACATGAGACTAACTCATTTCAAACATTTCTCACTGCACTATTTGTTCATTTCCTGAAAGTTCTTCAGTGCTTTCGCAAATTCTGGTCGCCACAGTTCCGGTGCCAGAGATACGTCTTCTTCTCGTCCTTGGGCCAAGGTATGCAATGCTTCATCGGATAATATGTCTTCCGCATTGGCATTGGTCCGGCGCGCCAGGCGATTTCTGACCCGATCTAGAAAAATATATCGTTCTTTGGCAAAAGGTTCTTCTTCCGATGAAGGTTGCACTTCTTTGGCCTGGGCCGGAAGGACTTGTTCTCCTTTTTGTAATACCTGCAGGAAGGCTTCGCCAAAATCATCGGCTTTCTTAGGACCAATGCCTTTGATACGCATCAGTTCTACTCGATTTCTGGGCCGCCGGAGAACCATGGTTTCCAGCTGTTCATCGGTCAAAATCCGATTTCTCTTCACGCCGCGACGGATAGCCAGGTAATCCCGATATTGTTTGAGCCACCCAAGCATTTTTTCATCCAGATTTTCTTCCACCACTTCCAGTTCCGCATCCTGTTTCTCTACACAAACCGCTAGGAACCGGGCCCCATATTTCTGTAGTTTGAAAGCACCAATACCGTGTACTTTTCCCATGGCTTCCAAATCCTGCGGCTTTTGGGATGCCATATCTTCCAAGGTGGCATCGGAAAAAATAACAAAAGGCGGCACGTGCTCCTCTTGGGCAATTTGACCTCTCAGTTGCCGCAACCGTTCATACAAAGAGGTAGTTCGGATGGTAGAACCACCCAGTTGACGAGTCACTGCCGCATCGGCCATGACTTCTTCAGCCCCAAAGGCCAAGCCATAGACATCTCGTTTCCCTGCCAATACCTCCCGTGCTTTGTCGGTAAGTTTCAAAATCGGATAGGGCGCGCCTTCTCGGAGCAGATACCCATCTGCCACATAACTGTTCAGCGCACTTTTGATGTGCTGCAATTTTTCAAAAGACAATTTTCCATAAGTAGGAGCGGTCATCAAATTTCTTGCCAACACCATTTTGGAATGGCTCCCCTTCAGTACTTCTGCAATCACAGAAGCACCAAACCGTTCCTGCAAAGTCTGAACCGTGCGGAAAATCAAAGTGGCCACATCGGTCACTTTCACCCGGCCTGCCGTACTTTCGCAATTGCCACAATGCCCGCAAGGTTCTTTTACTTTTTCACCGAAATAAGCCAATATATAATTCCGAAGGCACGACGTGGTTTGGCAATAGTCCACCATCCCATTGAGACGGTTATAATCCATCATGCGCTGCTCATCGGACTGATTTCCTTGTTCTATCAAGTACCGCTGAATTCCTGCATCCTGCCCGTTATAGAGAAGAATACATTCTGCTTTGGCCCCATCACGACCGGCGCGGCCCGCTTCCTGGTAGTACGATTCCAAACATTTTGGCATCTGGTAATGAATGACATAGCGCACATTGCTCTTATCGATGCCCATACCAAACGCATTGGTGGCCACCATGACAGGCGTGCGGTCAAAAGAAAATTCTTCCTGGGCTTCCCGCCGCTGCCAATCTTCCATGCCCGCATGATATCGCCCAGCTTTGACGCCAGCCCGGCAGAGCATGTCCCATACTTCATCCACCGCTTTGCGGGTGGCACAATAAATGATGCCACTTTCTTTTCGATGGGATTTCACATACCGAAGAATGAAGTCTTCTCGATTGGCCCCTTGAATCACCCGGAAGGACAAATTGGGGCGATCCAACCCGGTCCGGAAAACCTGTGCCTGGGTCAATCCCAAACTTTCCTTCATATCTTGCTCCACCAGTGGCGTTGCGGTGGCAGTGAAAGCCGTTACTAAAGGTTTCACAGGAAGGAAATCGACGAAATTTTTGATTTTTCTATAGGATGGACGGAAATCATGGCCCCATTGTGATACGCAGTGGGCTTCATCGACTACGATCATAGACAACGGCACTTTGGATAAGCACTGGGTAAAATAGGACGGTTCCAATTTTTCCGGTGCCATGTACAACAGTTTAATCCGCCCGCGGTATAAATTACGCAGCCGTTCGATGGATTCCCCATAGGGAACGGTACTATTTACATAAGACGCCGGTATGCCCTGCTCATTCAGGGCTTCCACCTGGTCTTTCATCAAAGAAATCAAAGGAGAAATAATCACCGTACCATGGGGAAACAGTAACGCAGGAATCTGAAAACAAATCGATTTCCCAGCCCCCGTAGGCATGATGGCCAGCACATCCTTCCCCGATACAATGGCGGATATCACACTCTCCTGCACCGGACGAAACGATTCATAGCCGAAATATTTCTTCAGCACCTCCCGTGGCCCCATGATGCATCTCCTTTCTCTTTCATCGAATCATATCGTTTCATATTATAACATAAAAGCAGTGAGAAGTTAGAAGTGAGTAGTGAGAAGTGGTAGCGGCGAGCCCTCGCATTGCTCTTATGCCAATTCTTATCATATAGCAAAATTCCTTTTTATATAGCTCGCCGAATAAAGGTTATTATTCTACCAATTCCTGCTATGAAACATTTTCTTTAATCGCAAGTGACAAGGTTATAAGGGTTATAAAAGGTTATGGGACTACCATTCTCGCATAAACTTTTTATCCCAAAAGCTATTAAGTTAAGCGAAACATAGGATAATTTCTTTTGAGGCAAAGTTTCTCAGGTTGCTCAGGTGCCTCGAACGAGATGATAACGCTAGTGTTTATCGGCTCATTCAAGGAACGTGAGAACCCTTTGTACCCTTAGAACCTTCAGAACCTTATACTCACCAGCGGAATCATACCTACCAACGCAAATCCTTAACTTAATGACATTGCTCTTTTATATCAGTCACTAGTTACCCAAATCATATATTTGCGGCGCTTTATAATTTGTGCGCCGCCACCACCATTTCTCACTTCTCACTCCTAACTTCTCACTGCCTTATATATTTATACATTTATATATTTCCTTTTTTGACGAAATATAGTAAAGTAATAGATGAGAACTTATTATATCTTGTTTTGATTTGCAAGGGAGGCACACTATGAATTTATTATTTACCACTCTGGTTGTCGTTTGGGCGGCCTGGCTGATTTTGAAGAAATACAAAGCCCAGACGGTTCTCTTCCTGGCCGGCGCCATTTTGCTGGCCGGTTCCATGATCATGAACTGGGGCACCATTCTTCCCGCCGGAAAGAGTACCGGCATGTGGAGTTTCGATATTTTTGAATTGATTCGAAATCTTTTCTCCAACCGCGTGGCCGGTCTGGGCATGAACATCATGGCTGTTGGCGGCTTTGCCCGTTACATGGATAAGATCGGCGCCAGCAATGCGCTAGTAAGCCTTACCATCCGTCCATTGATGCTCCTTAAATCCCCATACATCGTCATGAGTGCCTGCTGGGTACTGGGCATGTTCCTGGGTCTGGCCATCAATAGTGCTTCTGGTCTGGCTATGCTGCTCATGGTCACCATGTTCCCCATTCTGGTCGCTTTGGGCGTATCTCGTATTTCCGCCACCGCTGCCATTGCCACCACCCTCTGCCTGGACTGGAGCCCGGCTGATACAGGTACCATCTTTGCAGCAGAAATTGCTGGTTTCGACCCGGTCGTATATTGGCATACCTTCCAGATTCCTATCGCTTGTCTGGTTATCCCCTGCGTGGCCATTGCCCATTATTTCACCCAGAAAATCATGGATAAACGGGACGGCCATGTGGTACAAGCCCTGAATCCTGATGATGTGCATATCAATGCTGATACAGAAGATGAAAAGAAAGCACTGGAAAATCATCCACCAAAAATCTACGCCATTCTTCCTATCATTCCGCTGGCATTGATTCTGATTTTCTCGCCGCTGTGCATTACCACTGCCAAAGTGAACATCGTCATGGCTATGTTCATCGGTACCGCCATCGGTATGATTGCCCAGGCTATCCGTACAAGAAATATCAAGGAAACCTTTGCCGAACTGCAGATTTTCTTCGATGGGATGGGCCGTCAGTTGTCCAATGTCATTACCATCATCATTGCTGGTGAATTTTTCGCCAAAGGCTTAACCTCCACTGGTTCCATTGACGCTATGATCCAAGGGGCACAGACCACCGGATTCGGCGGTAGCGGCCTCACTTTGGTCATGATTGGCATCATTGCAGTTTGCGCTATCATCATGGGCAGTGGCAACGCTCCTTTCTTCGCCTTTGCCAACCTGGTACCAGAAATTGCAGCGAAAACCGGTATTGCAGCCTCTTTCATGATTCTTCCTATGCACCTCATCGCCAGCTCCGCCAGAGCGATTTCTCCTATCACCGGCGTTATCATCGTAGCCAGCGGCATGGCCGGCATCAGCCCCTTCGACTTGGTGAAACGTACCGCCATTCCTATGATCGTATCCTGCCTCCTCATTGTTATTGGAGATTTTGTAATATTCGGATAATTGGTTGTTAGTTGCTGGTTGTTAGTTGTTGGTTTATGCGCGAAGTCTTTCGATTCAATCTTCACAAAGACAAATCCTCATTGGTTTAAGGGCTAAGGTTTAGGGGTTATCATTCAAACCTTAACCCTTAAACCAATGAGGATTTGTAAAAAGGAAATTGAAAATAATGAACTCGGAGTACAAACCAACAACCCACAACCAACACCATCATAACAAGGAGTCAAACCTATGAATAAAGAACACCTCATCAATGAATTTAAAGAATTGGTTTCTATCGAAGTACATTCTCGCAAGGAACGTGCCATTGCGGATGTGTTGAAGAAGAAGCTGGAAGATTTGGGCCTCACCGTTACAGAAGATGAGGCTGGCAAAGTGCTTGGTAGCAACGCAGGCAATGTATATGCCATTTTGCCTGGCGATCCAACGAAAGAAGCGGTGCTTTTCTCCGCTCATATGGATCGCGTAGGCAACCACGGCCATATCCAGCCTATCGTCAAAGAAGAAGAAGGCATCATCACTTCCGATGGTACGTCCATCCTGGCCGGCGATGATATTGGCGGTGTTTCTGCTATCCTGGCTATGCTTCGAGAAGTCAAAGAACAGCAGATTCCCCACGGCCCCATCGAAGTGGCTTTCTCTATTTGCGAAGAAACTGGTGTAGAAGGTTCTGCCCAGTATGATTTCTCTAAATTCCAGTCCAAGAGCTGCTTCGTCTATGATGCATCTGGTAAAGCCGGCACCATCGTTCTGGCCGCACCTAGCAAAGGTCGCGTGACCATCACTGTTCATGGTATCACCGCCCATGCAGGCAATGAACCGGAAAAAGGATTGAATGCCCTCAAGGTAGCGGCGGACCTCATCATGCATCTTCCCGATGGCCGCCTCTCTCCTGTTTCCACGGCAAACTTCTCCATCATCGAAGCCGGCAGTGCCACCAACGTAGTGTGCGACAAGGTTGTCATCACCGGAGAACAGCGCAGCCGGGATGCCAAAGAATATGCCAAGATTTCCGAAGACATCCAGAACGCAGCTGATTTGATTTCCAAGAAATACAACACCCCCATTGAAGTGAACCTACACACCTTGTACCATGCGTTCTGCCTAGAAGAAACTGCTCGCCCCTGCGTGTTAGCCAAAGAAGCAGCCGAAGCTATCGGACTTTCCCCATTCTTCAAACAAGGTGGCGGTGGCATGGACGCCAACCACTTCAACGAACACGGCATTGCTGCCGTAGGTATCGGTACGGGCAACTTCAAATGCCACACCAATGGGGAATACCAAGTCATTGACGATTTGGTAGCCTGTGCGAAACAGGCGGTGGAAATTGTGAAACTGGCCGCTAATAAATAAAAGGTTATTATTCTACGAATTTCACCATTTAACATTTTTCTTAGTCCGCCATGAGCAAGGTTAAAAGGGTTATATAGAGTAATGGAATAGCGTTATTCTCATATACTGTATAACCTATAGAAGAAAGGTTAGCCCTTCGGACAGGTTATTATTTCACCACGTACTGTGTTCTAACAAATTTCATTTTCCAAAGAAAAAGGGTTATATAAGGTTATGAAAATAGAGGTATTTCCATAACCTTATATAACCCTTTTAACCTTGCATAAGAAGGACAGAGAAGATTGTTCGATAATGAAATCAGCAGAATAATAACCTTCTTAACAACGTTGCATACCACCATGACATACTCTACACACGTTTACCGCTTTTTATGCGGATGATACAACTGCCATCCGAAATGAATGGCGCAGAAGCGCAGAAGCACCACGATCCCAAAAGCAGCCCAGGAGGCATAGGCCAGAGACATTGTATTTCTAAGGAAACAAAGAGCCAAACCACCGGCTACCGATGCGACGGCATACACATCCATATAGAGCACCACCGGCATTTTTCGTGCCATCATATCACGAAGCATACCGCCCCCTACGGCAGTGATGAGCCCCAGCATGGTGGGCAACAGGTAGTGATAGGAATCGGGAAATGTATAAAAAGCAGTCAAGGCACCGGTGACAGTAAAAGAGGCCAACCCCACCGTATCAGAAATATTATACATAAATACAATGAGCCGCCGGTTCGATTTGGTCACCCGCCAGAAGGGATACAACGCACTAATCAAAAGGGCGGTTCCAATGGATACGAGAAGTCCGGTCGGATTTTGCAGTGCCATAGGCGGTGTGATCCCGCACAGTACATCACGGACCATACCACCACCAACACCGGTCATAACCGCCAGTACGGTGATTCCAAAAATATCCATCCGCCGAGAAAGCCCCACCATGGCCCCCGAAAAAGCAAACGCCACCGTTCCCAGTATTTCATAAATCATCCAGGTGATACTCATACATACCCCAATCATTACATAGTAACAAACAACAATTATAGTGAGGAATGGTGATAGCAGCACATCAAATTGATAGGGTACCGCAAACTATTATGACGGTTATTATTCTGCGCACTTCCCTCTTCTAACATATCCCGAGGAAGGCTTAGTTCAAGGTTAAAAAGGGTATTATAAGGTTATGTTCTTACCGTAGTTTTCATAACCTTATATAACCTTATATAACCTTTTTCAACCTTATGACAAGCGGTATGAATTGGCATATGAAAAAGCAGAAATCAGCAGAATAATAACCTTTTATATGGGGCGCTTCCAAATTTTGATGCGCCCCTTCCACCATTTCTCACTTCTAACTTCTCACTTCTAACTGCTCTTTAAAAGACCATGTGAATCAGCAGATAGCACAGTGAAATAAATCCCTGCGCCAATGGATTGATGATGCGATTCACCAGCCCACTGAACACGATGAGCATCAAAATGATGAATCCATACCGGGCATTGAAATTTTCAAATTTCCAAGAGAGTTCCCCCGGAAGAAACATGCTCACAATTTTGGAACCATCCAAGGGCGGCACCGGAATGAGATTGAAAAAAGCGAACCACACATTGTACATCATAATCCACTGCAGAAACAGATACCCACCTTGTCCCAGCATGCCCATGCGGCCCAGAATGGCCATCAAAAGCAAGGACAAAAAGCAGAGAAATAAATTCATTCCCGGCCCCGCGAAGGACACTTTCAGCACATCACTTTTATAATTTCTATAATACCTGGGATCAATCATAACCGGTTTCGCCCAGCCAAATCCGCAAATCACCAAAAGCAAGGTCCCCATCACATCCAAATGGGCCATCGGATTAATGGTAAGCCGCCCTTCCCGCTCCGGCGTAGGGTCCCCCAAGGCATCGGACACCGCCGCATGGGCATACTCATGCATAGAAAGCGCAATCAAAAGCGCTGGTACACGATACATGACAGTGCTAATATCAAGAAAATCGAACATAAAATACCCCTTCTAAAAATCAGGAATAAGGAGTTAGAAATAAGCACTACATAATTAAAGAAGGTTATTATTCTACTCATTTCCCTATTCTAACATATCACAACTAAGGCTTAGTAATTGGTTAAAAGGGCTATATAAGGTTATGGGATTGCCATAAGTTTCATAACCTTATATAACCTTTATAACCTTGTGATAAGCGGTATGATTTACATGTTAAGAAATAGAAATTCGTAGAATGATAACCTTTTATACTTTGCGGCGCTTCTAAAATTGTGCGCCGCCACCACCATTCCTAATTTCTCATTCCTCATTATATTTTATTCGTCTACCGGATGCTGGCCGTGAATTTCTGCGGTGACGGGATGGACCACCAAGGTGCCGAAGTCTTTGAGAGCTTCTCCCAAGGCGGCCATAGATTCTTCGCTATCAAAGTGGGCATCGATGAAGAAATGGTGTTCCCCATCCACTTCATAACAATGAAGAATATGGAATTCCGTAGACTCTACGAAATGCAAAAAGCCTGGCTTTGTCTCCTCTGTGGTAGTCAATTCAAAAATTCCATGGATCGCATAGCCGAAAACGGGGCAATTCACATTGACTGTGTAACGCTGCACGATTCCCAGGTCCTGCAACCGTTCCAATCGATTCTTCGCCGCCTGGCTGGTCAAGTACACCCGCTTTCCCAATTCGGTCATGGAAATGCGACCATTTTTCCGCAACTCAGAAATAATTTTTATATCCGTATCATCTAATGATTTTGGTATCATAATGGCCTCGCTTATTGCTATTAATAACAAATATATAACCAATCTTGGTCTTATTATACACTATCAGGCTATCACGTGTGAGTGGAAAATAAAGTCTATTTTGAATACAGGGTTCTCAGGGTTCTCAGGGTTCTCAGGGTTCTCAGGGTTCTCAGGGTTCTCAGGGTTCTCAGGGTTCTCAGGGTTCTCAGGGTTCTCAGGGTTCTCAGGGTTCTCAGGGTTCTCGTGCGATTAGAAATCTAACGATTTCCTCCGCACGAGAACCTTTTG
>CAKQBK010000045.1 GCA_934216155.1 uncultured Dialister sp.
TGCGTGGTGCCGCATTCACCTTGGCCTCATCTTAAGCATGACACGTAAGTACCGCTCTTCCGGTGCAACAGGGCGTAGTAGTTGGCAGTTTGCGGTTAGCAGTAGGTAGTATGGTGACTAGTATTTCTAAAAGGGTATTATTCTATTGATTTCGAGGGAAGTCTTACAGCAAGATACCACCATCATCAAGGTTAAAAAGGTTATAAAAGGTTATGTGAAACCGGCGGAGTCACATAACCTTATATAACCTATATAACCTTGATGCTGGCAGTAGGTTGCTTGTAGCCTCTTATGATTTCGGTAGAATAAATAACCTTTTCAAAACTCCCATTACCATGGTAATGATTCATTTTTCTTGTGAGAATTAACCCCTCTACTTTCCATGGAAGGTAGAATTGCCCGAAAGGGAATTACATAGCACGTCAAAAGCACATCTTCTTTTACAAGAGGGTGTGCTTTTTGTGCCTTTAGGAGCAGTTAGAAGTGAGAAGTGAGAAGTTAGAAGTGAGAAGTGGCGGAAGGGGCCCACAATTCATATAGGGCCCCAATACCCCCTTTTATTTTTAATGACTGGTGACTTAGGGATTAGTAGCTAGGGATTAGGAAATAGTTGACGGTTAACCGTTGACAGTTAACCGTCATTTCGACCGGTCCCATGACGTTACGATGAAGCATTCCTATCTATTGGGCGTTTCATATATGGAAGTGCTCTCTTATTGTATGCGGCAACTCCATTTGGGTAAATCCACGATGCTACAATATGGAGATCATTTTTATTGTATAATGGTTGTTAGATTTAGCATTTAAACCACAAACCTTAAACCAATGCCACTTTCTTTATGGCAGATTCAGTTAAAAGGACTCGGAGCGTAACCCAATCCCTAATCCCTAGCTACTAATCCCTTTTTGTCAAAGGAGTACAACATGTCCCTCACATCTCTCATTCTCATGATACTGACTTTTTTAGTCAATTTCGTCATCCATTTCGCTTTCTGGTGGATTATGTACCAGCTGGCGCAGCCTTTTTATTTGCCGGGAGAGTTAATTCCGGTGGGGCAGGAGGCGGTGTATCTGGCGAAGATGTGTTGTATTTCTATCTTGGCGCCGGCGGTGTTTTTCTCTATTGGGCCTATGCAGCGGTTCCTTGTATGGAGTGAAGGGGGCCGTGTGGCTACTGGGGAATGGAAGGCGCGGATGGAACGGGCTTTGGTGGAAATTTGCCAAAGGGCCCATTTGACTGCTTCCGATTATCGGCTCTATGTGGCCCAAACCCAGGCACCCAATGCGTTTGCTTTGGGGAATCAGCATATCGCCGTCACTGCCGGGGCACTTCAGTACTTGGATGATCGGGAACTGACGGGGATTATGGCCCATGAAATGGGACATCTCCAGAAGGGCCATACCCGGGCGGGACTTTTCATTGTGGGGATGAATTGGTTTGGTCGTATCATCGCTTGGGTGTACATGATGATGAATGTGTTGTGCCGATTGGTGCTTTGGATTCCATTCCTGGGCTGGATGGTGGCCATAGTGATGACTTTGATTAATCTGCAATACACGTTGTGCCAGATATTGCTGCAGATACCGGCTAATTTATTGTCTTATTGCGGACAACGAAAAGAGGAATATGAAGCCGATGCCTATGCGTGCCATATCGGTCTGGGGCGTGAATTGGAGAGAGGCCTTATGGATTTAGAAGTGTATTATGGGGAAAGGAAATTGGGATTTTTTGAACGGTTGTACTCAACCCATCCGGCGACCAAGAAGCGGCTTCTTAGGATACGGAGATATAATGAGGAATTAGGAATGAGGAATTAGGAATGGTGGTGGCGGCGCATAACATTGGGAAGCGCCGTAAGTTATATATAAGGGTTATTATTCTGCTAATTTCTATAATAAACATATTTTTATATCGCTACGGTCAAGGTTATAAAGGTTATAAAAGGTTATGTGATTCCGCTGGTTTCATATTGTTAAATAGTAGCTGGTTATTAATTCATATAGCTTGTGTCTATCGAAAAATATTGTATGAATTTGTGCATGAATAGTGCACAGATTTATATGGTTTAAGGTAAATATCCGTGCACCAACATGAATAAAATCGGTAACATCACTAGCGTGTGGCCCCTTGGAGAAGGGGCGGCGAAGCCGGGGATAGAGTGGCCCAAAGGGACACAATTAACACTAGCGAATCATGGCTCATTGTTTCACAAACTAACAAAATGTTTTATACCGCTAGGGGGTGTCTATCCCCCTTGTATTCCCCCTTCTCCAAGGGGGAACGCGACTTACCGCTTATCCAACAATTATTTTTTCGCAAAAGTGATTTAATGACCAGCCACTAAATAAGGAAAAGGGTTATATAAGGTTATGTGCTTTTCGTAAGTTTCATAACTTTATATAACCCTTTTTAAGCTTGTGACAGGCCTTGCTTGTGATATGTTAGATGAGGAAGATCAGTAGAATAATAACCGTTAGCCGTCAACCGTTAGTAGTTAGCCATCAACTGCTAACTGCCTAATCCTAGTCACCAGTCACGAGTCACCAGTCACCGCTATTCCCCCAGCATCTTCTCAAATTCCCCGTTGAGTTTATTTTCTGCTGCTTTCAGGTGGTTTTCGGTCTGGGTGATCCAGGTGTCGCCTTGGGACAGGTCTTCTTTGGCCATGCGGAGCATTTTTGTCAGTTCTGCTGGCTGGGGGCCGCCTTTGACTTTTCTATTGTGTACGATGGCGGTGGGGTCTTTGGCGTGTTGCCATTCTTCTTCAGTCATAGGGAAGGTTTGCGGCAGGATGGGGTCGCCTTTTGCCAGTTTGGCGTAAATCATTTTTGCATCGTCATAGGTGAAGTCTTTCGGCGTGATGTTGTTCGCTCTGGCGTAGGTGACCACTTCGGAGGCGAAGTGGTGGCCCATGCGGAAGGGGATGCCGTAGTTTTTCATCAGTTCGTCAGCAATTTCCTGGGAGCAGGTCCAGTCCAGGTTCAGTTCTTCCAGACTTCTTTCGGGATGAATCACCAGGTTGTTCAGAATCCGGTCCATACCGTCTAAGACTTTGGTGGCCTGGGGCAGCAGGTCCCGGCGGCCATTGAGGCGACCATCGGCCATGCCGGCGGGAATGTTGTGGGACCGGAAGGCCGCTTCCATAGACATGCCTAGGAGGGTGGAGGCTTCGGTGCGGCAGCTGTTCAGGATGCCCGGATTTCTTTTCTGTGGCATAGCCGAGGAAGGATAGGTATTTCCATTGCCTTCTTTGAGGAGAATCCACGGACGAGGTTGGGCGTATTGTTGCATGATTTCTTCAATGAAACTGGTGGTGTGGATGGCGATGCAGTTGGTGATGCCTCCCGTTTCGATGGGCGCTTCTTGTGGAAATATTTGTCCTGCGTCATAGGTGTTGTAGGCGAGGCCGTCAAATCCCAGGGCTTCGGCCATGCGATCTCTGTCCAGTGGCCAGCCGGTGCCATTCAGCACGGTGCTTCCCATGGGGGAGCGGTTCAACCGGGCATAGTATTCCTGGAGGCGTACCAAGTCTCTGTGGTAGGCATTGGCATAGGCGATGAGGTAGTGGGCCAGGCTGTTTGGCTGGGCAGCGACGCCATTGGTGTAGTTCGGGATGATGGTGTCTTGGTTTTCTTCGGCTAGACGAATCAGGTCAGACTGGACTTTTTGCAGTGCTTTGGCGGTTTCTAGCAGGTGTTCTCGTTGTTCCATGATGCCTACGGTGGTGAGCATGTCCTGGGACGAACGACCGGCGTGGATTTTGGTAATTTCCGGTCCGGCGGCCTGGATGAGGTACGGTTCAAAGGCTACGACATTGGAGGGACGGGGGGCTCCTTTTTTATTGCCATCTTTCAGGACTTTGTCGATGCCTTTAGCAAAGGTGTGTCCTTCTTCGGGGGTGAGAAGCCCTTCAGAGGTATTGATCACGTCGGATGCTTTGTTGATTTGTCCCAGCCAGTAGAAATTGTCCCGCGGGGCGTCGGCGGCAAAGGCAGTGGAAGATGAAATCAAAGCACAGAGGGTGAGAGCCAGTAGGGAATGAGTTTTCATAGTGAGACTCCTTTTTATAATTAGGAATGAGAAATTAGGAATGAGGAATGGTGGCGGCGAGCACAATGAATTGCTCTTATACGGGTTGAGTTGTTTATTACATAGTCCGTTTCTGTAGGCTCGCCGTTTTTTGTTAGCGGTAAACAGTTAACAGTTAACCGTCAACCGTTAACCGTCTACTGACATATAGTGTAATTATTCTTTATATATAGTAGAAATAGATAATTTTTATGTTGATTGATAGAAAATGTGAATGATGGTTATTGGAAGGCTAAGGGTTGGGGGTTGTAGTGGTGATGAGGATGGGAGAGTGAGGAGTGCGTAGTGAGGAGCGGCGCATCAAAATAATAGGGCGCCGCAAATTTTATAAAAAAGTTCTGTAGCAATGGCATAGCTATCGGAACATGGTGATGGTATGGTTATCATAGTGGTCTTGAATGAAATGATAAAAATCTCATTTAGAGAACAGGAGCAGCTTGATCGTCCTGAGTAACCTGAGAAACTATATATAAGCAGAAATCATTGCATATGGGGTTAATTTATGTTATTAAGGAAACAATGATTAAATCATCGTTTCCTTAAATAAAAAAGGGGTATTGGGGCGCTTCCAAACTATGATGCGCCCCTTCCACCACTCCTCACTACGCACTTCTCACTACGCACTCTATCTATTCCTTTTGTGCGAAGTGATACTATCCTCTTGCAAATGAAAAGAGTCAGTGCTAAAATAGGCTGGAACAAAAATCCTGAAAAAATCAAGAGGAAAATGTAACGCAAAAATATTTCTATAACTGATATAAAAATATTTATAACAGAAAATAGAGATAGGTTGGTATACAAAATTTCTTTAATGATAAGTAACAGGATTTGGTTGCGTTAGAGATTCATGTATGATATAATTTTTATTCGCAACGGTTCTTATATTACTATATATAATAGTTAAAAAGGCTTTAAGAGGAGAAAGCAAGGTTCTGTTTCATGGTTCCTTGCTTATTTTTGCTTAAATGCCCCAATTATAGGTTTTAAAAATGAAAGGGTGAGGCGAGGAATGCCAAGCAGCAAAATGTTCAGACCTGTTGTGGTAGGTAAGAAGAAAAGATATACCTATGCCAGATCACAGGAAGTACTGAAGATGCCCCATTTGCTCGACCTGCAGACGAAGTCTTATGAATGGTTCTGCCGGGAAGGGCTCAAAGATGTTTTCGCAGATATTTCCCCGATTGAGGATAGTGCACACAAATGGGCACTGCACTTTGGCGATTATTATTTCGGCAAAGGCAAGTACAACATTGAACAGTGCAAAGCGAAGGATGTCAATTATTCCGCTCCGCTGTATGTGAAGGTTCGTTTGGAAAATAAGGAAACTGGCGAACTGAAGGAACATGATTTGTTCATGGGCGATTTCCCAGTAATGACCGACACCGGCACATTCATCATCAACGGCGCAGAACGTGTTATCGTATCCCAGCTGGTTCGTTCCCCTGGCGTATATTACAAGAGGGAAAAGGATGCTTTCGGTAAGGAAATCTATACCGCTCAGCTCATTCCGAACCGCGGCGCTTGGATTGAATTGGAATCCGATCCTGGCGGATCTCTGTCCGTTCGTATCGACCGTAACCGCAAGATGCCTGTCACTGTTCTGATTCGTGCCCTGGGCTATTCTTCCAATGATGATATCCTGGAACTGTTTGACCATGATATCCACATTGAAAAGACCTTGGAAAAGGACAGCACCACCGACAGAAAGTCTGCGCTGATTGAAATTTACCACAAACTTCGTCCTGGTGAACCAGCTACCGAAGAAAGTGGTACCACCCTTTTGAACAATTTCTTCTACGACCCACGCCGCTATGATTTGGCAAAAGTTGGTCGTTACAAATTGAATAAGAAGCTGGCTTGGAAGAATCGTCTCCTGGGACATAAGACCGATGGTCCGATTGTCAATATGGAAACCGGCGAAGTAGTCATTGAAGCCAACAGCCTCATTGACGAAGAAGCTATCGCTAAGATTGAAGAAAGCGGCGTATTCTCTTCCTTCGATCAGGTGGAAGTGATGACCCAGAAAGATGATGGCACTCCGGTCAAGGTAATTTGCTCTTCCGGCAACAGAGAAGATAATTACCGCACTCTGGAAACTTGCGATATCGTGGCTTGCATCGATTATCTGCTGAACATGATGCAGGGCTATGGCAAGAGCGATGATATCGACCACCTGGGCAATCGTCGTGTTCGCTGCGTTGGCGAACTGCTGCAGAACCAGTTCCGTATCGGCCTCACCCGTATGGAAAGAGTGGTTCGTGAAAGAATGACCACCCAGGACCAGGATAAGATGACCCCACAGGCTTTGGTGAATATCCGTCCTGTCGTCGCAGCTATCAAGGAATTCTTCGGAAGTTCCCAGCTGTCCCAGTTCATGGACCAGACCAACCCGTTGGCTGAATTGACCCATAAACGCCGTCTGTCCGCATTGGGACCTGGCGGTCTGTCTCGTGAACGTGCAGGGTTCGAAGTCCGCGACGTACATTACTCCCATTATGGTCGTATGTGCCCAGTAGAAACCCCTGAAGGTCCAAACATCGGGCTGATTTCTTCCTTGTCCAACTACGGGATTATCAATAAATACGGTTTGATTGAAACCCCATATCGTCTGATTAATCAGGAAAATCATACCGTAACCAACGAATGTAAATATGTCACCGCCGATATCGAAGAAGACAAGATTATCGCACAGGCCAGTGAACCGCTGGATGCTGAAGGACATTTCATCCATAAGAACGTAGCCAGCCGTCGCGGCCCGGACGTATTGGAAGCAGAACCAGAAGAAGTGGTTCTGATGGACGTATCTCCAAAGCAGGTGGTATCCATCGGTACCTCCCTCATTCCATTCCTGGAACACGATGATACGAACCGAGCTCTGATGGGGGCGAACATGCAGCGTCAGGCTGTACCGCTGCTTCGTCCAGAAGCACCGCTGGTCGGCACTGGTATGGAATGGGTCGCTGGTCAGGACTCCGGCGTCTGCATTCTGGCAAAACGCGGTGGCACCGTAGAACGCATCACCGGTCGTCAGATTATTGTTCGCGCAGACAATGGCGAACTGGATACCTATGACCTGATTAAGTTCATGCGCTCCAACCAGTCCACTTGTATCAACCAGCATCCACTGGTATTCAAAGGCGAAAGAGTTGAAGCAGGGGATACCCTGGCAGATGGCATGGCCACCGATGGCGGCGAACTGGCACTGGGTCATAACGTGCTGGTAGCCTTCGTATCCTGGGAAGGGTACAACCACGAAGACGCCGTTTTGATTTCTGAACGTCTGGTGAAGGAAGACCTGTATACTTCTATCCACATTGAAGAATACGAATGTGACGCTCGTGATACCAAACTGGGTGAAGAAGAAATTACCCGTCAGCTGTCTTCTGTTTCTGAAGATGCTGTGAAATATCTGGATGAAAACGGGATTATCATGGTCGGCGCTGACGTGAGACCTGGTGATATCCTGGTCGGCAAAGTCACCCCGAAGGGCGAAACCGAACTGACTCCAGAAGAAAGACTTCTCCGCGCTATTTTCGGCGATAAGGAAAGAGAAGTTCGTGATACCTCTCTCCGTGTACCTCACGGTGAATTTGGTAAAGTCGTAGACGTCAAAGTATTCACCCGTGAAAACGGCGATGAACTGGCTCCTGGCGTGAATAAACTGGTCCGCGTCTACATTGCCCAGAAACGTAAGATTCGTGAAGGCGATAAGATGGCAGGCCGTCATGGTAACAAGTGCGTATGCTCTCGTATCATGCCAATCGAAGATATGCCATTCACTCCAGATGGACGTCCGGTCGATCTGGTACTGAACCCACTGGGCGTACCGTCCCGAATGAACATCGGTCAGATTCTGGAAATCCATCTGTCCTGGGCTTGCCACATGTTGGGCGAAGAAATCCAGGCAGCTATGAAGGCCGGCGTTGGTTCTGCTAAGTATGAAGAAATGAAACAGCGTCTCATTGACTGCGGTTATGATTTCGATACCTATGGCATGCCGGAACCGACCGAATCTGGTATTCATATCGCAACCCCAGTATTCGACGGCTGCCGAGATGAAGATTTGGCAGCTACTCTGAAGGCAGCAGGCCTCCCGGCCAATGCCAAGACAGACCTCTATGATGGACGTACAGGCGAAAAACTGGACAACCAGGTCACCATCGGCTGGAAATACATGCTGAAGCTCCATCATCTGGTTGATGATAAAATCCATGCTCGTTCCACCGGTCCATACTCCCTGGTTACCCAGCAGCCTCTGGGCGGCAAGGCACAGTTCGGCGGCCAGCGTTTCGGCGAAATGGAAGTTTGGGCACTGGAAGCCTATGGTGCCGCTTACACCTTGCAGGAAATCCTGACTGTGAAGTCCGATGACGTTATCGGTCGTGTTAAGGCTTACGAAAAGATCGTCAAAGGCGAAAACATCCCGAGCCCGGGCGTACCGGAATCCTTCAAGGTACTCATGAAGGAATTGCAGTCCATTGGTCTCGATGTACGCATTCTGAATGAAAATGGCGACGAAGTGGTTCTGAAGGAACTGGACGAAAGCGATCTGGAACAGGGCTACGGCGGTGGTCAGCCATGGCATAAAGATGAACTGAAAGAAGCCATGGAAGGGGATGACGCTGTTTCCAACTCCAGAAGTGCTATGGAAACCTCTATGGCTGGCGGTGAAGCAGCTGTCAATAATGACGTAGCTTCCTTCAATGACGCTCTCGAAGCAGAAGTCAATGCCCCCACTGATGAAGAAGCAGGCTTTGGCGAAACTGATCTCAATACTGAAATGGGCCATTTCGATGGCAATGAAGACTGATTCCGGAAAGGAGCGCTATACAATTGTTAGATGTAAATGAATTTGATTCCATGAAAATCGGTATCGCTTCTCCGGAAAAGATCCTTGAATGGTCTCACGGTGAAGTAACCAAACCGGAAACAATCAACTACAGAACACTGAAGGCAGAAACCGACGGTCTCTTCTGTGAAAAGATTTTCGGACCGACCAAAGACTGGGAATGCAAATGCGGCAAATATAAGAAGATGCGTTACAAAGGCACCATCTGCGACAAGTGCGGTGTCGAAGTTACCTCTTCCAAAGTTCGCCGTGAACGCATGGGCCACATTCAGCTGGCTTGCCCAGTTTCTCATATCTGGTATTTCAAAGGCACTCCGTCCCGTATCGGACTGATCCTTGAAATTTCTCCAAGACAGCTGGAAAGAGTTCTCTATTTCGCAGCATACATTGTCCTGGATCCAGGTGAAACCAACCTGTTAAAGAAACAGGTTCTGAATGAACAGGAATACCAAGATGCGGTAGCTACCTATGGCAAGGGCAGCTTCAAAGCCCAGATGGGTGCGGAAGCGATCCAGGCTCTTCTGAAAGAATTGGACCTGCCACAGCTGGAAATCGCACTGAAGAAAGAAATCGAAGAAGGCAGCGGCCAGCGTAAAGTGAAATGCATCCGCCGTCTGGAAGAAGTGGAAGCTTTCCTGCACTCCGGCAACAAACCGGAATGGATGATTCTTTCCGTTCTTCCGGTCATTCCACCGGACCTTCGTCCAATGGTACAGCTCGATGGTGGCCGTTTCGCTACCTCCGACCTGAATGACCTCTATCGTCGTGTCATCAACAGAAACAACCGTCTGAAACGTCTGATGGAACTGGGCGCACCAGAAATCATCATCAGAAACGAAAAACGTATGCTCCAGGAAGCGGTAGATGCTCTGATCGATAACGGCCGTCGCGGACGTGCCGTTTCCGGTCCTGGCAACCGCCCGCTGAAATCCCTCTCCGATATGCTGAAAGGGAAACAGGGCCGTTTCCGTCAGAACCTGCTGGGTAAACGTGTAGACTACTCTGGCCGTTCCGTAATCGTAGTTGGTCCGGAACTGAAAATGTACCAGTGCGGTCTGCCAAAAGAAATGGCTATCGAACTGTTCAAACCGTTCATCATGCATGAACTGATTAAGAGAGGCGTAGCCAACAACCTGAAAGCGGCTCGTAAGAAAGTAGATAAGCTGGCTCCAGAAGTTTGGGAAGTTCTGGGCGATGTCATTAAAGAACATCCAGTGCTCCTGAACCGTGCACCTACCCTGCATAGACTGGGCATCCAGGCCTTCGAACCAATCCTTTGGGAAGGCCGTGCCATCAAATTGCATCCGTTGGTATGCCCTGGCTACAACGCCGACTTCGATGGGGACCAGATGGCTTGCCATCTGCCGTTGTCCGTAGAAGCCCAGGCCGAAGCTAGAACCCTGATGCTTTCTATCAACAACATCCTGTCCACCAAAGATGGTAAACCGGTCGCTATTCCTTCTCAGGATATGATCCTTGGTTCTTACTACCTCACCATCGTACAGACAGCCAACGATGCGAAAGTTGATTTCACACCGGAAGAAAAAGCAGCCAATCCGAAGGCGAAATTCGATCCGATGAAACAGTGGAAAATCGCTGAAGACACCATGGATTCTTCTCGTCTCCATGCCTTCACTGGCTATGATGAAGTCATGCTGGCTTATAACCTCCATGAAATTCGCATTCACGATTTCATTAAAGTTCACATCCCGAAGGAAGACCGTCCGGACGGATTCAACGACGATGATTCCGATTTGGTTATTACCACACCGGGCCGTCTGATTTTCAACTATGCGATTCCGAGAGAACTCCGTTTCTTCTACAAACGCCATGAAAAGCGGGTAGACGAAAAAGGAAATACTTACGAAGTGGTCAACAATGGCCTGGGTATCACCATCGGCAAGAAACAGATGGGTAAACTGGTCAACGATTGCTTCAAGAAGCTGGGCTTCAAAGCCACCGGCGATCTGCTGGACTCCGTCAAAGCTCTGGGCTTCCACTACGCACTCATTTCCGGTATTTCCATCGGCATCTACGATGTCGCTGTACCACCGGAAAAAGATAAGATTCTGGAAGACGGCGATGAAAAAGTCGAACAGATTAAACGTTTCTTCCGTCGCGGCCTCATGACTGACGATGAAAGATACAGAAGAGTCGTAGAAGTATGGAGCAAGAAGACCGATGAAGTCGGTGCAGCTATGAAGAGCTCCATGGTGAAGTTCAACCCACTGACCATGATGGCCCAGTCTGGTGCCCGTGGTAACGATAACCAGATTCGTCAGCTGGCTGGTATGCGTGGTCTGATTGCCGATACCTCCGGTAAGACCGTAGAATTGCCAGTAAAAGCAAACTTCCGTGAAGGCCTGACCGTCCTGGATTACTTCACCTCTTCCCACGGCGCTCGTAAAGGGTTGGCCGATACCGCACTCCGTACTGCAGACTCCGGTTACCTGACCCGTCGTCTGGTCGATGTATCTCAGGACGTCATCGTTCGTGAAGAAGACTGCGACGTACAGGTACTGAACTTCGATAAAGAACAGAGCATCATCGCTTCTCAGCCAGAAGTGAAGAAGACCATCATGGGCCTCAAACAGACTCTCCTGGGCTCCGTTCTGGATGAAGATGTGATTGACCGCAGAAATGGGGATATCCTTCTGGTGAAGGGCAAGACCATTGACGCAGACGATGTGACACTGATGAACCATCACCTGGTAGAATCTGTCACTGTCATTCTGCCAAGTGCAGAAGGCACTGAACCGGAAGCGCCGAAGACCTTTGATCTGGGCACCACCGATGCAGTGGCTGAATACAACCGCGCTATGCGTCATCACCTGACCGTTCGTTTCTGTGGAAAGAAACTGGAAGATGATGTATATGACAGAAAAGGCAACCTGGTTCTGAAAGCTGGCACTGAAATTACCGCTGATGTAGCAGAAACCATTCTGTCCTCCGACATTCCATACATCCATGTTCGTATGGACCAGTCCGAAGGCGTAGAAGTATCCCTCATCGAAGAAAAAGGCCAGCCAATTGAATCCTTGGCAGACCGTATTGCAGGCCGCTGCCCGCTGGAAGATATCGTCAATCCGCAGACTGGCGAAATCATTGCTCATAAGAACGAAGAAATGACCGATGCCCAGGCAGAAGAAGTACAGAAATACTACGACACCATCAAAGTTCGTTCTATTCTGACCTGCCACTCTGCTCACGGCGTCTGCGCTAAATGCTATGGTAGAAACCTGGCTACTGGCCGCCATGTAGAAATCGGTGAAGCGGTAGGTATCATTGCTGCCCAGTCCATCGGTGAACCTGGTACCCAGCTGACCATGCGTACATTCCATACCGGCGGCGTTGCTTCCGCAGAAGATATCACACAGGGTCTTCCTCGTGTCGAAGAATTGTTCGAAGCACGTAAACCAAAGGGCAATGCCATCATTTCCCGTATGGATGGTACCGTTTCTATCTCCGCTGCAGAAGATAACCCGAATGTCAAAGTGATCACCATCACCAATGCAAACGGCGAAGAAGAAAGCGAAAAGATTCCGGTAGCTAAGAAGATTTCTGTTCAGGATGGACAGTTCATCAAAGCCGGCACCCGCCTCTTCGAAGGTAACGTGAACCCCCATGATATTCTGGACGTTCTCGGTGTACAGGCTACACAGAACTACATCGTAAAAGAAGTACAGAAAGTATACCGCAGCCAGGGCGTAGAAATTAACGATAAACACATCGAAGTCATCGTTCATCAGATGCTCCGTAAGATTAAGATTCTGGAACCAGGCGATTCCGGTTGGCTCCCAGGAGAAACTGTGGATATCGTAGCATTCCGTGCTATGAATGAACGCCTTGACGATGAAGGCAAGAAGAAAGCCGAAGGGGAAAACCTGCTCCTTGGTACCACCAAAGCAGCCCTCGCTACAGACTCCTTCCTGTCTGCCGCTTCCTTCCAGGAAACCACCCGCGTACTTACCGAAGCCGCTATCAAAGGCAAGGAAGATCCGCTGCTGGGCCTGAAAGAAAACGTCATCATTGGCAAACTCATCCCAGCTGGTACTGGTATGTCCCGCTATCGCAAGCTGAAAGTGGTTCACAACGCAGAACCGCCGGCAGCTGCTGAGGCAGACGACAACCAGGCTGAATAATTGCTATTATAAAAAAGTCATGAGACTCGAAAGAGTTTCATGACTTTTTTCGTTAGGCGGGAAAACTGATATTGACCTACCGTTTACTAAGTCGTCGTATTTTGCTACAATACAAAGAGGAAAGGAAGGTGATGGCATGAGTCGGATTAAAACCTGGGATGAACTGACGATACAGGATAATTTTTTATTTCAAAAGGTTATGCAGAACAAGAGAATTTGTAAGCATCTGATAGAATGTATTTTGCAAATTAAAATCAAAGAAATTACATTTCCAGCTGCAGAAAAATCTATTGCTGTGGGACATATCAGTAAGAGTATTCGGTTGGATGTATATGTCAAAGATGAAACGGGTCGGGTTTTTGATATTGAAATGCAATGTAGCAATGGTAATGATGATGAGTTACCTAAACGGAATCGGTATTATCAGGGACTTATTGATATGGATATCTTGACTAAAGGGGAATCCTATAGTCAATTAAAACCCTCCTATATCATATTTATTTGCACGTTTGATCCCTTTGAAGAAAACTTACCCATGTACACCTTCCGAAATCGCTGCGTAGAAAAAGATGGGCTAGAATTGGGAGATCAAACAACCAAATTATTTTTGAACTGTAAAGGTCGGAGTGACCAGCTCAACCCTGACGTTGCCGCTTTTCTTCGGTATGTAGATGGGAAAGCGCCTAAGGGAAATTTTACGAATGAAGTGAATGAAGAAGTCATTCGGGTCAAACAACAGGATGAAATGAGGCGAGAATATATGACATTGGCTATGGAACTTAGAAATAGAGAAGAAGAAGGTATCAGAAAAGGGATATCTCAAGCCAATCAAATCACTATTATGAATTTGATGGATATGCGTATGCCAGTCGATTCTATTGCTCGTGCCATCGGACAGACACCGCAGTATGTGGAGAGTGTCATCAAGCAGTCAAAAGAGAAAAAGGTACTATAAATAAACTTTATGAATGGATGGTACACTTATGATTAAATCAGTGTTTTCCTAGTTATGAGTACCAGTCATGAGTTACATTTTCTTGAAAAAGGAGTACGTATGTGGCGTAAGATACTCAAGGTGTCACTGGCTTCGTTATTTTTAGTTGGAAGTCTATCTGTGGCACAAGCAGAAGAGTGGCATATAGATGGACTAGGCACTGTAGATTTAGGCAAAGAAATCACGGTCACCGATGGCAGCCAAACCCAGCTCCATGGTGGTATGGTGGCAGGCACTCACAAGAAAGACTATGGTAAATCGGCGCGGGCCGCTATGTGGTCGGTGCTTACGGTGCCGCCGGGGATGAATCTGTATCCAGAAAAAGCACCTTTCCCTTATGACACCATGAAACTGTATCAAATCAGAAAGACCGATGTGCGCGGGACCTATAGTGCGGGCCTGTTTGTGGTACAAGGCACAGAGAAAGATTTCTTTCATGAAGGCAATCCGAAAGCAGCCCGTTTTTGGAACGATGCTTTTCGGGAAGATGCCCAAAGGCCGGTGTCTCTCTTTGGTATGCCAAAGATTGGAGTCCATGAATTTCAAGCCTTGATGGATCAGATTCTAGCAGAAAAGAAAGACCAGTCCATGAAGGTGAAAATTCTATCTTTCACTCCTTGGCGGGCCATTAAAAATCGAGACGGCTCCTATCGCTGGGGACAGGAAGCGAAAGTGATTATCACCAATGAACGGGGACTCTCTTTTCCTCTATGGATTTCTTCTCAACTGTTCAAAGAAGGAAATACGTACTATCTGATTGAAGTCAATGGCAGTCACGCCGCCGAAGCCCAGCTATCGGATGCACTGCTCTTTGGTTTCTATGGGATGAAAAGGGACTAGGGCAGTGAGAAATTAGAAATGGTGGTGGCGGCGCACAAATTATAAAGCACCGCAAAATATGGTATATTCTTGGGAAGATTTGACGCTATGGTCTATAGCACATTCGAGCAACCTGAGAATCTTGAGCAACCTGAGAACCCTGTATTAGAACCAATGAAAGGAATATATATGAAATGGAAATCGGCCATCCTGGCGGCTTCTTTGGCTTTGGCCATGCCGTGGGGGATTGGCGCTTATGATTTGGAATCCTTGGCGGTGAAGACATTGCCCCAGGGATTTGTGTATAAAAAAATAGAGGCACAGCAGACCATTCCTTTCTGGGGGCAGGATGTGTCTTACCAGATGGGACAGTTGCAAGTGACCCTTTCTAAAAGCCAACGTTTTTCTTCCGGTTATATCATAGAGACCCAATTGCCAGAATCGATGGAAAAGGGGATGCGTCCTTTTTTCCAATTGAACCGGGATGAAAAGGTGTGGCGGCTTTTGACGCGGATCAATCGGGCTCTCATGAATGAAGAATCTCCGCTTCGGCAGCACATCGCAGAAACCATGAAAAGTCTGGCGGTCAATGCCATGGGGCCTATGGCAGAAACGGGTGTGATCGTAGAAATATCCCAGGTGGAACCGATGCGTCGGTTAAGCACCGAAGATGCCTACGTGTATACCGCAGGCGGGCTTATCACCTACAATGCGGAAGGTTTAGTCCTTCCCATGTACTGCAGAACCTATTTCTTCCCCGGTGAAGGGGGATTGAAAGTGATGATGCTCTTTACCCCCGACGAAGGCAAAGACCCACTGGTATATGCCATCAACGATCTGGCCCAAGCCGCAGCGAAAGAAGAAATACTGGGCAAAGAAGGATATAAGGACTTGGGAGAATTAATAAAGCAATGAGTAATGAGAAATGAGTAATGAGAAATGGTCGTAGCGGTGCACAATTCATGTAGCACCGCAGAATATTATTATAATTAGAAAATGGGGCGCTATATAATTTGATGCGCCATTTCCATAATTACTCATTGCTCATTACTCATTTCTCGTTATAAAAGCGTCATGATATAATAAAAGAATCTATAGAAATATGCACAAACAAGAGTCAGGAGGATTTATGAAATTTCAAGCACTCGGCGTGAATGATACGTTGACAGAACTTTTAAAAACACAGGGCATCAAAATGCCAACCCCCATTCAGGAAATTGCCATTCCGGCGGCTTTCAAAGGAAAAGACCTGATTGGTCGTTCTCAGACCGGTACAGGGAAAACTTTGGCGTACTTGCTTCCGGTGGTGCAGCGGGTGGATACGGAGAAATCCATGACCCAGGTGCTGGTCATGACACCTACCAGAGAATTGGCGAAGCAGGTCTTTGATGTGCTCCGCCCACTGGCCATTGAACTGGGCGTCGATGCCACCGATATCATTGGGGGACGAACCATTGAAAACCAGCTGCAGAAATTGAAGCGGGATCCCCATATCATCATTGGCACACCGGGCCGTCTCTTGGACCATATCAGAAGAAAGAGTCTGGATCTCTCCAATGTGGCTACGGTCATTTTGGATGAAGCAGACCAGATGCTGGCCAATGGATTTAGAGAAGATATCGAAGCCCTTATTGATGAAACACCGAAAAAGCGGCAGCTTCTGATGTTCTCTGCCACCATGCCAGACGAAGCCAAAAGGCTGGCGCGGAAATACATGCATCATCCGTCCTACCTGGATGTAGCAGAAAAAGTAGCCGCTTCTACGGTAGAACAGCGGGTATATGACACCACCCTGCCGCACAAATTCAAACTGCTGGTTCGTCATTTGACAGAAATGAATCCTTATATGGCGGTGGTTTTCTGCAACACCCGCGATGGAGCCCATGAACTGGCAGGAAAACTGCAGGAAGAGACCGATTTCGTGGTCGATGAAATCCATGGCGATATGAGTCAGGGCCAGAGAAACCAGGTCATTCGTGAATTTGAAAAAGCCCGGATTCAAGTGCTGGTAGCGTCTGATATTGCTGCTCGCGGTTTGGACGTAGAAGGCATCACCCACGTATTCAACTACGACATTCCAAGGAATTTGGAATACTACGTACACCGCATTGGACGTACCGGAAGAGCTGGTACCAAAGGGCTGGCAATCACCTACGCCACCCCAGAAGATGGACTCCTTCTTCGCCGCTTGGAAAAATCCATCGAAGAAACCATCACCCGTTATGACGAAAAAGGCAATGTGAAGCGGGTCAAAGCAGGGAAACCGAAGAAAAAGGTAGTTACCCCTGGTATGTACAAACCGACCAAAAAGAAAGAACACAAAGCCCTGGGACATAAGGGGAGAAATATGCGGCAGAAGAGGAAGAAGGAAGAAAGCGGAAAGAAAGGGCGTCGTTAATTTTATTTCCAGGTTATGATCCTGCTGATTTCTTTTTCTATCATTGGAATGTAAATGGCTAGAGAAAAGGTTATCATCCTGCAGATTTCATCCATTAAACAATTTAGAAATACCGCTAGTATCAAGGTTATAAAAGGTTATGCCACAAAAAAACATAACCTTTTATAACCTTGATGCTAGCGGTATTCTTTTTATGTTGAATGATTGAAATCTGCAGGATGATAACCTTGATGCAAGCGATAGTATTTCTATGTTGAATAATCGAAACGATCAGAATAATACCCCTTTTAACGCCTCTTTTGTGGTAAAATAAGTCTATTCTATTACAACGAGGTGGACAACATGAATTTCAAAAATAAAGAGTGTTTGAAACAATGGCTTTGGATGCTGGCGTTGGTTTTGCCCTGGGGAATTGGCGGATTTGTGATGCACACCGCAGCGTCTCTTTCGGCAGGTATGTTGCTGTACTGGGGAACTGGGCTAGTGATTCCTATTTTATTTTTCCTGTTTCAAAGAAAAGGATGGGGCAGTGAACTGGGGGCCTATCGGGCCGCTACGCACTGTATCTGGTGGTTGTCATTTCTGTTTGTCGAAATGACTCTCTTTTGGAATTACTTACCAGTCATTGATGGGGCGTTCAAAGCCAACAAAATTCCGGTGTCTATTGCTGTAGCCCTGGCTATGGCTCTGTTTGTGACGGTGGTGCTGGTTTTGGATTATGTCACCGTTCGAGTGTACCAGCATATCAAAGCCAAAGGGGGCCTGTGGGCGTCCTGGGCTGGTTTGGTTTTTGTGAGCGGTCTGATTCCTGGATTGGCTCTCACGTCTTTCCTGGCACTGTATGCCGCAGGGGGCATGCGGCTCGATCCATTTACGGCTAGCTTTTTCCTGATGGAAATCTTCTCCTTCGTTTTCTATGGAAAAATCGTCCTAGCGATGGTTGCTTTTGGTGTGTATCTGTTCTTCGCTTTGGAAGGCTCCAAAGGACAGCGTATCACCCAAGTGATTTTCTCCGCCATCTTCTGGATCATGGTGGCCTATATTCCCTTCGTGATTTCTCTCCATATGCCGGGGACTGCCAACTGGCGAGCCTATCTCGACCCGTCGTATTTATCTATTTTCCCGATTCTCTCCGACATGTGGATGATGGGGCTCTCCCTCTTTGCGGGGCAAGCGGTGACGAAGTGGATATTTAAAGACAGTGAGAAGTGAGAAGTTAGAAGTGGTGGTGGCGGCGCACAAAATTTGGAAGCGTCGCAATGTATAATATTCTGGTGACTGGTGAATTGGGATGTATTTTCCTAGTCACCAGTCACTATTTTCCCCTTGTTTCGATTTGTATCGATTTGTTATAATAAAAGAAATACAAAATAGTATGCTCTTTGAAAGGAGTTTTTTCATGACAGCAGATAATTTGACATTTTCTCTTGAAATTGATTTCATTCCGGATATTCAGGACGGAAGAAACGAACTGAAACAGCAGATGAAAGCTACGGCGGAAAAGTTTGATGGCACCTACATCCTGGATCCGAAAGCCCGTCCGATTATTTCCGGACTTTCTAAAGATGATGTAGATGGCGTATTAAAAGACTTGGGCCTGCTGGCTTTTGGTTCCTGGCCGTCCTGCATTCTGACCTGCACCATTGTGGCACCACTCCCGATTCGCGCCGTAGGCATGTCTGACGGTTGGGATATTTACACCGGCAAGAAAACATTCTTCGCTTTCGCTCAGTTCCCGGCTGACGCATTGGCTATTATGGTCAAGGCTTGTACCTATTATTTGGAACATGAAAGCTACCAGTCCATGGAAGAATTCATTGACCAGGTAGGCTATGAAACATTCCGTGATAACGTGCTTGGAAATACCGTGCCAGATGGCAAAGGGGATACCGGCGATTATTATGGTTCCAGTTGGGGCGCTCCGGATGTACCGCCGCTGAAAGAAGGAGATTTCGTCCGTCCGGAAAATAACATCATGCAGGTCATTGAAGTGTATCCGGAAATGGGACCGTTCCTTATGGAATACGGCATGTCCTGTGTGGGATGCTTCGTTTCCTATGATGAAAACCTTTGGCAGGCTGCCCAGTCCCATGGGATGGATGTATTTGAAATCATTGGTGAAATGAATGAATTTATTGCCGATAAATACAATAAACCGCTTCTCACCGAAGACACCCCTATGGAAACCATTTTGACCCTGTATCCGCAGCTGCTTCCTATTTTCCAGGAAAAACAGATCGCCATGCCGTCCGACATGACCACCACCATTGGTACCTTGTGCCAGAACGCCAACGTGGATGTGAAAGACCTCATTGCCAAATGTGACGAACGGCTTAGAGGAAAGGAAGAGTAACCAAACAGGTTGCTCAAGTCACTCAAGATACTCAGGTTTTATAGTAGTGAAATAGATTTGTCTCACATAGCTCTGATATATTGATGCAAGAGCTCCGTAATCCTATTTTTGCAATAAAAAAGAATGGGTAGAATTGATATTGATTCTATCCATTCTTTTTATTTTTTAGCGATTGTATGGCAATGTTAGTCTAACAGAAACATCACCATTAGAACCTGAGAAACTTGAGCAACCTGAGAAACCTTTGTAACCTATCCTATTATTTCATCTTCCAACCGCTACGTTTCAAAGCCATTACAATCGGAATGACAATGACGCCGGAAACCAGGGCTTCTGGAATGCCATTGGCAGTGGTGATGCCTACCAGCATCAAGCCTACGGCTTCTACGGAAATGCCCTTGGCAGCGGCATAAGGAGCGCCGACTAAGAGGAAGAAGGAACCTAAGAATAATACGGTATTTGTCAAAGCACCACCGATGGCTGCGATACCCGCACGGAGATGTACGTTGCCTGGAATGTATCTGAAAAGTGCCCAAGCGGCCAATCCGATGCAAATGCGTGGAACGATGCAAATGAAAGCATCGGCGATGACACTATGCTGCAAAGCAAATTGCATCATTAAGCTGGGGGCACGCAAAGTTTGAATGAAAGAAAAGAGTCCGAATAAGAATCCAACCACAGCCCCGACTTTCGGACCAGCCAAGATGGCACCAATAATGGTTGGAATATGGAGAATCGTAGCATTCATGACCACCAGCGGAATGAATCCATATCCAGTCAGTCCTAAGAAAATGGTAATCCCTGCCAACAGACCGGAAATCGTCAATTCTCTAATACTCATAAAAGTACCAGATGTCTGCTTTTCATTTGTTTTTTCCATTGTAGCCTCCGTTCTTATTCTCCCCCTTATGGCAATGTCATTAAGTTAAAGATTTGCATTGGTAGGTATGATTCCGCTAGTGATAATAGGTTGCTCAAGTTTCTAAGGGTTCTCAGGTTGCTCAGGTCCCCCGAATATGCCGCTAGACGCTAGCGTCATTAGCTCATTCGAGAAACGTGAGAACCTTAAGAAACCTGAGTAACCTGAGTAACCTTTGCCTCAGCAGAAATTATCACATATCTTGCTTAACTTAACAGCATTGCCCCTTATGGAGATATAAGTCGTAAAAATAAAAACTAGAACTGTCTGTCCAGCTCGTCACATAGGATACCAGCAAAATGACAGTTCCTAATCACTTCTAGTATTATAACGAGGAAATCAGATTTGTCAATTCATAATGGCGGTTAGCAGTTAGCAGTTAGCAGTTAACAGTTAGCAGTTAACAGTTAACCGTCAACCGTCAACTGCTAACCACCAACTATCTTCGCATTACGGATTCAAAAATGGTACAATAGGGAAAAGTAGCTGGTGACTGGTGACTCGTGACTAGGGATTGTTGCGTCTAGCGATAATAGCACTAGCGTCTCCCCCGTTGGGTAATGCTGTTAAGTTAAGGATTTGCGCCAGTAAGCATGATTTGGTTTGTGATTATAGGTTACTCAG
>CAKQBK010000046.1 GCA_934216155.1 uncultured Dialister sp.
CAGACAACAGACAACAGACAACAGACAACAGACAACAGACAACAGACAACAGACAACAGACAACAGACAACAGACAAGAATCTTATGGCTTGACTGTGTACGAATGTTTGCAATCTTAACAGTAATTCTGGTTCATGCTACAGAAAATTTGTATATAATGGATGTTGCTCATCTAAATTCTATGAGTTCATATTCTAAGATATTTGCGATATTAGCTTTTACCATTGGGAGATTAGGTGTTCCACTATTCTTATTTTTAACAGGATACCTTTTTTTGCAGCGTAAATTTGATAGCCAGTCAATTTTTAAATTTTGGTACCAAAACTGGTTAAGGCTTTTGCTGACCACGGAAATATGGGTTATTTTATATGATGTATTTTTGAGAGCGTTTCATTTTCAGCATTGGAGCACCAAAAGGCTTGTTTATGATATGCTTTTTATGGATCAGGTGCACATGGGACATATGTGGTACATGCCTATGATCATTGGTCTGTATATCTGTATTCCCTTTGCAGCTAGAGCTTTAAAGTCAGTCGATTTGCAAATAATAAAATTTCCGATACTTATTTTAAGTTTATATGCATTTGGCATACCAGTACTAGTGGCTTTTAATCAAGCGATGTTTCAGGAAAATCATATTCGATTACTATTGGATTTGGGGTTCAGTGGTGGAGTATATGGGTTATATCTCGTCTTCGGATGGTGTATCAGATATGGTTTATTTCGGGCATGGAACACAGTCTCTGTTACCATATGCAGTTTGATCTGTTTTGGAATAACAGTTGGTATCCAATTATTTTCATATAGCCGTGGTGTGACTTACAATGTATGGTATAACTATGGATTTTTGATGCTTTGTGCCTTGTTTTTGTTTGAAGGCTTTTCTAGATTGCCGTTAAAGAAAGAATACAAGACAATTTTGTGGTTGAGTCGTAATTCTTTTGGCATTTATTTGATTCATTACCCGATTCTATTATTGTTGAAGAACATTATTTTACAGATGTCTTGCATGATGCCTGTTAAAGTTATTTTTCTATGGATAATTGTATTGGGAGTCAGTTGTTGTTTTTGCTATGTTATCAATATATCACCTAAGCTTAGTCGATTACTTTTATATAATCGATAAGGAGATAGGGGAAATATGAGATTGGATTTGGGAATTAATAGGCAGTGAAAATGCTTGAAATAATTATAATAATAAAAAGGGGTTGCAAATGAGAATTTTAACGAATATGCTTTTGGCAGGCAGGCAGGCAGGCAGGCAGGCAGGATAGGTATGAGTGGCTAGATACGATCCGGGTGGTAGCCGCGGTATTGGTGCTTATTTCCCACTTTGCTTATAATTTCAATTTTGAACGGTTGCATTTTGTAAATGATTATTTTGCTGGTTCTACGGGACGAATCGGAGTCTGTCTTTTCTTTGCTATTTCCGGGTACTTGGTCAGTCATTCGCTGGAGAAGAACAGTAATTTGCTGCGGTTCTATTGGTTTAAGTTTGTACATATCGTATTGCCTTATGTGGCTTCTTACTTGGCTTTATCCGCACTGTTTATCGGATTTTCTTTTTTGCGACCGGATTTTTTACATATGACGCCACTGAGTCATGTGCTCTTCGTGGGTGGTGATTATAAGGCCTTTTTCTTGGGGCTTTTGCCGATAGATGGGTATTTGAATCTATATCTTCATTTACCGGGATATTGGTTCGTGGGAGAGTGGTTCATCGGTACGGTGGTATCGCTCTATTTGATATCGCCCTTATTATTTTGGCTGGCAAAGAAAGTGCCTATCGTAAGTATGGTGGTAATGCTTGTACTTTCTGTGCTTATCTATGAGCATGCTTCCCACTGGCCTATTCATGGGTTCTGGTTTTTCTTGGTGCGGCTTCCGGAGTTTTATATCGGCCTTTTGCTACATATGTACCGGAAGCGGGTATTAGATAAAGCGCATTGCTGGATATGGGCCAGTTTTCTCTTGATGTCGATGGTGGGCGTGGCAGATATGATGATGTATGCCCATCCGATGATAGCGGATCGATTTATTCCATTGAAGCCTCGTTCGTTTTTGTTTTCATTACCAATGATTGTTTTTGTATTTCTAGGTTCTCCCTGGTTGAATCGTTGCTTTGATTTGCATTGGTTCAATGAATACAGCAAGAAGACTTACACCTTTATGCTTATCCAACATATTGTCATCAATACTTTCATGTGGAATTTTGAGGAGCAGAATTTCTCGAAGTTTGGTGTACTGATGTTTTTGCTTCTTGATTTAGGGGTGACGATGTATTTGGCTGGGAAAATTACGAGTTTGTATAAGCCGGTGGAAAATTTTTTATTGCATAAGTCGTGAAATGAAAAAGTCCGTTGGTCTCTTTCTGAGGACCAGCGGACATTTTTTATTGGGAAATCAAGTGGTAAATGGCAGGCCGGAGAGGCCGAAGGCTTTTTGCCGGCGGGCGATGTGTTTGATTACGGTGGGAAGTAGACTGTAGACTAGATGTTCCTCTTCTCGGAGTGGTATTTACCTAAAGTAAAAGTAGTAGTTTTGTGATATACTAGTTATCAATAGTGTAAGTAAAGTATAAAGAGTGGTGAGAACTATGTTGTTGCAATTTAGCGTGTCTAATTATAGATCTTTTAAAGAAAAAGCTGTGCTTTCTCTAGAAGCTTCCAATGATCATAGGCTTGAAAATCATGTCTTTGTTTTAGGAAAGAATCGTGTGCTTCAAAATGTTTGCGTTTTTGGTGCCAATGCTTCTGGGAAGAGCAATCTTTTTCGTGCACTGACTACAGCCATTCTGCTTATAAGACAGTCTAATCAACGGCAGGTAGGGGAATTGTTATTGACTATCGAGCCGTTCTCTTTTGCTCCGAACACGTTGAAGATGCCATCTTCTTTTGAGTTTGTATTTTTGCAGCATGATATTAAATATGTTTACGGCTTTTCTGCTACTAGAGAGCGCATTGAAGAGGAATATTTGTATCAATATCGTAGTAGTAGACCGTCGGTTGTTTTTGAGCGTGTTTATGATTCGGAAGCAAAGGAGGATCAGTATCGTTTCACTAATGCTGAAATCCGTAAGGAACTGAAACCTTTGAGTGAGAAGAATACATCTAATAAATTATTTCTGGCAACGGCAACTTCGTGGAATAGCCAATTTACGAAAGACCCGTATCTTTGGTTTAATCGAATCAATACTTATGACCCGAATAACTATGAACAATTGCTGAACTTTGATGGGCCTTTGTTTGAGCAACCGGATGAATTCAATGGACTACATGATTTTGTCTGCAAGACATTGAAAGAGGCGGATATTAATGTATTTGACTTTGAAGTTAAAACTAGAAATCTTGATACATCAGAGTGGTTGAAACAATTGCCGCCGCCTTTGCGTATGATGGTACCTGAAACGCAGATGAATCAGCCTAGCAAATTGTATGAAATCAATATGATTCATCAGGTTCGTGGGGAAGATGGAAGTATCCGGGAATACAAGCTTCCCTCTATCCAGGAATCCAAGGGGACGCAGAGTTTGTTCTTTTTAAGTCCTTTATTGAAAAAGGCATTCGATGAGGGGACGATTCTCTGTATTGATGAATTCGATACGAGTCTTCATCCTATGCTTGTGATTTATCTGATTGGTCTTTTTAACAATCCAGAGATTAATCAAAAGCATGCACAATTAATTATTTCTACCCATACTACGGATTTGTTGTCGTTAAAAATAAGTCGGAGGGATGAAATTTATTTCGTCCAGAAGGACCAGCAGATGGGGGGATCTGAGCTGTATTCTTTGGATGAATTTTCTCTTTCGAAACACGCTGATATTCGTAATGGATATTATCTGGGGAGATATGGTGCTGTTCCGGAAATCGGGGATGGTGAGGTTTTTTGGTAAAGCGATTGAAGCAGGGATATAAACGGAAGGAAAGAGATTCCGGAAAGCGGCATGAAAAGCATGTACTTTTGATTGCTGCTGAAGGTAAGAATAAAACAGAGACTACTTATTTTCGAAATTTTCAACGAGGCAATGTCAGCGTGAAAACAATTTCTGGAAATGAGACGTCTCCAGGTCAATTGGCAGAGCGGTTGATTGATGAAGCTGATCAGTTGCAACTTAAGGATGATGATTTGGCGGTTTGTCTGGTAGATTCTGATTTTGATATTGCAAAGGATGCGGAGTTAAAACGGGCGGATCAGAAATTACAAAGAAAGAGAAAAAATCGTTATCCCGTGGAGCTCATTGTTTCAAGTCCTTGCTTCGAGAAATGGTATATATGCCATTTCTCAGCTTCCTCTCGAAATTATAATTCTAACAAAGATGTACTTAAAGATCTGGAATCTTATATACCTAACTATAGGAAAAGTGATAATATATATCCGCAGTATTTACAGGGAAAAACAAAGACGGCGATTGCCAATGCCAAAAGATTAGAAGAAAATTGCAAAAGTTCGGGGTTGCGCCGGCATACGGTAGCTTTTTGCCCTAGTACGGAAGTGTACAAGGTATTTGAGGATTTTTTGTTAAAGTGGTTAGACTCTGCAGAAAGTATCTGAATTGGTGTACATATAGGCTGTCAGAGTCTTAGCTTGTTGAAAGTAATATAATATGGCATAAGTTTTGAAATGAAAAAAGTCCGTTGGTCTCTTTCTGAGGGCCAGCGGACATTTTAGATATAAAGAAACCCCCGGTTAGACCGGGGGTTCAGTATAGCTTTAGCGATGAGTCTTTAAAGGTTTATAAAAACCTCCTAGTAGATACAATATAAATGCGGCCTGTCAACTGCACATTATTGTTACTAGGAGGTTTTTAACATGTTTAATAAATCGGATATACACAGTTTATCACATACGAAATGGGAATGTAAATATCATATCGTTTTTGCACCTAAATATCGGAGAAAAGTGTTTTACGGAGAGAAACAATTTGAAATAGGACGAATACTAAGAGAATTATGCAATTGGAAGGGAGTGAATTTGATAAGAGCAGAAGCATGTCCGGATCATATACACATATTAGTAGAAATACCGCCAAAGATGAGTATTTCTGGGTTTATGGGATTTCTGAAAGGGAAAAGTAGTTTAATGATATATGAGAAGTGGGGGAATATGAAATATAAATACAGAAATCGGCAATTTTGGTGTAGGGGATATTATGTAAGTACAGTAGGGAAAAACGAAAAAGTGATAGCGGCATATATAGCAAACCAATTAAAAGAGGATGAAGAAAGCGAGCAGTTGACGTTGGATTTTGGGGCCCCGTTTACGGGTAACCGGAAATAATAGATGCGAGTGACAGGCTGCACATGCGCTGGAAAGCGCCGCAGGTAGTAAAGGCCCTTTGGGCCGCATAAGAAGAACCACCGGCTAAGCCGGTGGGTTTCTCTTTTTTAGATACAAATGGATAGAAGCAATAGAGATGACTAAGGTTCATAGGTTCGACAGACCGCTAACGGCCAGAGGAAGCAGCGATGATTTCATCGCTACAAAGGTTCGAAGGTTCATGGTTCAAGGGTTCGGGATAGCATGATGACGGCTAGTTCAACAAAGAGCTGGTGGAATAGTGCGTAATGAGTAATGCGTAATGCGTAATGGAGGAGCGGCGCACAAATAATATCGCGCCGCGAGTATAAATAAGAAATCGAAGCAGTAGGGGAGAAAAGAGCTAGTGGCAGGAAAAGACGCTGTCCTGAACCCTGAACCTCGAATCCTGCGGAGTCATCGTTGCTAACTCTAACCATTACGGTTTGACCGAACCCATGAACCTTATTCCTTTCTGTTGACTCTATCCGTTGGTATCTCTAAAAAGTTTATACTCCGTGGCGCTATATAAGTTGTGCGCCGCTACCACCACTACGCACTACGCATTACGCATTCCTCATTGCATTACTGGCAGTTTTGCCGAAATTGTGGTATATTACAAGGTACATACTATCAATGTAATACACAGGAAAGGTGGAGTTCGATGAACATTATTGATGAATTGAAATGGCGTGGTGCTGTAAATCAGCAGACCGATGAAGAAGGATTGTACAAACTGGTAGGGGAGAAATCCATTTCCCTTTACTGCGGCATTGACCCCACTGGGGACAGCATGCACATCGGCCATTTGATTCCATTCATGATTCTCAAACGGTTCCAGCTGGCAGGACACCATCCGGTCATCGTCATCGGTGGCGGCACCGGCTCTATCGGCGATCCTTCTGGCCGTAAAACCGAACGTGTTCTCCAGTCCCAGGAAACCATTCAGCACAATGCAGAATGTCTGACCAACCAGATGAAAAAACTCTTCGGCGAAGACGGATTCACCATGGTCAACAACTACGACTGGCTCTCCCAGATTTCTCTGCTGGACTTCCTGCGTGACTACGGTAAACTCTTCAATATCAACACCATGTTGGCCAAAGACGTAGTCGCTTCCCGTCTGGACACCGGTATTTCCTTCACTGAATTCTCCTACCAGATTCTCCAGTCCATCGACTTCAAGATGCTCTACGACAAATACGACGTACAGCTTCAAATCGGTGGCGCTGACCAGTGGGGCAACATCACCAACGGTATCGATCTGATTCGCAAGATGGAAGATGCCCATGATGCCTATGGTCTTACCATTCCTCTCATGCTGAAAGCAGACGGTACCAAATTCGGAAAAACCGCCGGCGGCGCTGTATGGCTGGATCCAAAGAAAACATCCCCTTACGAATTCTACCAATTCTGGTTCAACCAGGATGACCGGGACGTAGTGAAATACCTGAAATACTTCACCTTCCTGTCCAAAGAAGAAATCGACGCTCTGGAAGTGGAAGTCAAAGAACATCCAGAACATAGAAGTGCTCAGCGCAAACTAGCCGAAGAAGTGACCCGCTTCGTACACGGCGACGAAGGCCTCCAGCAGGCAGAAAAGGTTACCCAGGCCCTCTTCTCCGGCAACATCCAGGAACTTTCCGGCGAAGAAATCGAAGGTGCCTTCCGTAACACCAAAGGCGGCGAAGTTCACGAAGCACCGATTAATATCGTAGAAGCCCTGGTGGCATCCGGCGTAGAAAAATCCAAACGCCAGGCCAGAGAAGACGTCAAAAACGGCGCCATCCGCGTCAACGGCGTGCAGGTGAAAGACCTGGAAGCCGAAGTCGATGCTCACCCGAACACCGATGGAAAATACATCATCATCAAAAAAGGCAAGAAAAACTACTTCTCTATTAAAGTAGTGAAATAAGATATACCAAAAAGCCACGCTCGACAAAGAGCGTGACTTTTTACGTGGGGAAAGCATTTCTTACCCATGTTATCCCGAGCCGGATGAGGCTAACAGACAAGCGTGATTATACTAAAAGTCACAAGCTGAATCATATCTAGCGTCATTCCGACCGAAGTGGAGGAATCTTTTTCGTTTTTGCGAAAGGAACTATGAAAGAAAAATGATATGAAATGAGACTAAGCGTCTGGGGCGTACACATATGAGGCTAATGGACAAATGGAAGTCAGTTGGATGTAATACTAAACGAAAAGTCTCATTTCATACCATTAGGGAAACAAAGAGTAGCAAGGAATAACACAAAGATTCTTCGACTACGCCCTACGGGCGGCTCAGAATGACGGGAAAGAGGAGAACAACGCTAGCGGAAAGAAAAGAACGCTAGTGTATGAGGTTAATGGATAAGTGGAAGCATATCTAAAGTCTCAAGCGGTATTTATCACCAACGTCATCCCGAGCCGGATGAGGCCAAAGGCCAAATCCGCGTCGAGGAATCTTTGTGTTATTCCGTAAGGCACAATGAGAAAAAAGTGGTATGAAATAAGTCTTAGCGTCTGGGGCATACACATATGAGGTTAACAGATAGGCGCTATCATTGCATGAGTCTCAATTGTTCAGCTTGCTCACCTGCTTTCTTTAGCGTTCTTTTTTTATCACTAGCCTTGCTTGGCACTTTCGTCATTTCGACCAACGTGGAGAAATCTTTGTGTTATTCCAAGTAACTCCTTGTGACACTTGCGATGTGAAATGAGACTTATCGTTTAGTATGGGCGCTAATGATTACATTAACGGAAAAGCAGAGCGTTTTTATGCGTGTGGTTTGAGAAGTAATTAAGTCCATTCTCGTGATAGGTCTTTCCAATGTGGATTTTTAGATGAAATAAGATCTGTTTTCTTTTTACGACTCCATTTCTTCAATTGTTTTTCTCTCTGTATTGCTTCCTCTATATGAGGATATACCTCCACATACATGAGCTCATGAATATGAAACGTCTTTGTGAAACCATCTACCAGTTCATTTTTGTGTTCATATAGCCGGCGAGGCAAATTACTGGTCACTCCGATATATAACGTACTGCGACTGGCATTGGCCAGGATGTATACATATCCCATAAAGAGACTCCTTTTTGTGAAATACAGAGTGTAGGATTTGGTTACATTATAGAGAAATAGAAGGAAATTGGCTAGAGGGAAAATAATAACAAATGCGCGGTAGTATTTCTAAAGTCTCAAGCAGTATTTATCACCAACGTCATCCCGAGCCGGATGAGGCTGAAGGCCAAATCCGTGCCCTCGGATCTTTGTTGTATTCCGCAAGGCAGAATGAGAGAAAAGCGGAATGAAATGAGCCATAGCGTCTGGGGCGTACACATATGAGGCTAATGGACAAACGGAAGTCAGTTGGATGTAATACTAAACGAAAAGTCTCATTTCATACCATTAGGGAAACAAAGAGTAGCAAGGAATAACACAAAGATTCTTCGACTACGCCCCATGGGCGGCTCAGAATGACGGGGAAGAGGTGAACAACGCTAGAGGAAAGAAAAGAACGCTAGTGTATGAGGCTAAAAGATAGGCGGTATCATTGTATGAGTTTTACCCGTTCAGTTTGTTCACCTGCTTCCTGTAGCGTTCTTTTTTATTACTAGCCTTTCTTGGTACTTTCGTCATTTCGACCAACGTGGAGAAATCTTTGTGTTATTCCTTATACCACTTTGTTTTGATTATGGTATGAAATGAGCCTTATTGTTGAGAATTACATCAAATGATAATATTTCACTCAGAGAGTGTCAAACAGATAAGCAGAGTCAATAGAAGGCATCCTAAAACGGCAAGTCTCATTTCATTGCATAAGAGAAACAAGGAGTAACTACACATAACACAAAGTCCCTCGACTACGCTTGGGGTGACGAAGAGAAACAACGCTAGAAGGGAAGAAAAGAACGGTAGAAAACGAGGCTAATGACAGGTATTTCCCATTTGTTATAAAAATCATTTATAGTATACACAAGAAACTATCACGTATATGCAAATATTAAAATTGACGGTTGGTCATAAAATCGCTAACTATCGAATGAAATCATACATTACATTAGAAAAATCATGATTGAAAGCACTGATTATTATAGGAAAATGATAAAACATAGACCTAAGTATAGTGCATAAAACCTTGCTTTTATCGAGAAATTATGGTACTTTATACCTAGACATGAGTACAAGTCTCTATACTCATGGGAGCAAAGAAAGCAGAAAAGAAAACATGCAGAGGAAACACGGTCACTCGAGCGAGGCAATCTTGGAAGCGGACTTTGGAAAAGAAGAGACTGTATATTTTTCTAAAGGAGCGATTTATTATGAAAAAAATCCTCGCACTGGCTGCTGTAGCAGCACTCACCGCTGGCGTGTCCGCTTACGCAGCAAATCCATTCTCTGATGTATCCACCGATGACTGGGCTTACCAGGCAGTAGCTGACCTGTCCGATCAGGGCGTAGTAGAAGGCTACCCGGACGGCACCTTCAAAGGCGAAAGAAACATGACCAGATATGAACTGGCTCAGATCATCGCTCGCCTCATGGCTAAAGAAGACCAGCTGAACGCTGAACAGCAGGCTACTCTCGACAAACTGGCTGGCGAATATGCAGACGAACTGGCAAACCTGGGCGTTCGCGTTTCCAACCTGGAAAAGAAAGTCGGCAACATCTCTTGGAACGGAGACGCTCGTATGCGTTATACCGCTTCTTCCAAGAAAGATGCGAAAGATATTTATGATGGCCGTATTCGCTTGAACGTAAAAGGCCAGGTTAACGACGCAACCTACGTACAGGGACAGTTCGTTAACAACATGAACTTCAAAGATGAAGCTTCTTCCAATACCACCATGGCTCAGATCTACGTAAACCATAACTTCAACAAGAACGTCGCAGTACGTCTGGGCCGTCAGCCGATCGTGTTCGGTGATCAGGGGGGCTGGCTGTACAATGGCCTCGAAGGCTACGATGGTGCACAGGCTTCCTACAACAATGGTAAACTGGCTCTGACCACTGGCTTTGGTCAGCTGAATGCTTCTGAACTCGCAACCCTGAACATTAAGAAGGGCGATAAATACGATGGCGATGTCGCTGATGCTGATGCTACTCTCTATGGTGTAAAATCCACTGATATGTTCTTTGCTAAAGGTGCTTATGACTTTGGCTTTGCTAAACTTGGCGCTGATTACATTAAATTCCAGGGGGATGCAGATTCCTCTGATCACTATGTTGCAGGTCAGGAAATCTATGGTGTAAACCTGACCATTCCGGTTCAGAATTTCAACTTATTTGGTGATTATTACAAGAATACCACCATTGGCGATTATGATACTGCTTGGAACGCTGGTCTCTCCTATGGCAAGGCTGACTGGAAGAAAGCTGGCACCTGGGATCTGTCCGTTGCTTACAATGATGTAGACGCTGGTGTTTACTTCGGTGGCGGCACTTGGCACAATGATATGCTTAAGAACTTCGCTAATGCAAGCTATGATAAGACCAACAAAGAATGGACTATTGCAGGTGCAACCAACCTGACATTCTGGACTGCTATCGCTAATGTAACCCTCCAGAAGAATGTACAGCTCCATGCTGAATATGCATTCGCAGCTGACGCTGAAAATGCAGCAGATCCGGATGATTCCTGGACTGTTTCCCTGAACTACAAGTTCTAATTTATAGAATAGTAGGCAGTAAGTGGTTTGCAGTAGGCGGTGTTGCCTGCTGGAATCCATACACAAATAAAAGAGGAGATCTCGAAAGAGGTCTCCTTTTTTTGTTGATTATTGGTTTAAGCTCCGGGTTCTTTTGTGTTAACTCGACTTGGAGAAAATCTCATTGGTTTGTGGTTTACGTTCCGTGTTCATTATTTGGAAACAGCATGGCTAGAAAGTGGCATTGGTTTAAAGTTTAAATTTCACGCGTCAAACCCTAAAACAATTTCATCTTTCAATTCTTTAAATTTCCACATAATGAACTCGGCCGGTAAACCTTAAACCAATGCCACTTTCAAATCATAGGATTCTTCAATAAAGAACTCGGAAAGTAAACCTTAAACCAATTCCCTCTTTATTCTCGGCTGATTGTCGCAAAAGCACTCGGATAGCAAACCTCAAACCAATTCCCTCTTATTTCTCAGCTGATTGCCACAAAGGAACCCGGAAAGTAAACCTCAAACCTGCTCCCTCTTTATTCTCGGCTGATTGTCGCAAAAGCACTCGGATAGCAAACCCCAAACAAATTTCCTTTTTATTCTCGGCTGATTGTCGCAAAAGCACTCGGATAGCAAACCCCAAACAAATTTCCTCTTTATTCTCGGCTGATTGTCGCAAAAGCACTCGGATAGCAAACCTCAAACCAATTCCCTCTTATTTCTCAGCTGATTGCCACAAAGGAACCCGGAAAGTAAACCTCAAACCTGCTCCCTCTTTCTTCTCGGCGAATTGTCTCAACAGTACTCGGCAGGTAAACCAACAACCAACAACCAACAACCAACAACTAGTAACCAATTATTAGCAAAATAAATCATATCATTACAAATTAATAATAAATATATATTGAAAATTAATATCAAAGTATGATATATTAGTTAAGACGTAAAAGTCCCATGCGTTTTATGAGAAGGAAAAGAGTAGCAGAGGAAACACGGTCACTCGAGCGAAGAATTTTCAGACTCATAAGGAAGGGCATTTCCATTCTTTTTATTTTTTTCAAAAAGGAGAAAACCTATTATGAAAAAAATTCTCGCACTGGCTGCTGTCGCAGCACTGACCGCTGGCGTATCCGCTTACGCAGCAAATCCATTTTCTGATGTATCCACCGATGACTGGGCTTACCAGGCAGTAGTTGACCTGTCTGAACAGGGTATCGTAGAAGGATATCCGGATGGCATGTTCAAAGGCGAAAAGAACATGACCCGTTTCGAACTGGCTCAGATCGTAGCACGCCTCATGGCTAAAGAAGACCAGGTTAATGCAGAACAGCAGGCTACCATTGATAAACTGGCTGGCGAATACGCTGACGAACTGGCAAACCTGGGCGTTCGCGTTTCCAACCTAGAAAAGAAAGTCGGCAATATCTCCTGGTCCGGAAATGCTCGTATGCGTTATCAGACAAAAGATAATACACATAATGCTAATCCTGCAAAAGCAGCTGAATCTTGGAATGGACGTGTACGTATTAACGTAAAAGGCCAGGTTAACGAAGATACCGCTGTTAATGGACGTTTTTTAGCTAATATGAATTTTAAAGATGGCAGTGACGCTGATGTTTTAATGGACCGTCTGTATGTGGACCATAAATTTAGCGATCTTGCTTCTGCAAAACTTGGTCGATATGAAGTAGATGCTGGTGGATATGGTGCTTGGCTGATTAGTGCAACCTTCCAGGGGGCTGAAGCAGACTTCAATCTCAGCAAAGATGTAGCACTGGGGGTTGGTTATGGTCGCTTTAGTAGCCATGATATTATCGGTGGTGCTGATGAACACTATGATGAGGCAGAATTCCTCTATGCACAGGCTAAAGCTGATTTGAAAGTAGCTAAACTGGGTGTTGACTATTTCAAAGTTGGTGGCGATGACGTAGTTCCGCTTGGCAGCACAAATGGCAAATATGAAGTCATTGGCGCTAACGTTGTTGTTCCAGTCAAAGATTTCCGCGTAACAGGTGATTACTATGTCAATACAGCTGTAAATGGAGATCCACAGGTTTGGGCAGCAGGTGTTGGCTATGGTGCGATGAACTATAAGAAACCAGGCTCTTGGAACTTGGATTTGGCTTACTTTGATGTAGAAAAGGGGGTAGCTCCGTCTAACCTTAGCGGATGGCAGTTAGAAAATGGCTCTTTCCTGCAGAAAGATGGTAGTTTCTGGTTTGCAATGGGTGATGTAGTTCTCCAGAAGAATGTTTCTCTCCATGCCGAATATGGATTTGCTCAGGATGCAGATGATAATAACGATTCTGAAGATTCCTGGACTGTATCCCTGAACTACAAGTTCTAATTGATAGGCAGTACTTGCAAAGACAATGACATATAAAAAGAGGAGATCTCGAAAGGGGTCTCCTTTTTTTGTTGATTATTGGTTTAAGCTCCGGGTTCTTTTGCGTTAACTCGACTTGGAGAAAATATCATTGGTTTGTGGTTTACGTTCCGTGTTCATTATTTGGAAACAGCATGGCTAGAAAGTGGCATTGGTTTAAAGTTTAAATTTCACGCGTCAAACCCTAAAACAATTTCATCTTTCAATTCTTTAAATTTCCACATAATGAACTCGGCCGGTAAACCTTAAACCAATGCCACTTTCAAATCATAGGATTCTTCAATAAAGAACTCGGAAAGTAAACCTTAAACCAATTCCCTCTTTATTCTCGGCTGATTGTCGCAAAAGCACTCGGATAGCAAACCCCAAACCCATTCCCTCTTTTCCCTCAGCTAGTTGTCTCAGTAGTACCCGGCACGTAAACCAACAACCACCAACTAACAACCAACAACCAGTAGAGAACCACCAACATTTTTAATACAAAAGAGACACATTAGAATATGACGAAATTATGATTTCTTCCTTGCCTTATACTATCTTTCTATAGTATCCTAAAGTCAACATATCCTAGCCCGAGGTATGCGGGAGGAGAGAAGGTATGGCAGAGGAAACACGGTCACTCGCGCTAAGGATGATTTCTCCTTCAGAAAGGGCACTACTTTTATTTCTGGAAATGAAAATCACCGATGGGGGATTTCCTTTCCATTCTTTCTAAAGGAGCGATTTATTATGAAAAAAATCCTCGCACTGGCTGCTGTAGCAGCTCTTACCGCTGGCGTATCCGCATACGCAGCAAATCCATTCTCTGATGTATCCACCGATGACTGGGCTTACCAGGCCGTATCCGACCTGTCTGACCAGGGCGTGGTAGAAGGTTACCCGGACGGCACCTTCAAAGGCGAAAGAAACATGACCAGATATGAACTGGCTCAGATCATCGCTCGTCTCATGGCTAAAGAAGACCAGCTGAACGCAGAACAGCAGGCAACCCTTGATAAACTGGCTGGCGAATACGCTGACGAACTGGCAAACCTGGGTGTTCGCGTTTCCAACCTGGAAAAGAAAGTCGGCAACATTTACTGGACCGGCGATGCTAAGATGATGTATACCCAGAATGCTGAAAAAGCTGCTAAAGATACCTATAAAGGTCGTATTCGTCTGAACGTCAAAGGCCAGGTTAACGATGACACCTACGTACAGGGCCGTGTCGTAACCAACATGTGGTTCAAAGATGCTGGTAAGAATGCAGATAATGATGGCAATACCACTATGGATCGTCTCTTCGTAAACCACAACTTTGGTGACAAGACTTCCGTTGTTCTTGGTCGTCAGAGCCTGACCGTATTTGGCGGACTCCAGTACGATGACGCTTTCGATGGTGCTAAACTGGCTTACAACGATGGCAAATTGGACGCTTACGCTGCTTTCGGTCAGCTGAATGCAGACTACAAAGATAAAGATGTAGCATTTGGCGGACTGGGCTATGACTTCGGCGTAGCAAAACTGAATGCTGCTTACTTCAATTTCACTGGCAGCAAAGCAAAGTCTGAAATTGGCTTTGATAGCATCTGGGGCACCAATTTGGTTGTTCCAGTTCAGAACTTCAGCGTATTTGGCGAATATTGGGATTCCAATGCCGACAAAGCTGACAGTGCATGGCAGGCAGGCTTGGGCTACAACACCCTTGACCTGGCTAAACCAGGCAGCTTCGCTCTGAACGTAGCTTACAACAAAGTAGGCGATAATGCATACCTGGGTGGCACCACCTATGATGCATCTGATTTCTTTGGCAAGAATGTAGAAGGCAAAGATCTGAAATTCTGGAATGTTTTCGGTGATGTAGTTCTTCAGAAGAACGTAACCCTCCATGGCGAATACGCTTGGGATATTGACAATGCTGAAAACTGCGACGACAACGCTTGGACCCTGTCCCTGAACTACAATTTCTAATTGGTGAATCATAATCACTGACAAAGAGGAGATCTCGAAAGAGGTCTCCTTTTTTGTATGGTTAACAGTTAACGGTACACTGTTAACCATAAACCGTTAACTACCATAATGATATTGAGAATAATTATCGTGACATTAGATTATAGATAATACTAATGTATTTTTTTCTAATTACAAGAAAATGTAATTTTTAATTTGTCAAGCTCTAATAAAAGTGGTATACTATGGAAGGTCAATTGAGAAGTCCTGTCAGTTGACTGGGGAAGAACGGGAAAGAAGAAACAGAGGAAACACGGTCACTCGAGTGGAATCTTTTTCGGAGGTCTCCTTATACCAGGGCTAACAACTTTTATCTATCTAAGGAGCGATTATTATGAAAAAGATTCTCGCACTGGCTGCTGTAGCAGCACTCACCGCTGGCGTATCCGCATACGCAGCAAATCCATTCTCTGATGTATCCACCGATGACTGGGCTTATCAGGCAGTATCCGACCTGTCCGACCAGGGCGTTGTAGAAGGTTACCCGGACGGCACCTTCAAAGGCGAAAGAAACATGACCAGATATGAACTGGCTCAGATCATCGCTCGCCTGATGGCTAAAGAAGACCAGCTGAACGCTGAACAGCAGGCAACTCTGGACAAACTGGCTGGCGAATACGCTGATGAACTGGCAAACCTGGGCGTTCGCGTTTCCAACCTGGAAAAGAAAGTTGGCAACATTGCTTGGTCCGGCGATGCTCGTATGCAGTACCAGCGTAGACTCGGTGAAGAAACCAAACATACTGATGCATGGAATGGTCGTATGAGAATCAATGTACAGGGCCAGGTCAATGACCAGGTGACTGTTAACGGTCGTCTCGTAACCGAAGCTGACCTGAAGGGCAATGATGATGGTATTGATGATGGCAATACTACCATGGATCGCATCAATGCTAAATGGGCACCAAACGATGCTACTTATGTAACCATTGGTCGTCAGGGCATTGCTCTAGACCAGACCGGCACATTCTGGGATGAAGATGGTGTATTCGATGGCGTTGCAGCTGGTTGGGATAATGGTAAAATCGGTGTAGAAGCTGGTTATGGTTATTTCAAGTCCGTTACTGATAAAGCTGATGGTAGTAAATTCCTCTGGCAGAACGATAGTAGAACAGCTGCCAAAGCTCCGGAAGCTTGGTATGGCAAATTGACTGGTCATATTGGTGATACTGCTGATGTTTCTGCTTTCTATCTGAAAAACCAGAAAATGAATGGTATTATTGAAGGTGATGAAGGGGAAGACCCAATTAATTTCAATGGTACTAAATCTTCTGTTTGGGGAGCTGGTGCTACCGTAGGTCTGGGTGCAGGATTCACTTTGGATGGTGACTTTGTTCAGTCCAGATTTAAACATCCAACAGATGGTTCTTTGCATGCAAATCTTTGGACTGCTGGACTCACTTATGGTGAAGTAGACACTGATAAAGTGGGTTCTTGGTCTCTTGGCGTTCATTATGTAAAGGCTGATGCTGCTTCTACATGGCTTGGCAATACAGCTTTGGATATGGGTGATCAGTTGGAATCTAGCTATGATACTGATGTTCATTTCTGGGTTGCTAAAGCAGGCGTTGCTGTTCAGAAGAATGTAGAACTGGATGCTTACTACAACTTCGCTGCTAAAGCAGGTAAGGATGCTGACGGAAACAGCGCAGACGATCCAGCTGATACCTGGGGCATTGAACTGAACTATGCATTCTAATCTCACGGATTAGCAATAAAAAAGAACTCCTTCGGGGGTTCTTTTTTATTGCCTTTTTAGTGGGCAAGCCATGCTGTTAAGTTAAGGATTTGCGTTAGTAGATATGATTCCGCAATAGGTTACAGGTTACTCAGGCTGCTCAAGTTTCTAAGGTCGCTCAGGTTTCTCGAATGTGCCAATATACGCTATGGTTATCATCTCATTCGGAGCCCCTTAGAACCCTTTGTACCCTTAGAACCTTCAGTACCTTATGCTCACAAGTGGCATGATTGATGAGTATTACCTGTTTATTATTCTCAAATTTATTTTCTAGCGTTCTTTTCTAGTTTCTAGCGATGCTTGGCACTATCGTCATTCCGACCGAAGTGGAGGAATCTTTTTCGTTTTTGTGAAAGGCACTATGAAAAGCACTTGGGGTGAAATGAGACCTAGTGTCTGGGGCGTTAACATATGAGGCTAACGGATAGAAGTAATGTCAGCTGGATGTAATACTAAAACGGGAAGTCTCATTTCATAGCGGAAGAGAAACAAAGAACATTAAGGAATACCCCAAAGATCCTTCGATATCGCCCTACGGGCGGCTCAGAATGACGGGAAAGAGATGAAATCGCTAACGAGGAAGAAAAGAACGGTATATAGTTAGCAGTTGGCAGTTAACCGTTAACTGCCAACTGCTAACAATATAATAAATCTATTACGAAAATTTTTCGGGAGGGGTACACAATGTGTCAGAAATTTAATATAATAAAGATGAATTATTTTATCTTAATGACTGGGGTTCTATGGCGGTGATGTGGCTATAGGGACATGGAGATGAAACGTGCATGTGAAGGTTCTGTAGCGATGATGTGGTAAGTGAATCATAGTGATGTATTGGATATCAAAAGGTTCTGGCTTCGAGAAAATCGATAGATTTTCAATGAACCTTGAGAACCTTGAGAACCTTGAGAACCTTGAGAACCTTGAGAACCTTGAGAACCTTGAGAACCTTGAGAAACCTGAGCAACTTAAGCATTATGGGGTGAGTCTATGAAATATAACCGGGGAACGTTCGGGCCGTGGGGCGGTATACTTTTGTGCGTGCTGTTTCTTTTGGCGTGGTTTATCATGCCTGCCAGGGCCGATGAGGGGGAGAAGACTGTTCGCATCGGATGGTATGCGGATACCAGCAGTACCGGAAGCCAGGGGGAACGCAGCGGTTACAGTTATGAATATGAGCAGACTGTAGCGGCTTATACCGGATGGACCTATGAGTATGTGCAGGCCGACTGGAATGACTTGGTTCGCATGGTGCAGGACGGGGAGATTGACCTTTTGAGCAATATTTCCTATACGGACGATCGGGCCCAAAAGGTGCTGTTCTCTGATTTGCCCATGGGAGAAGAGAAATATTACATCTATGCGGATTTGAGAAGTTCCGGTATTTCCATGACCCAGTTGGAATCTTTCCAGGGCAAGCGAATTGGGGTGCTGGTTGGTTCTATTCAGGAAACGGTGCTGAAGCAATGGATGGAGAAGCAGCAGATTTCCATGCAGCTGGTGCCAGTGACCAATTTGAAAGATGCCAAGGAAAAGTTGGCCAGTCATGCCATTGATTGCATTGCTTCTGTAGAAGTGCCCGTCTGGGGTGAGATGGGATTTTCAAAAGTGGCCATGTTTGGTTCGGCAGGAAATTACTTTATTATCAATAAAAATCGTCCTGACCTAAAAGTATCTTTGGACGCGGCTATGCGGCAAATTGACCGAGATAAGCCTTTCTATACAGATGATTTGTACAAGCAATATTTTGCCACCGGCACCACAGCGGTGTTATCCCAAGAGGAACAGCAGTGGCTCACAAAGCATGGCACCATTCGCATGGGCTACTTGGCCGATGATGCGGGGATTAGCCAGTATGATGAGCAGAACAAAACCGTGGTGGGGGTCATCAATGACTATCTCCAGTTTGTGGAGAAAAACTTTGGGAAGGACTATTTGCGGTTTGAATTGGTGAAATATGAGACCCCGGAGGAAGAAATCCAGGCCCTGCAGAATCATGATATTGATATGATTTTCCATTTCACTCACAATCCTTTCATTGCAGAGAAATATGGATTTTCTTTGTCCAATCCACTTTTAACGATCAATGTGGGGGCCGTGACGGGGAAACCCAATTTCAATGAAAATGAGGCCAATGTGGTGGCCATGGAAAAGGGCAATCCATTGGCTATGTGGTATATTTCCAATCAATATCCCAAGTGGACCATCAAGCCCTATGATTCTATGAGGGATGCGGAAAAGGCGGTGCGCCGCGGCGAGGCGGATTGCTTTACGGTAGGACCGCAGACTGTCAGCAAGTACATGAGTGATGCCAATTTCCATAGTGTATTTCTGACAAAGCCAGCGGACATTTCCTTTGCAGTCAGACGGAACCATGGGGTGCTGCTGGCGGTTTTGAATAAAACATTGAATGCCATGTCACCTTCTTACTTGAATGGTTCTTTGGCTATGTATGACAATGCGCTCCGCAAAGTGTCCACCGTGGATTTCCTGAAAGAACACATCCTGGCGGTGACAGCCCTTTCGATGGTGCTGGTTATTCTGGTTTTGCTCATTATCCTGGATTCTCTTAGAAAATCCAAACGGGCAGAAGCGAAAGCCAAAGCATCGGCACTTCGGGCACAGGAACTGAATCAGAAACTCCAAGACAGCCAGAAAGAGTTGGAGAAAGCGGTGCAGCGGGCAGAAGAGGCCAGCGCGGCGAAGACCAATTTCCTTTTCAATATGTCCCATGATATCCGTACTCCGATGAATGCCCTTCTGGGCTATACGCAGCTCATGAAAAAGGAACTGACCAGTCCGAAGCTGCTAGATTATGAAGCGAAAATGGAACAGGCTGGTCATTTGCTGCTGTCTATCATCAATAATGTGCTGGATATGGCCCGCATCGAAAGCGGTAAGATGGAAGTGGACGAAAGTTACCACAATGCGGGAGACATTATGTCCGAAGTGTATGAAGTTTTCAAAGGGGAAGCGGATAAAAAGCATATTCAACTGATTCGACATGGTGATGTCACCCATCGTCATATCCTTTGTGATCGGACGAAGATTCAGGAAATATGGACCAATCTGGTCAGCAATGCCATCAAGTATACCCCCGAAGGCGGCACGGTGAGCATCACCTCTGTGGAAGTGCCAGCGGACAAGGAAGGCTACATGGCGGTGAAAACCACCATCAGTGATAACGGCATCGGCATGAGTAAAGAATTTCTGCCAAAGATATTTGATCCTTTTACAAGAGAAAGAAATACTACCATCGGCAAAGTGGCAGGCACCGGTCTGGGCATGCCTATTGTAAAGAAATTGGTAGATATGATGGGTGGTACCTTGACAGTGGAAAGCGAACTGGGAAAGGGCAGTACCTTTACTTTCACTTTGCAACATCCTATTGCTGATGAAGTGTATTACAACAAAGAAATGAAAGCCAAACGGGAAGCCCAGTATCATCAAGTCATTGCGGGGCAGCATATCCTGTTGGCAGAAGATAATGAACTGAATGCGGAAATCGCGGTGGCCCTTTTGGAAGAAATAGGACTCAAAGTGGACCGCGTGGCCGATGGCGTAGAGTGTGTCCATCGGTTGGAAGAACAACCCGCCGGCACTTATGACCTGATTCTTATGGATATCCAAATGCCTCGGATGGATGGCTATAAAGCCACCCGGACCATTCGGGCCATGGAGAATCCGGCGAAAGCCCAGATTCCGATCATCGCTATGACTGCCAACGCCTTTGAAGAAGATAAGAAAATGGCACTGAAAAATGGCATGAATGGCCATATCGCGAAGCCAATCGACGTGGAAAAGATGGAACAGGTATTGGCGGAGATACTGGAAGGGTGACTATTTATTCGCTTTTGCTGAAAAGTGCGTAGTGAGTAGTGCGGAGTGCGTAGTGGTGGAAGGGGCGCACAGTTCATAAAGCGCCCCAATGCCCCTTTTTATAGAACGAGACAAATGGTATTTACATACAAATGATAGGCCAGTAGGATGTTAATGTTATTGTGTTACTGTATCCGTATCATTTCTAGCGTCATTTCGACCGATGGGATTTGTGTGAAATGACACTACAGTGTAGTTCAGTACTATGTTGAACAGAAGTGGAGAAATCTTGTGACACTAGTGAGATTATTGAG
>CAKQBK010000047.1 GCA_934216155.1 uncultured Dialister sp.
CTCAGGTTGCTCAGGTTGCTCAGGTTCTGGCTCCATTGAAAATCTAACGATTTTCTCGGAGCCAGAACCTTCAAAGAGCCCCTTCCTCAGGAAGGGGCAGACGAGCTGAGGGGCCGGGGATAGGCCGTCGAAGAAGAGCTCCCGACTAGCCGCCTTTGCAGAACGCCAGCAACATGATGTTCCTCATCTCAGTGTATCCGCTACAGCGAGCTATCCCCCCTGCCCCCTTCCAGAGGAAGAGGGTAACCGCTAGTGCAAATACCGATACAGGCACCTAATCTCTAAGGCCTAGTTACTAATCCATAGCTACCAGTCACCAGTCACATAAAAAAGTTTATCCAAACGCTTGACTCTTGTATCCTCTATGGTATATAATACAGTTAAGCGATTAGGACACCGCCAATGCACGGCGCCGAACAAAAAACATTGGCAAGGACTTAATTGTCGGGTAAGATGAATACATAAGAGCTCCGGTGTGCCTACACACCGTTCACCCGCTTGAAGAACCTTCCCGGGCTTCAGGATGTAGAGCAACAACTTAAGAAACATGGATGTAAAAAGTCCACATGGAAAAGAGATCCTGGTTGCCTTAGGGCAATTTGTACTCGATGGATTCTCTTTTTCGTGCGGGCTTTTTTCGTTTTTTATTTATTGTTCTGCGGCAGTTGGTATTCTTTCATAAGAGGTTACAGGTTTCTCAGGTAGCTCAAGTTTCTAAGGTTGCTTAGGTTTCCCAAACGAGATGATAACGCTAGCATTTATTGGCACATTCGAGAAACGTGAGAACACTTTGTACCCTTAGAACCTTCAGAACCCTTTACTCACTAGTAGCATCATACCTACCAACGCAAATCCGTAACTTAATCACGCAGCTTAGGTACTCCGAATGTATCTCTAACCAACCACGTCATTTCGACCGATGGGATTTGTGCTTTCTGATACTATCGGGTCGTTTACGACTATGTTAGACAAAAGTGGAGAAATCTTGTGATACTATCGATAATTTTGCTAGTATCACAAGATTTCTCCACTTTTGTTTAACACGGTTGCGTGAACCATTTTGATATCCAGGACAAATCCCATCGGTCGAAATGACATGACTGGTTAGAGGCATGCTCGACGAACCTGAGAAACTTGAGCCCCCTGAGCAACCTAAGAAACCTATACTACACAAATTCTTTCGGCCATTGATTCAATGCTTTATTTCGTTCTTTATAATCCGGCAGCCAATGAGCCATCAGTTCGTGGAATCTTGCGGTATGACCTTTTTCCAACAAGTGATTCAATTCATGAACCACCACTTCTTCGATACATGGTTTCGGCTTGGTAACTAGGTCGAGGGCAAAGCACAGGTCGCCGGTACGGACATTGCAACTTCCCCAACGGCTTTTCATTTTTCGGATAGTGATTGTTCCAGGATGAACATTCATCTTTTGGGCCCAATGGGAAACCAATTCCTCTAGCATTTCATATAAATATGCTTTCATTAGATCTGTATACAATTTCTTCGGATCGGTTTTTTCTGAGCACATAAATAAATACACAGTCTCACCCCTGACTTCACCACAGTTGCGCTTATTTTTCGCCCATTTATTAAACATGTAGCATTGCAAGGTACGTTCTTTCCCGAAAACATAATGAGACTCCCCAGATTGATAAAAATAGGTCGGTACTTCTGCTATTTTATTGATATTTGCAAGCATCCAAGATTTCTTCTTCTCAATAAAATCATCAATCTGTTTCTTGCTGCAAGATAACGGTGCTGTCACCGATACAGTGCCATCCCGCAAGATTCTCATATAGATATTTTTGATTGGTTTCTGCTGTATGGTGATATGAATAGCATTTTCTTCTTTTGTCATGGGTACTCCTTATTCTTACCAGGGATTAGTAGCTAGGGATTAGGAAATATTCTTTCTGTTGTTGGTTGTTAGTTGTCGGTTGTTTGGCCCCAACAACAAATAACTAACAACCAGCAACAATCGATGATCTATTTCCCTAGGGAAACAATGAATGACCAGTTATTGCATAAAAATAGGGATTGAGAATTAGGAAATAATCTAATCCCTAATCCCCAATCCCTAGCTACTAATTTGCTTATTTTCTTCATATATAGTGATGCATGACCGATACACCACTGTAAAAAATCAAATCTTCGTGCTTTCCCCCAGAATATGGTCATCGGTTTCAAAAAGAGCTTTCGCGAAGTCTTTCGGATTGAATCGTTCCAGGTCATCTTCCCGTTCGCCGAGGCCAATCCATTTGATCGGCACATGCAGTTCTTCATGGACAGAAAGGACCACGCCGCCTTTGGCGGTGCCGTCCAATTTGGTAAGAACCACGCCGGTAAGGGGTACAATTTCTCCAAAGTTCTGGGCCTGGCTGATGGCATTCTGCCCTGTAGTGGCATCGAGAACCAAAAGGGTCTGGTGCGGTGCATCAGGAATGACTTTTTTCACTACGCGGCTGATTTTTGCTAATTCTTCCATCAGGTTCACTTTGGTCTGGAGACGACCGGCTGTATCAATCAGAACCACATCGGAGCCTCTGGCTTTCGCAGCGGACACCGCATCGAAAGCTACAGCGGCCGGATCAGCCCCTTCGGCATGCTTCACGATGTCGGCTCCAGTCCGTTCTGCCCAGATGGTGAGCTGTTCGGAAGCAGCGGCACGGAAGGTATCGGCAGCAGCCAAAAGAACTTTCTTGCCTTCTTTGTGAAGCTTACCAGATAATTTGCCAATGGTGGTGGTTTTGCCTACCCCATTGACCCCAACCACCAGAATGACCTCCGGATGGTGGGTATTTTCCTGGGCAATGGTGGTGTCTTCCAAAAGATTCATGACCGTCTTTTCCATGAAAGGCATCACTTCTTTGGTATTCTTGATAGTCCCTTCGGTGACACCACGACGAATCTGACGCATCAGATAGTCAGTGGTTTTCACACCGATATCGCCGGAAAGGAGAACCATTTCCAAATCTTCCAGAAATTCATCGTCAATCTGGGCATACCCGATGACTACGCTTTCAATATTCCGAATCAAGCTCTGTTTGGTCTTCGTCAATCCACGTTTAATTTTGTCAAAAAATCCCATAGTATTCCTCCTGCTTTATTTTCGTTGGAAATTCTATTCTCATTGTATCATATTTCTCAGGTTTCTCAAGGTTGCTTAGTTTTCTCAGGGTTCTCAGGGTTCTGAAGGTTCTCAGGGTTCTGAAGGTTCTCAGGGTTCTGAAGGTTCTCAGGGTTCTGAAGGTTCTCAGGATTCTGGCTCCATTGAAAATCTTACGATTTTTTCGGAGCCAGAACCTTTTGATACACACTTCAGATCTATGTTTCTCCAGCCATATCACCACCACAGCCCCCAAGAGCCCCTTCCTCAGGAAGGGGCAGGCTCGCTTGCGAGCCGGGGATAGACCGTCGAAGAAGAGTTGTTGAACTAGCCGCCTTCGCAGAACGCCGACAACGCTATGTATCTCATCTCAATGTATCCGCCAGTGCGAGCTATCCCCCCTGCCCCCTAATGCTGTTAAGTTAAGGATTTGCGCCAGTAAGCATGATTTGGTTTGTGATTATAGGTTACTCAGGTTTCTCAAGTTGCTAAGGCTGCTCAGGTTCTTCGAATGCGCTGATAGACGCTAGCGTTATCATCTCATTTGGGGAACCTGAGAAACTTGAGAGTCCTGAGCAACCTGAGAAACTTTGTCACAAAAGGAATCACCACATATTTCGCTTAACTTAACAGCATTGCCCTGCCCCCTTCCAAAGGAAGAGGGTAGCCGCCAGTACCAATACCACTACACCCCCCAATCCCTAAGGCCTAGCCACCAATCCTTAACAAGTCACCATCACTCCACATAATCCGCCATTTTCACGGTAATCAAACTGGACACTCCTTTTTCTGCCATGGTGACGCCCTGCAAGGTGTCGGCAAATTCCATGGTTTTCTTTCGATGGGAAATGACGATGAATTGGGTTTTCTTTTTATAATCTCCAATCATGCGGCTATATCGTTCCACGTTGGCATCGTCCAGTGCAGCGTCGATTTCATCAACGAAGCAGAACGGTGCCGGTCTATAGGCCATGAAGGAAATCAGAAGAGCAATAACCGTCAAAGCTCGTTCGCCGCCGGACATCAAGGACAAAGGCTGACGCCGTTTTCCTGGAAGCTGCAGGTACATTTCCACCCCGCCGTCTAACGGATGGTCTTCATCGGTCAGTTCCAATTTGGCATGGCCCCCTTGGAACATCATTTGCATAATTCGTCCAAATTCCACATTGATCTGCTGGAACGCTTCGGCGAATTGTTCCGCCATGGTCTTGTCAATATCGCGAATAATTGTTTCCAATCCTTCTCTGGCCTGGGTGAGGTCTGCGATCTGTTCTTCATAAAATTTTCTTCGTGCCAACTGTTCTTCGTAGGCTTCTACCCCATTGGGGTTCACCGTGCCCAAAGCACCGATTTTTTCTGCCAATTCTTCTTCCTTGGCTTTCATATCCGCCATGGATCCAGGAAGGCGCAGCGTTTCTGCTTCTGCCAAAGTCAGATTCTCCGATTTCAGCCAATTGATTTCATCCGCTTCCTGGGCTTTGAAATTCTCAATCCGTCCTTCTCGTTCTGCCATATTTTGACGGATGCGAGACGATTCTTCCTGGGCTTTGCGCCAATTGGTATCGGCTTCTTTTTGCTGCATCGTGAAAGCATCGGAGGCATCCTGCAAAGCGTTTTGTTTGCTGCGAATGGTTTGCCATGCTGATTCCGCTTCTTCAAAATCTTTTTTCAGCACATCCAATGCCGTTTGGAGCGATTTCCGAAGGGCCTGATTTTCTACTTTGGCTTTTTCCAAATCAGCTCGGTCCTGTTGCTGCTCTGCCAAGGCCGCTTCTCGTTCTTTTTCCATTTTCTGCCCAAACGCCAGGGCTTCTTCCGCTTTGGTGAGAGACACGTGAATCTGCAAAATTTCCTGGTTCTTCTTTTCCAGGGATTTCTTCAGCTGCTGGCTCTTGGTATCGTCTTCCACTTCAGGAACCTCTCCCAAAGATTCCCATTTCTTTTTGGCCTCATCCAAGGTTTGCTTCAGCTCTTCCATCTGATGGGCCGCTCTTTCGCCAGCCATCTGACTTTCCTCGGCCTGCTTTTTCCGATCGGTCAGGGTCTTTTCCATTCCCTCCAAATGGCCTTTTCGTTCTGCCAAAGCCACTTTCAGCGATTGCCAGGCTTCTCGTTCTTCACTCAGTTTCTCTGCCACGGAATCACAGAACTGTTCCTGTTTCTCTTTTTCTTCCTTTTTAGCCTGCCACTTTTGGCGACCTTCCTGTTCTTCTGCTAAGAGGGCGGCAATTTCCTGCTTTCGTCCGAAATAGGTATTTTCCTTTTTCTTCATGGAACCGCCGGTCATGGAGCCGCCCGCATTGACCAGCTGCCCATCGAGGGTCACAATGCGAAGTCGGTAATTATATTTCTTAGCCACCTGACGGGCCACATCCAAATTTTCTGCAATGAGCGTTTTCCCAAGCAAACTGTCCAGCAGATTTCTATACATAGGCGCACAGCCAAAGAGGGAGGACGCAATTCCGCAAATGCCTGCTTCTCCGGCCGCTTCCTGCTCCATGCCATTGCTATAGCGAGGCTTCATGGATTCCAACGGATAGAACGTGGTTCGTCCGCCCTTATTTTCCATAAGCCAGCGAATGATCTTTCCTGCCGATGCGGTAGTATCGGTGACGATGTTTGAAATCTGTCCCCCCAGAGCCACTTCGGCTGCATCGGTATACTTGGCAGGCACCTGAATCAGTTCCCCCAGAGCCCCATGGATAGCATCACCAAATAGATGACGATGCTCCATGATGGTCTTGGTGGTGCGAGAAAAATTGGCATATTCCTTGTCGGCATGTTCCAAGTATTCCCGCTTGGACCGAATCCCAGCCAGTGCGGACTCCATGCGATTCATCTGATTTAAGAGCTGGAAACGGAGTTCCTGTGCCTTTTTCAATGTTTGGCTGTCGATTTCTCCCGCCTTGGTCAGTCGGACTAGCTCTTCCTGCTGTTTCGCTTCTTCCGCTTTCTCCAATTTCCATTCTGATTCCATACGAGAAATCAGCTGATTTCTATCCCGGTCTGCCAAATCTCGCTCTTCTTTTTCTGACTGGAAACGATGGATTTCTTCCTTTTTATGAGAAATATCCTGTTCCAGTTTTTCCTTTTTTGCCAATTTCTGACGAGAAATAGCCAAGGCCTTCGCGTAGGCCGCTTCAGAAGATTGGAGGGCTGTTTCTAATTGGTTCTTTTCCTTTTCTGCGACCTGTTTCTTTTCGCTCCAAATGGTCCACTCGCTTTTGGCCTGCTGCCATTCTTCTTTGGCGGTTTCAATTTCTTCCGCCAGCTCCTTTTCTGCTTCGGTCTGGTCTTCTTCCGCTACGGACAGCTCTCCCCATTTTTCCTGCGCATGGTGAAGCGCCTCTTCTTTGACACGGAAATCACCGCGGAGACTTTCCATCTTCTGCTGGGCCTTTGCCAGCGTTTCCCCAGATAGGCGCATTTCTTCCTGATGACTGAGCCGCGCTTTTTCCAACGCTTCCTTGGCGAGACTACACTGAGCCAATTTGGCCTGGCATTTCACATCCTGATCTTTCAAGGAAATATATTCATTTTCATACCGGGCCATCATACGACGCACAGAGGTGAGTTTCAACAGAGACATGGTGGCCTCGATGGCCCGTTTGTGAACCAACAGTGCCTTGTAAGCCTTTGCCTTTTCCGCCCCTTCTTTGAGAGGAATCAGCTGCTCATCCAAAAGGGCTGTCATATCCTTTACACGGTCCATATTTTCTGCGGTACGCTCCAACTTGCGAAGCCCTTCATTTTTCCGCATCCGATAGAGACTGATGCCTGCCACATCTTCAAAAATAAGACGCCGTTCTTCCGGACGGGCGGTCAATACCTGATCCACCCGGTTCTGTCCGATAATCGCCAGGGATCCTTTCCCCAATCCGGTAGATGCCAATAGTTCCTGAATATCCTTTAACCGGCAACTCCGTTTGTTCAACTGGAAATCACTGTCTCCATTGCGAAGCACCCGGCGACTGATAGACACTTCGGCCGTATCCAGCGGCAACTCATGGGCAGAATTATCTAGCACCAAGGTCACTTCGGCCCCATTCTTCGGACTTCTGGTTTCCGATCCAGAAAAAATAATATCTTCCGTCTTCTGGCCGCGCAGGTTTCGCACATTCTGCTCCCCTAGAACCCAACGCACCGCATCGGAAATATTACTTTTCCCACAACCATTTGGTCCCACGATGACCGTCATGCCTTCCGAAAAATCGATAGTGGTCTTATCCGCAAAAGATTTGAACCCCTGTAATGTCAATCGGAGTAATTTCATAGTGTCTCCTTTTTCCTTAGTGCCATTAAAGGAACCTAAACAAGCAGTGAACCCTTCCTAGACAAAGGTCTCTCAGGATACACAGGTTGCTCAGGTTTCTCGAACGAGCTAATCCCTTCACTTAATAGCACTTTCTATGTCGTAAATATCTTTTGTATTATAACATAGGTAAAAGGTTCTGGTAGGGGATTTCACTTCTGTAACTTTTGGATTGTTTGTCGCTCTCATAAGGTTCTGGTATGTCGCTTTCCTTCTGTGGCTTTTAGTTCCTTGACCGCTTTCATAGGGTTCTGGTAAGATGTTTTCCTTCTGTGGCTTTTGGTTCGCTGACCGCTCTCATAAGGTTCTTTTTTATTCTACAGTTAATTGCATAAATTCATGTAAATTTTGACGACTTACATTCCACCGTATTTATCGATTAATAAAAAGAGGTACTGGGGCGCTTTATGAATTGTGTGCCCCTTGATATAACAATGTTGTTAAGCTAAGAAGAGAGTGTACAATAGATTGTGTAAATTAGAAATACATAAAAGACAAATAAAATCACAATCTTCTAAAAGCCCTAGCTAATGAGGCAAAGCACTCTTCGCAAACAGTGATTAGATACTGCTGTAAGTCGACTGGTGAGTACCTGGTAGCTGGTTGACGCTAGAAGGTTACCATTGAGCTTCCTACCGTAATATAGTGTAGGAAAGAAGTATGCAGGAGGTCACCCATCATGCCAAAGCGTAAATCACCTAATGCGTTCAACGAAATCAATAAACCAATCATCGAGGCTATGGTCCAAGAATACAAGAAGAAAGGCCTCGACTTCGACTATCAAGCCTATATCAAAGACTTTGTAGGAACCTTCATCCAAGCTGCACTAAAAGCAGAATTGGATGATACCCTTGGATACTCGAAATATGAACGGACACCACAGAAAAAAGCTAATGCACGTAATGGTTTCTATCCTAAAACTGTTACCAGCAGCTTTGGCGATATCGACCTTGCTATCCCTAGAGACAGAGCTGGTGAGTATACGCCAACTATCGTTGCTAAGGGTCAAACAGATATCTCTGGTATTGAGAAGAAGATCATCGATTTATATGGCATCGGAAACACTACCAGAGACATTGCCAAGCAGATTGAGGAGCTATATAACGTAAGCCTCTCCCCCGCAGAGATTTCACGCATTACAGACAAAATCCTGCCAGAAATTCAAGAGTGGAAAAATCGCCCTTTACAGCGCATGTATGCTTATATCTTCATGGATGCTGCATACTTTAATGTACGTGATGCAGGGCGCAACGTGAAAAAAGCGTGCTACACTGCCATGGGTGTTAATATGCAGGGGCAGCGAGAAGTGCTAGGAATGTGGATTGGCAATAGTGAATCGGCATCCTACTGGTGCACAGTACTGCAAGAGCTCAAAGCTCGCGGCGTCCAGGATGTCCTACTCTTCGCTGTTGATGGGCTTCACGGCATGGTTCAGGCTATCCATGCCGTATACCCAGATGCTCTTGTACAGAGATGCATTGTGCATCAGCTCCGCAACTGCTTCAAGCTCGTTCCATATAAGGATAGAAGAGCTGTAGCTCATGATATGAAAGAAATATACCATGCCACAACACTAGCCGCAGCAGAAAACGCTTTGGATGAGTTTGAGACCAAATGGGGAGCGAAGTATCCTCGTGTAATCCGGGCATGGCGAGATAACTGGACTGAGCTCTCTACTTACTATAGTCTGCCGATTGAAATGCGCAGTCTTATTTACACAACAAATGCGATAGAATCGTACAACCGAGGACTTCGCAAATACACAAAGAACCATGTCCTATTCCCTAATGACCAAGCCTTAGAAAAGCTATTGTATTTGGCTATGCTGAATATTACAGAGAAATGGCATGGACAAGTCTATCGCTGGCATAGCATTTTAAACCAGTTGCTTCTCCAGTACCCTGATCGAATCCACGACGAGGACTTGGAGCTTGTCTTATAAGTAGGATTTTCTAATAATTCATGAAAAATTTTACACAAAATACTTGACACACTCGCTAAGAATTTGCGCTAGTAACTTTGGTTCCACAAGTAAGCGAAAGGTTCTAAAGGTACAAAGGGTTCTCAGGGTTCTCGAACCTGTTAATTTTCCTATGCAATATCCTCTTCAAATCTAAGGATTGAATAATCAATAAATAAAAAGCTCGTCTAGATAAAGAATATATCCTTACCTAGACGAGCTTTTACATTCTCTCTAGCTGCCTCACCGCTACATAACCTTTTCCAATCGTAGTAAAAACTCTTTCTTCTCCACCCCACCAGCATATCCAGTGAGTGTCCCTTTGGCTCCTACCACGCGGTGACAAGGAATAATAATGGAAATGGGATTATGTCCCACGGCCCCACCGATGGCTTGGGCGGACATGGTGGGTATATGTTTTTCTTCCGCGATACGTTTGGCCAGTTCTCCATAGGTTCTTGTTTCGCCATAGGGAATGGTCAGCAAAGCCTTCCATACCATTTGGCGAAAAGCACTACCTTCCGGATGGAGCGGCGGTGTGAAATCCGGTTTCTTTCCTGCGAAATACAGATCCAGCCAGCGGATAGCTTCTTGCAACAATGGCGATTCTTTTTCTTCCACTTCTTTGGGCAAATGCTGGGCAAAGTATTTCTGCCCCTCAAACCAAATGCCAGTGAGTCCCATTTCATCTGCCGCCAGCAGCATATTTCCTAATGGGGAATTATAGTGACAGGTATACATAGTAAAGCTCCTTTCGGTATGTAGTAGTCAGGTATTTATTCGTTTTGGTCGAAAAAGTGAGGAGTGAGGAATTAGGAGTGAGGAGTGGTGGAAGGGGCGCACAAAATTGAGAAGCGCCCCAATCCCCCCTCTTTATATAAAAGGTGCTCAACAATCCATATAACAACTAACAACAAATATAAAAAAAGAGAAGCAAGCACAATGCCGCTTCTCTTTTATCCTGCAAACAAGGGATTCGGGATTAAAGTGATTTTTCCTAATCCCTAGCTACTAATCCCTAGCCACTTAACATCCTATCATTTCATTGATAGTGATGCACCAGCGATACATTTTCAATTATTCCCATTCAATGGTGCTCGGTGGCTTAGAAGTGATGTCGTAGACTACGCGGTTAACGCCAGCCACTTCGTTGCAGATACGACGGCTCATTTCGTCCAATACTTCCCATTGGAAGCGGAAGTAATCAGCGGTCATACCGTCGGAGCTGGTAACAGCGCGGATACCTACGGTGTAATCATAAGTTCTTTCATCGCCCTGCACGCCTACGGAGCGGATAGCTGCCGGCAGGACAGCAAAGGACTGCCAAATGGTGTTGTCCAACCCATGCTGGTGAATAACATCTCTGACGATGAAATCAGCACGACGGAGGATATCCAATCTTTCCGGTGTGATGTCGCCAATGATACGGATAGCCAGGCCTGGTCCCGGGAATGGCTGACGGTTAACTACTTCTTCCGGAAGTCCTAACTGACGACCCAGTTCACGAACTTCATCTTTGAAGAGTTCACGCAGTGGTTCAATCAGTTCGAACTTCATATCTTTCGGAAGTCCGCCTACGTTATGATGGGATTTGATGGTAGAAGCGGTAGCGGTACCAGATTCTACTACGTCTGGATACAGGGTGCCCTGGACGAGGAATTTCACGTCTTCCAGTTTGTTGGCTTCTTCCTGGAAGGTATGAATAAATTCAGCCCCAATGGTCTTACGTTTCTTTTCTGGTTCGGTAACACCTTTCAAGAGGGACATGAAATGTTCCGACGCGTCGATGTGAACCAGTTTCATATTGAATTTATTGGTGAATGTATCTACTACCTGTTCTGCTTCGCCGAGACGCAGGAAACCATGGTCTACGAAAACGCAGGTCAGCTGATCACCGATGGCTCTATGAACCAGAACGGCAGCCACAGAAGAGTCAACACCGCCGGACAGGGCGCAGATGACATTGTGTTTTCCTACTTTTTCACGGATATTTTCTACCGCAATATCGATGTAGTTACCCATGGACCAACCACCTTCACATTCGCAAATGTGGAAGAGGAAATTCTTCAGCATGGTGGTGCCTTCTGGGGTATGAACTACTTCTGGATGGAACTGTACGGCATAGAAACGTCTAGCTTCATCAGCCATAGCCGCAGTTGGGGTCAGGTCGGTGTGACCGGTGAGGCCGAAACCAGCAGGCATATCCACTACAGCATCGCCGTGGCTCATCCATACAGCGGTCTTTTCAGAAACGCCTTCAAAGAGAGCGGAGCTGCCATCTCTGTAGAATTCAGTATGACCGTATTCGTGCTTTTCCGGTTTGATGACTTCGCCACCCAAGGTCTTTGCCATGAGCTGCATACCGTAGCAAATGCCAAAAATCGGCACGCCAGCCTTGAATACATCGGGGTCAATCTGCGGTGCATTGTCTGCATTGACGCTAGACGGACCGCCGGAGAAAATAATGCCCTTCGGATGCTGTGCTAAAATTTCTTTTGCGCTCTTGTTGTATGGCAGAATTTCACAATATACGCCACATTCACGTACACGACGTGCAATCAGCTGGGCATACTGTCCGCCAAAGTCAACAATGATCACAATTTCCTGATGTTTCATCGGGTTCCTCCTGTAGGAAATGAATGATGGAAATATGAATTACTCGTAATAATTATTATAGCATAGATAACAGTGAGTAGCTAGGAATCAAGCATAAAAGGTTACTATTCTGCCTTTGCCAGCTTTCTAACATCCGTCCCTATCGGTTTGACAAAGGGTTATAAAGGTTATAAAAGGTTATGACACTTCCGTTAGCTTCATAAGCTTTTATCTGCGACGCTTCCAAACTTTGTGCGCCGCCACCATCATTTCTAACTTCTCACTTCTAATTTCTCACTGCTTTTCAAACAACGGCAGCGGTTCCAGGAAAATAATATCTTTCCGTTTTGCTGCATCCCCTTCTGCCAGGATGGCTGCTTCGCCGATGACTGTGGCGCCTGCTTTTTCTGCCAGTTCTTTCATAGCTTTCATAGAACCGCCGGTGCTGATTACATCATCCACCAGAAGGACTTTTTTGCCCTTCATCAGTGCTACGTCTTCCTGGGCTAGATATAATTTCTGTTTGCCAAAGGTGGTAATGGATTCATCTTCCACACAAATCGGATTTTCCATATAGGCCTTTACGGACTTACGGGCTACAATATATTTCTTCATCCCCAGCACCCGCGCCATTTCAGCAGCCAGCGGAATCCCCTTTGTTTCTGCCGTCATAATTAGATCTGTCCCATCCGGAATCTTTTCCGCCAAAGCCTTGCCGGTGTGTACCACAATTTCCGTATCGCCTAAGATCACAAATCCAGCGATGGCCAAGGTATCGGAAATATTTAAAATCGGAAGCTGCCGTGTGCAGCCTGCTACATGAAGTTCATAAGTTCTTTTTGCCATTTGTAAGATCTCCTTTGCTTATAGGGATTAGAATTGCTATTCAATACATCTTTTTATAATCATAGCATGACAAGGATGGATAAAAAGTTATCCGGGTTATGACACTTACACTAAGAAACCTGAAATTTCATAACCTTTTATAACCTATCACTATCTGTTTATCAGCTTTGTTTGCTCTAAGGCTTTTATAGAGCATAACCTGCCCGCAGGGCTAACCTTTTTATACGCGGCGCTTTATAATTGGTACGCCGCCACCACCATTTCTAACTTCTCACTGCTTTATGTGATATCCACCTGTACGTCCGGTGTATTCACAATCTCCACCTGCGGTGCTTCAGTGATGGTCACCTGCACCTCTGCAGGTTTCGCCTTAGTAGGTTTTAATTTCTTGACCGATTTCTTTGGTTCCTTATTTGGTGCGGGAGCCGCTACCGGTTCTTGTGGTTGCTCCTGGGGAACAACGGCTGGAAGTGGAATCGCATCAGCTGGCACCACAGTGCCTCCTTCTTCGGTCTTTGCTGCCGCAATGGCACCAATTTGGTTGGTGAAATCCTCGCGCCGACTGTCATCTCCCATTTCTTGCTTCATGAAATATACCGCCATAGAAGCAGGATCTTCTGAATCAACCGACACTTCTCGCCATTTCCCATCCGCCTGGGCCACCCAAGTCCGACCATCTTCCGCAAACCGAGCATGAATCACCTGGGTACTCACCACCGACGCATTGGACAATTCCGATACAGTCACCTTCGCCGCCAGTCCATCAGGAAATACATCTTCGATTTCCATGGTGGACAAATCCATAAATAACCCTGTATTGCCATCATTATAAATACCGCCGGTATTCTGAATCATAGGAAGAGTTTTATCGCCATTTAAATAATAGGGCTCAAAAGCACTTGCCTCTCCCACCGATCCAGAAAAACACAGCACGCCAAAAGCGATGGCAGCCAAAAACTTTTTACATCTCTTCACCATTTTTCATCTCCTAAGCAGAAATAATTTACATCTGTATATCCCCTAAAATTCACTCCTATTTTATCATGAAAATGCTGGTAATGTCATTAAAGGAAGTGAAATATGGCGATGATTTCAGATGAGGTAATAGTGACTCGTGACTAGGGACTAGTAGCTAGGGATTAGGCCCTAGGGGAACTGCTGTTAAATTAAGGATTTGCGTTGATAGGTATGATTCCGCTAGTAGGCAAAAGGTTCTTAAGGTTCTAAGGGTACAAAAGGTTCTCACGTTCCTCGAATGAACCGATAGACACTAACATTATCATCTCGTTCAGGGCCCCTTAGAACCTTTTGAACCTTTTGCCCGAAAGGAATCATTGCATATTTCTCTTAACCTAACAGCATTGGCCGAGAGGAAAGTTTTGGTACTTTATACTTAACTAATACAATCTCTTTGGGTGCTTTATGAATTGTGCGCCCCTTCCACCACTTCTCACTTCTAACTTCTAACTTCTCACTGCTTTTTAAAATTTCGCTTGACAAAATCGCTTTCATACTGTATCATTACAAAAGTCAGCTATGTGGAGCGATACTCAAGTGGCTGAAGAGGACGGTTTGCTAAATCGTTAGACCGGTTTCCGGTGCGGGAGTTCGAATCTCCCTCGCTCCGCCACAGAAACAGGATCCTGAAATGGGTCCTGTTTTTTATTTATCGTTATACTCTGCAAGGGTTATCAAGAAAAGATTCCATTTGTGATAACAGGCAAGTACATGAACAAGCAAAAGGTTATCATTCTACTAATTCCCATATTTTATAGCAGCAAAAAATACCGCTAGTCACAAGGTTATAAAGGGTTATGTTAAAAATAAATGGCATAACCTTTTATAACCTTATTGCTATCGGTATTTTCATTTGTTAAACAGAAGATGATTGTAGAATAATAACCTTTTGACAAGCCAATCACAGGATAGTTGTCGCAGAAAAAATCACTTCAAATAACCTTCTATTTCTTATACGCTGCCGCAGCGTCTCTCACCCAATTGAACCGTTCCGGATTGATATCCTTTGGTACGGTGCAATCGGCGCCAAGGATGACCCCCTGGGTGCCCGCTTTGTCTAGAATGTGCTTTGTTTCCGCTTCCACTTCTTCTTTGGTACCGCTATAGAGTACGCCTTCTGGATTGTTATCAAAACCACCAATCACACAGCGATGGTTGAATATTTCTTCTCCCTGTTCCATAGGCACTCCTTCAAAGGCCACAGCCCAGTTGACTGCTTTGAACGGATAGTCTTTATACCAGGTGAGGTCGTTGTGGCATCCCATATAACCACAAATGTGAAGTAAATTGTAATCCGACACGGCATTGGCTGCTTCCAAAACAGCCACTTCGGAAGGAGTGATAAATTCTTTATATTTTTCTTCCGTCATATCGGGATGAGGAATGTTCTGTACAGACAGGTACACCCCATCGGCATGGCCTTCTGCGATAACTGCTTTCGCCAAAGTGGCAATATCTTCTGTGAGGACTGCCATGACTTCTTTCAATGCTTCTGGGTCTTCTTTCATGAAACCGGTGATCACCGTTTTGGCATCACTGCCAGTCTGCTGGAATTCAATGCAACGGGTCGGTGCAAACAGGTTATAAAATACCATCACGTCTTTGCCATACCGTTCAGTCAGGATACCGCAGAGTTCTACCTGTTTCTGTACCCATGCAGAATCTCTTCCCAGCGGTTTGATTCCTACTGCATCACGAATAGATTTCAAATCGTGAAGCTGTTCGTGGGGATAGAGGAAAAATCCATCGGTCATGATTTTCACAAAATCCGGATGCCAAGAATTGAAAAATTTGTCATGTCCTGCCAGGTTGTCCACCCAAGCAGAATGATCGGCCAGTGCGTCTGCATGTCTCTGATCTGCCAAGAAATGATGCCAGAAACCTACCGGTACACGATCTACCGGTTTGCAATCAAGAGCTGCCTGTACGAGTTCTCTCTTAGTCTGTGCCATAAAAATGCCTCCTTGTATGATTTCAATAAACACCGCTTATCCTAACTGCTATGTAATATCGTTTACACAGTTAGGAGTGAGGAATTAGGAGTGAGGAGTGTTGGATGGGGCGTACAACTCATAAAACGCCCCATACCCAATTTTATATTTGCAATCTCACACTTCTATGTATTCCCAGTAAACCATTGAAACATTCTATAGTGAATGTTATTCATCATAATAAAGGATTGGCAATAAAATGTAAAGTTAAAAATATAATTTTGTGAACAATAAAAGCTCGCAGAAAGGACTAATTCCCTGCTACGAGCTTTTTTCATCAGCAGTACCATTCCTAATCCCTAGCTACCAGTCACTAGTCACCAGTCACCAGCTACCAGTCACCCCATTTTACAGTTCTCCCTGCAACCGCTTCAATAGCACCTCTGCCTCTTCCATGGATTCTTTTTCCCGTTCTGGATTTTCTGTCAAGGTCATATCAATGGCCATGCCTTCATGGATATCGGGAAACCAGGAGGCAGGAATCTTGATTTCTTCTTCCTCTTCTGTGATGAGAACCGCTTTCTTCCCTTCAATGCGATCCACAATAGCTTCTTTTTTCATTTTATCTCTCCTTCTGAATGGTATACTCTTTGCCGGTGGTAGTCAGTGTCACTGTGCCATCTCGATCAGTCCGGTAGATGTGAACTTTGGCTTTATTCAATTTATCTACCGTCACTTTATGAGGATGACCATAGTCATTTCCCTGTCCACAGGAAATAAAGGCTTCCCTCGGTGCGACGGCTTTCAAGAAATCTGGAGACGTTGATGTGCGGCTCCCATGGTGTCCCACTTTCAGCACATCACTTTTGAAAGTCCCCTTCTGAGACAAAATAGAAGCTTCCTCTTCCTTTTCTGCGTCGCCAGTGAACATCATGGAGAAATTGCCGTAAGTGAGACGTCCTACGATGGAATTGTTATTGAAATCAGAATTGCCTTTCTGGTCCTTGATTTTCTTCACCGGCCCCAGCACTTTGAACTTGACACCATCAAAGAAATTCAATTCATCGCCAGCCTTCAAAGATTTGTAAGGAATCTTATTGGCTTCGATTTGTTTCAAATAATTTTTATAGGAAGCGGTGCCCGACGGCATGCCATCATCATAAATGGACTCTACTTTGAAATTTTTGAAAATCGCATTCATACCACCCAAATGGTCCGCATGGGGATGGGTGATGATGATTTTGGAAATAGTCTTTACATGATACTTCTTGAGAAGCTGCACAATGGCATCTCGATGTTCGATATCACCGGTATCAATCATGACAAACTTGCCATCTTTTTCCAAGAGGAACGAATCTCCCTGCCCGATATCCAGCATCCGCACCGTCAGCGTGCTAGACTTTCCGCCATCCGCTTTGGCCGGAGTACCACCAGATGCCGCCGTACTACCGCCACCGCAACCAGAAAGTGCCAAACCAACAGATACGGACAAGATGAAAGCTATGAGTATTTTGTATAGTTTTTGAAATATATGCATCGGATTCTCCTTTATTCTTTAATGGTAACTCGTGACTAGTGACTCGTGACTGGTAACTCGAAAATAAATCCAGTCACGAGTCACCAGTCCACCAGTCACTTCAATTACCGCAATGACTCTTTTATCACTTGAAGCGCCTGTGGCACTTTTCTTGCCACATCACTAGCGGTATAACCGATCGGTGTTTCTTTGGCACAAAGATCGCCTGCTTTGCCATGAACATAGACACCGCATGTAGCTACCGCCTCTGCTTCCAAGCCCTGACCAGCCAATCCAGCCAAGATACCAGTCAACGTATCTCCCATACCGCCAGTGGCCATACCAGGATTGCCGGTGCCATTCACATAGGCCCTACCATCAGGAAGGGAAGTCACCGTAGGTGCTCCTTTCAGCACCAACGTCACTTGATTCTTTTTTGCAAAATCAATGGCGCAATCCATCCGTTTCGCCTCAATGTCTTTCGGAGACAATCCAGTCAACGTAGCAAATTCCCCTACATGGGGTGTCAAAATCATATCTCCAGGACAGGACTTCAAATCAATTCCTTCTTTAGCGACCGCCCATAGCGCATCAGCATCAAGAATCAGTTTCTTCTCCCAATGGGTGGCGAAATATTTCACAAACTTTCCTGTTTCTTCCGAACGCCCCAAGCCAGGCCCCATGGCTACCACATCGTAGGCTTTGGCCTTCTCCCAGGCAGTGCCAATCATATCTTCTGTGAAATGAGGAGCACTACCCAGCGAAGAAATCATCAGCTCTGGAATTTTACCTGCCAGACGCTGGGCAGCCTGGTCCACCGTGACCACCGCAATTTTGCCGCCGCCACTGTACAAAGCGCCCTGGCCCGCCAGAAGAGCCGCCCCTTCCATACCAGCAGAACCTGCAAAAATACCGATGAAACCATTCTTCCCTTTATGAGAAATCTGATTTCGCACTGGCAAAAGAGAAGCAACCTCCCATTCCTCTACCCAATGGACAGGAAAATTCATCGTATTGGCTCTTGCTAAATTGGGAATTCCAATAGGCGAATACAACAACTTGCCCGTATAATATTCGCTTCCCGGAAATAGCACATGGCCTCGCTTGACAGACCCCAAAGCCACAGTGAAATCCGCTTCCACCGCCGTCCCCAATGCTTCGCCTGTATCACTATCCATTCCGCTGGGCACATCCACAGAAACCACCAGTCCAGGTGCCTCATTCATTTCTTCTATGAGATAGGCCTTCTCCCCTTCTACGTTCTTTTTCAAGCCAGTCCCAATCAAAGCATCTACAATGATATCTGCCCGTTGCAAGGTCGAAACAGCCTCTCGCGCTGTAGAAATCGCCTGGGCTTTCATGAACATCTTCTCCGCCACAGCCCGATAACACTTAGACGCTTCACTCATGTGGGATTCATTGCCCATCAAAAGAACAGACACCCGTGCCCCCGCTTCCTGGGCATAGCGAGCGATCACAAATCCATCACCCCCATTATTTCCAGTACCGCAGACCACCACCACATCTTTTCCATCCCAAGAAATATAAGGTTCCATCAGATGCACCACAGAAGAACCAGCATTTTCCATCAACACCATTTCCGGAATGCCGTAATCCTTCATGGCCATTTCATCTAATTTTCTTGCCTCTTCCGCTGTCGTCAGTATCATGGCTACCTCCTACAAAAGCAATTAGGAATTAGCAATGGTGGATGGGGCGCACAATTCATAAAGCGCCCCAATACCCACTTTTTTATAAAATAATTGATGTTCATTCATTGTTGCGGCGCTTCTAAAATGTATGCGCCGCCTCCACCATTCCTCATTTCTAATTCCTCATTCCTAATTAATACGTCCCACTATTTCATCACTACTATGGCTACCGCCATAGATTCTTCGTGAGAAATAGAAACAGACCACTCTTGAATCCCCATGGCATGGGCTCGCTTTAAAAACGTTCCTTCCAAGTGAAGAATCGGTTCTCCCCACTCTCCCCAAGTGATGTGCGCATCTTTCCATGAAGCACCGGAGAAACCTGTCCGAAGTGCTTTACCTGCTGCCTCCCGGACAGCCCAAAGGCCCGCATAGGATTCGGCTTTCTTCTTCCCTTTTTCTTCACAATGGGCGATTTCTTCTTCCGTAAATAATCGTAACAATCGCTTCGGATGTTCTTGCACCATCTGCTGCCAGCGATCCACTTTTGTCATATCTACACCAACATACATGGGAATGCTCCTTCCTTTTTCCCTATTGTACAAAATGGCCCTCATGGAAACAAGAGAAAAGTAAAATGAGCAAAATAAAAAATCCGCAGTATTCACTGCGGATTTAATTTCTGGTGGATCATCAGGGGTTCGAACCCCGGACACCCTGATTAAGAGTCAGGTGCTCTGCCAGCTGAGCTAATGATCCGTTCAACGAGATTAATTATACTCGTTTGTATTGCTTCTGTCAAGTACTTTTTTGGAAGCCTTTTCAGAAACTCGCTCGTTTCAAGCGATGAAAAGAGTATACCATATGAAATTTGATTTTGCAATAGGAAAAAGTAAATTTCATGAAAAAAATACGGTTAACAGTTAACGGATAACTGTTAACTGCTAATTACCAACGACTAGTAGTGAATTCCATATTTATGTTTCAACTCTTCAATATCCTGTCGCATATCCTTATCGCATTCTTCCAGTGCCATTTTAAGGTTAGGCAACTTTTGCTTTGCCATGAACGCTTTCTTTGCACTGGCCATTTTATAAATGCGAGCCAATTCCTTTTTGTACGATGCCATGAATTCCTGTAATTCTTCTTCCGTCAATTCCTGTTCTTCCGTCGGAGCAGTATAATTTTCTTTATGATCCATAATTCTTTCTCCTTTTGTATTTATTAAAGTAATGCTGCTAAGTTAAGAAAAATATGCAATGATTTCTTTTTGACATAAAGTTTCTCATGTTGCTCAGGATTCTCAAGTTTCTCATGTTCCCTGAATGAAATGATAACGCCAGCATCAATTAGCACATTCAAGGAACCTGTGTAACTTATAAATTCTACCGAAATCATAATGACTGTCTCAAATCCTTCACATAACAACGCCCCTAGTCACCAGTTAGCAACCCCCATTTCAAATGGGGGTTTAGCTATAACCCCTCCGGGGTATTATACTGACTCCTGCCTTTGGCAG
>CAKQBK010000048.1 GCA_934216155.1 uncultured Dialister sp.
ACTGCTTTCTAACAAGGAAATGACAGCGCTGGAGTAAAGGTTATTATTCTGCCTTGTGTGTTTTCTCACATGGAAGTTATACCGCTTAGTAAAGGGTTATATGGGGTTATGTCGAAGGGATTTGTAGCTAGGGATTAGGACGCTTGGTTTGCATGTCATACACATAGCGAAGTATACCGCTGGTGCTGATTATGCCTCTCCGAGGCATTCTATCCCCGGCTTTGCCGCCCCTTCTCCAAGGGGCCACACGCTAGAGATGATTTCACTACAGAAATGTTTCACGTGAAACATTTCTGTATGGGTTATTATTCTGCCTTGAACTTACTATTCCTATATAAATGCTACCGCTTTTCACAAGGTTATGAAGGTTATACAAGGTTATGAAACTTGCGAAAATCACATAACCTTATATAACCCTTTATAACCTTGTCACAAGCCATATGGTCACTTTGTTAGAAATAGTAAATAGCAGCATCATACCCTTTTCTCCCATGTTTCACGTGAGACATAAAGCAATCCGCTACGCGACCTAATCCCTAGGGCCTAATCCCTAATCCCTCTAACCCCAGTCACCAGTCACCAGTCACCAGTCACCAGTCACCAGTCACCAGTCACCAGTCACCCCAATTATATGCAAACAGAACCCGGGCGAAAAGGTCCTTTTCCACTCGGGTTCCATATATATTTTGCGGCACTTCCATATATTATGCGCCGCCACCACCATTTCTAACTTCTCACTGCTAACTTCTCACTGCTTTTATAGTATAATAAGAAAAATATTTTCCAAGAAGGTGATTCCATGAAACGCGATGAGTTGAACAAGGAGAAGGACGCTTTATTTCAAATCCTGCTCCGCCGGTTAAACAGCCAGGTTTATCCTTTGGCGTGTCAAAGTTTCACACAAGCCGGTAAATGCATCGACGAAGCATTGGCGCAATATATTTCTACCCAATCCTTATGTGAATACAAAAATAAATCGCGGCAGAATGAAATCATTCGCCTCTATGTGCTTTTCCGTTTGGAACTGGCCCGGTCTTTTGGATACACCTGTTGTACTTCTCCCTTTCTACAAGAGTCTTTGCGTAATAAGTTCGATTTTGATACCCCTTCTTCTTTCTCTACAGACTTTCCAAACATTTACGGTCTCCGCCAGTTGTTGCACTTCCCTATAGCCGATCCCATCACGTGGCTTTTGCAAGTTTTGACTTTGCTCGCCAAAGATATACAATATCCTCTCCTCCCACTTTTCTCTTTCTTTCGCGACGAAACGGAATTGTATTTCAAAGAAATAGACCATTTCTTTTCCTGCTATATGGCTTCTATGGCCTTCTGTGCTCCTGCCTTTGCTGGCCAAGATACTTCCCTGCCCCAGCCGCTTATGGAGGCCCTAGGCATTGATTTAGGGCACAGACAAGGGGATTTCATCTGGCACAGTGCCCAATCGCCGTTTCCTTTACTTCAAGTGGTGGGAAATCTGCTGGGAAAATCGCCGGAGGCCCATCTTTTCTTTTATCATTACTTGGTGTTCCGCATGTATATCTTTTCCTTTTTCGCTTCTTATTTGTGGCAGGACCCTAAGCTGAAACATTCTATTTTCAATGGATTGTGCCAATCGCCCCGATTGCTTCGTTGGATGAAAAAGGAAATATTGGAATACCACTTGGACGGCGCAGATTTCCAAGTGTCTCAACGGCTCTACTTGAAGATTCATATGTTTATGCGGCAATGGTCCTTCTTCGATCCGAAAAATTCCACTTACTACTATCGATACTACCCTAATTTCACAGTTTCCATTGCCGATCGAGTAAACTCTGACGATTTTGAAAAACAACTTCGCATACTGCTTACAGAATGTGCCTATCCCCATACCAACTGGACCATTCCAGACGACCTGATGCACTTCCTCGTCCAGGAAAGCCAGGTCTTCATCACCAACGCCAGCCACACCGCCTATTTCTCCTATAGCATGGGATTGAAGCATCCGAAAGATTTTATAGCTTCTAAGGAGACAGAATCGTTCTGGAAGCGTTGGATAAAGCGGATGACTAGGGATTAGACTTGGAACCGCCAGAGTCATTTTTCACGGGAAATATGACTCTAAAAGGTTATTATTCTGCTGATTTCTTCTGTGAAACATTTTCTGCTATCGCAAGTGATAAGGTTAAAAGGGTTATAAAAGGTTATTGGAATATCGTATTCCCATAACCTTTTATAACCCTTTTTAACCTGTCGCTCACGATTATTATTTTATGTTAGAAATAGAAAAAAGCAGAATCATAACCTTTATCACTATGTTTCACGTGAAGCTTAATCAGTTAGCCGTACGCAGTTGGCAGTTATTAGTCCCGTATCGGATTGTCATACAGTTAGCGAAGTAACCCGCTGCTGCTTTGAGATTTCTCCACTTCTGTCCAACATAGAACTGGACTACACTGCATCTTCATTTAGCACAAATCCCATCGGTCGAAATGACGATTTCGTTTATAGCCACCTGTTTCACGTGAAACACAAAAGGGTTATTTCAAAGATGTAACTACACCTTTGAAATAACCCTTTTAACCTTTATAGCCTTTTGGTTAGCGGTATGCCATTATGTTATATAAAAGCTCTTGGCACAATAATAACCTTTTTACCAATCGCTATAAATGGTAATTGGCACCAAGGAAACCATTTCTTATTTATTCGCGTCCCTATGAGCAATAGCAGCTTCTACGAGGCCTTTGAACAGCGGATGCGGGCGGTTTGGACGGCTCTTGAATTCTGGATGAGCCTGGGTAGCTTCAAAGTACGGATGGTCTTTGATTTCTACGGTTTCTACCAAACGGCCATCAGGGCTGGTGCCGCAGATGACGAGGCCTGCTTTTTCCAGTTCTGGACGGAGCGCATTGGATACTTCGTATCTATGGCGATGACGTTCGTAAACGATTTCCTGACCGCCATAAAGTTCTCTAGCTTTGCTGCCTTCCAGCAGTTTGCATGGATAAATACCAAGACGCATGGTGCCGCCTTTTTCGGTAACGTCTTCCTGGTCTGGCATGAGGTCAATCACCGGATATGGAGTATCTTCAATGAATTCGGAAGAATTGGCATCTTTCATGCCGCATACGTTTCTAGCAAATTCAATGACAGCGCACTGCATGCCCAGGCAGAGGCCCAGGAATGGAATCTTATTAACTCTTGCGTATTTAATGGTATCAATTTTACCTTCTACGCCGCGATAGCCGAAGCCTCCTGGTACAACGATGCCGTCGATGCCTTTGAATACTTCACGAAGGTCTGGTTTTTCTTCTTCCAATTTTTCGGAATTGATCCAGTGAATCTTCACTTTATTCCCGAAAGCATAGCCTGCATGGGAGAGAGCTTCTACAACGGACAGGTATGCATCATGGAGCTGTACGTACTTGCCAACCAGAGCGATATTGACTTCTTTGTCAGCAGAAACGATGCGGTTCACCATGGACTTCCAGTCAGCCATATCACATGGGGTGTCTTCCATGCCCAGTTTCTTCAGAACGATGTGGTCCAACCCTTCTTCCTGCAGCAGGAGCGGTACTTCATAAATGCTCTTAGCTGTCAAGTTGTTGATGACAGCTTCCGGTTCTACGTCACAGAACATACCGATTTTTCTCTTCATGTCGTGAGACAGAGCTTTCACGGTACGGCAAACGATCACATCTGGCTGAATCCCGATGGAACGCAGTTCTTTGACGGAGTGCTGGGTCGGTTTGGTTTTCAGTTCGTCAGCGGCTTCAATATATGGAACCAGGGTAACATGGATGTAAATCACATCGTTGCGGTTCGGTACATCTTTTTTGACCTGACGGATGGCTTCCAGGAATGGCAGGGATTCGATATCCCCTACGGTACCACCGATTTCAGTAATAACGATATCAGCGTTATCATTTCTGCCTACACGGAGCACACGGTCTTTGATTTCATTGGTGATGTGCGGAATAACCTGAATGGTAGAGCCCAGGTATTCCCCTTTTCTTTCCTTATTGATAACCGACTGATACACTTTACCAGTGGTAACGTTGGATGCTTTGGAAAGGTTTTCATCAATAAATCTTTCGTAATGGCCCAAGTCAAGGTCGGTTTCTGCACCGTCATCGGTGACGAATACTTCGCCATGCTGGTACGGGCTCATGGTACCCGGGTCGATATTAATGTAAGGGTCAAATTTCTGAATGGTGACTTTGTAGCCTCTGTTTTTCAGAAGTCTTCCCAGGGAAGCCGCGGTGATGCCTTTGCCCAGAGAAGAAACGACGCCGCCGGTTACGAAGATGTATTTAGTCATGGGACCTCCTTAATGAAATATGTCGTTGCGGTTGGCAAATCAATGATAGGTTTAAAAGCAAAATGTTTCACGGGAAACATTCTTTATATGAGTAGCTGGTGACTCGTGACTGGTGACTAGGTTTTTCGATAATACCGCCAGTGTCACAGCTATTAGCTATGACACTCACGGTTATTTTCCGAGTCACCAGTCTACCAGTCACCAGAAATTACATTCTTTCTGGTGCGGAAATGCCGAGGATGGTGAGGGCGTGAACCAGGACGTACTGAACGGCTGTGATGAGCCCCAGTCTGGCCTGGGTGGTTTCGCTATCCACACCTAAGATGCGGCATTCTCTATAGAAATGATGGAACAGGGCTGCCAGTTCATAGGCATATTTGGCAATACGCTGAGGTGCTCTTTCTTTAGCGGCGCCCGCAATGAGCTGGTGGTAGTTTTCCATTTTCTTAATCAAATCCAATTCGCATTCCTGGGTCAGTTTGGTGAAATCTGCATTTTCAAACTGAGCTTCCCAGGTAACGCCTGCTTCTTTGGCCTGATTGAACAAGCTGTGAATGCGGGCATTGGCATACTGGATGTAATATACAGGGTTATCGCTGGACTGTTTCTTTGCCAGATCGATATCGAAATCCATCTGGGAATCCAAGGTTCTGGCACAGAAGAAATACCGCGCTGCATCGGTGCCTACTTCTTCCATCAGTTCTCGAAGGCTGACAGCCTGACCGGTACGTTTGGACATTTTGACTGGCTGTCCGTCACGAAGCAGGGTCACCATCTGGAGCAACATGATTTCAAAGTCATCCGGGTTGTATCCCAGGAATTTCATGGCTGTCTTCAGACGGATAATATAGCCGTGGTGGTCAGCACCCCAGATATCGATCAGTTTGTTGTAGCCACGGTTGATTTTATTTCCTACATAAGCAATATCGGAGCAGAAATAAGTCGGGATACCATTGGTACGAATGACTACGCGGTCTTTGTCATCGCCGTTCTTGGTGGTACGGAGCCAGAGAGCGCCGTCTTTTTCGTACATGTTATCTTCGTCTTTCAGAACTTTCAGTGCCGCATCGACCTGTTCCGGATAGAGAGACCGTTCAGAGAACCAGTTGTCAAAATCAACATGGAATTCATGGAGATCTTTTTTCAGGTCTGCCAGTTTTTCCTGGAGCCCCACTTCTTTGAAGATTTCCAGTCTTTCTTTTTCATCCATGTCCAGGTATTTCTTACCATCTTTGGCCAAAATATTTTTGGCGGTGTCGATGATATCCTGCCCATGGTAACCATCTTCCGGCACATCGCAATCAATGCCATTGAGCTGCAAATAACGAGCATTGATGGATTCCGCCAAATGGTCAATCTGACTGCCTGCATCGTTGACGTAGTATTCAGACAACACATCATACCCAGCGGCACGCAGCAGGTTCACCATAGCGGAACCGTAAGCAGCCCCTCTGGCGTGGCCGATGTGAAGCAGACCGGTCGGGTTAGCGGAAACATATTCCACCAGGATGCGGTCTTTTTTATCTTTCGGCAAATCCCCATAGGATGGGCCGGTTTTCAGAATATTCTTCAGTTCAGTGTATACCGTATCTTTGGTGAGGTAGAAATTGATGAATCCAGCCCCTGCGATTTCCGTCTTGGAAACCAATGGCGTATCCAGATGTTTCACCACCGCTTCGGCAATCATGCGGGGCGCTTTGTGAGCCGTTCTGGCCCACTGCATGGCTGCGTTGGTGGAGTAATCACCAAATTCTTTGGACTTCGGTATTTCCAGACGCTGTACAGGCGCATAGTCCCCTTCCGGCAGTTCTCCTGCCGCTACGGCAGCGTCTTTTGCCTTTTCAATGATTTCCTTCAGCTCTTCTCTGACTTCCATGGGTGTTCTGGATCCTCCCGAATTTCTACAATAATTTCATTTAAATGACTAAATAATCCCTTCAATTCCACATCATAGGACAGCCGCATTTTCCCCATCCCGTCCTGGATGGTATTTTCAATTTCCCGAGTCACTGTGGAAATTTCCATGGCCCCCATAGGCGTCTGGTATAGGGATTTCGATTTTTTACCAACGCGGTATTCCTGGTTCTGCAAAAAGTTTCCTTCTCGCACCAAGTTGACATGGTCTTCGTAGATTTGGAGAGTGGTAGTGGTGCCTTCCATGCCTGCCAACTGGGTTTCTTCATAGGTGACATACTTCATCTCCGCGGTCTCTCCATAGATGCCTGGTGTTTCCAACGTGATGGTTTCATCTTTTCCCTGTTCGTCACGCTGCACAGAAGTGACATTGATCATGACATGTTTTTCCAATACCTTATCCCTCCTTTGTTCTCATGCTATTAAGTTAAAATATGCGATACTACCGGCTGAGAAAAAAGTTTCTCTGGTTGCTCAAGTTTCTCAGGTTAGTCGAATGAAATGATAACGCTAGAGAAACAGCTTTTTAACCCAATAGCATTTACAAATTTGCTTCTATTATATCATAGAAATCGTCCTTTTCTAATGATTTCTATGAAATTCCAATACCGTATATTATAGCATGAAAGGAAAAGGGCATTCAATAATAAAATGGGGACTGGGGCGAAGTTCGCTAGAGTCATGTTTCACAGGAAACGTGACGAAAAAGGTTATACTCTATTCTTCCAATTGTCTCACATAGAAATATTGACATAGTGACAGGGTTATAAAGGGTTATAAAAAGGTTATGGGAATGCGGTATCCCCATAACCTTTTTATAACCCTTTTAACCTTGAGACAAGCCGTATATGTTCTATGTTAGAAATAGAAATCAGCAGGATAATAACCTTTAGAGTCATGTTTCACATGAAACATGACTCTTGCGAACTCGAAATTTCTTACTCCTCACCATGTACCATGCACTGCTTTTTATAAGCTTTCAGTTTCGCATCGCGGACAGCCAGGTGAGCGAAGTATTTCTTGGTTTCTGCCGCAATGACGCCGGAGAGACCCAGAAGAGCGATCAGGTTTGGAATGGCCATGAGGCCGTTCACAATATCAGCCAGAGCCCAGATGGCTTCCAGTTTCAGGAACACAGCGGAAGCCAGGATAGCAATGTAGCAAATGCGATACAGTTTGATGGTTTTGGTTCCAAAGAGGTATTCCCAGCACCGTTCCCCGTAGTAGTTCCAACCAATGATGGTGGTGAAAGCGAAGAGTGTCAGAGAAATGGTCAGAATGAACGGAGCAAAGCTGCCATAGGTAGAAGCAAATGCAGCCTGGGTCAGTTCAGCCCCGTTGAGATCCCCAGTCCATACGCCGGACACGATAATGGTGAGACCAGTCATGGTACAAATAATGATGGTATCAATAAAGGTGCCGGTCATAGAAATCAAGCCCTGTTCTGCTGGCCATTTGGTTTTAGCAGCGGCAGCTACAATCGGAGCAGAGCCCAAACCGGATTCATTGGAATAAAGACCTCTCGCGATACCACTTCTCATGACCAGCATGATGCCTGCGCCAGCGAAACCACCGGCAGCGGCAGTGCCGTTCATGGCCCCATCAATAACAAGAGAAATGGCATGGGGCAATTCGCCTGCATTGTATCCCAGGAAAATCACAGTGATGACGAAGTACACCACAGCCATGCCTGGTACGATTTTGGAAGCGGTTTTGGAAATAGATTTCAAACCGCCAAAGGTAATGATGGCAACCAATACGGTAATGATGGCGCAAGTAATGTACGCAGAAACACCAAACCCGGCCTGCACAGAAGCAGTGATGGCATTCATCTGGGTGGTGGTGCCGTTACCCAACATAGCGGTCATGACACCGAAGAGGGCAAACGCACCGGCCAGGGGTTTCCATTTCTTTCCCAGCCCCATTTCGATGTAGTACATCGGACCGCCTGCTACATGGCCCTGGTCATCGACACTTCTGTATTTCACCGCCAGGCAACCTTCGGCATACTTGGTGGCCATGCCGAAGAAGGCCGCCAGCCACATCCAGAAGAGTGCTCCTGGTCCGCCCAATTTGATCGCCGTCGCTACACCTACAATATTTCCTGTTCCTACCGTAGCGGCCAAGGCGGTGCAAAGGGCTTTGAAGCTATCAATATCGCCATTGCCCTTATTTCTGGCGAAGAAAATCAATTTCAGTGCCCGTGGCAATTTCATCACTTGCAGCAGGTGCAGCCGTAGGGTCAACCACACCCCGGTACCTACCAATAGAGCCAATAGCCATGGCCCCCAGACATAGCCGTCAATTTGGTTTAAAATGTCTGTCAACATATGAACCCCTCCTACTTTTACTCTCCTTAGACATCCTTTGTTCAATGCTGTTACGTTAAGCGAAATATGGGATGATTTCTGTTGATGCAAAGGTTACTAAGGTTTCTCAGGCTACTTAGGTTTCTCACGTTTCTCGAATGAGCTAATGACGCTAGCGTCTATCGGCACATTCGGAGAACCTGAGCAGCCTGAGAAACCTTAGCAACTTGAGCAACCTGTCACCACTAACGGAATCATACCTACTAATACAACCCCTTAACGTAATAACATTGATTTTTTGTGTCTTTCCTAGGGAAACAAAAATGCCGGTTCTGGAAAATACAAAAGGACAGAACCGGCATCGTGAGATTTCTTCACGATTCGGCTCTGTCCTTTTTGCCTGAGAGATTACGGCGTTTCCGCCTGTGCCCCTTCGGCTCCTGCTTACCATTGGCAGCAGGGATCTCCAGAGTTATGTCCTCATGCAGTTTCGTGTTCTTCTGAACGCCTGATAGTGTTACTCCTTCGGCAGCCTTGGCGCATCGGCCTTGGTCTTTTTCCGCATGTATCATCCATAGCATATGAAATTGGTATATAGCAACGCAGTGGACACCGGAGTGCTGCACACTGTAGCGTATCACTGCTGTGGCTACCTAGTTGAGTGAGAAGTTAGAAGTGAGGAGTGAGAAGTGGTGGAAGGGGCGCACAAAATTTGGAAGCGCCCCAATACCCCTTATTTATTCTCTACCTCACAGTACCATGATTGTTATGTTTCACAGGAAACATGACAGTAATCATTTCCTTTCCGGCGAGCTATATAAAACGGTATCTTGCTATGGATAGCTTTAGGCATAAGAGCAATTCGAGGGCTCGCCGCCTTCACTTCTCACTTCTAACTTCTCACTTCTAACTGCCTTTGTTATATATAATTTTATAACAATATATAGTGTAAGGCGGTTATCTCAAATGTAACGATAAACGTTTATCGTCACATTCGAGAAACCTGAGAACCTTGAGAAACCTGAACTTCTAGGGAGATCATACCTACTCACGCCAGTCCTTAATGGCACAATTACACCATTTGCTCAGTGTCTTTTTCTGTCGCATTGACGGAGATGGCTACAGCGGCATCGCCGGTGATATTGAGGCAGGTACGGAACATATCCAGTACGCGGTCAATACCGGCTACCAGTGCCAGGCCTTCCATCGGAAGTCCTACGGACTGGAGAACCATAGCCAGCATGATGAGTCCTGCGCCAGGAACGCCGGCGGTACCGATGGAAGCCAAGGTACCAGTGAGGACGATCATCATCATCTGGTCAAAGGTGAGCGGAATGCCAAATACATTGGCGATGAAAATGGAGCAAACACCCATGTACAATGCAGTGCCGTCCATGTTGATGGTAGCGCCCAGTGGAAGGACGAAAGAAGCAATTTCTCTCTTGACGCCCAGTTTTTCCTGAATGTTTTTCATATTCACAGGAAGGGTGCCAGCAGAGCTGCATGTGGTGAAAGCGATAGCCATCGCTTCCGACATGCCGCGGAAGAAGGTAAATGGGCTCATGTGGGCGGATACGCCAGACAGAGCGGAGTAAACGCAAACCGCATGGATCACACAACCGATAGCCATGCAGGCAATGACGGAAAGGAGCGGAAGCAGTACTTTCGGACCATTCATGACTACTACTGGAAGCAGCAGGCAGAACACACCAATCGGTGCCAGTCTCATAATCATAGCAATGATTTTGTAGCAAACTTCTGCCATGGCATCAAAGAAGGAAATCAGAATTTCCGATTTCTTTCCCCCTACGGAAATAATGCCAGCGCCCATGAAAAGTGCAAAGATAATAATTGGAAGAATATCTGCTTTGGCCATGGAAGCAATCGGATTCGATGGAATCATGGCTACGAAGACCTGCATGATGCTCGGTGCTTCTTTGACTTTCGGTGCTTCTGCAGAAGGCAGTGCCATGCCGATGCCTGGTTCAATGGCCAGAGCCACAGCGAAGCCAATCACAATGGCTACTGCAGTGGTGACCATGTAGATCGCCAAAGTTTTGATACCGATACGTCCCAGTTTTTTCATATCCCCCATGGATGTCATGCCCACAATAAGGGAACAGAATACCACTGGTACAATCATCATTTTGATGAGATTGATAAACATGGTGCCAATCGGCGCAATCCAGATTTTCACCGGCGCCGCAGCCCCTTCTCCCAGGAACAGCCCTACCACAACGGACAGTACCAGGGAAAGAAAAATTTGAACAGATAGATTCATTTCTTTCACTCTCCTACTACGTTAGATGTATTTTCCTGTTATTCGTTTGGATAGTTCCATTATAGGGGCATGCATATAAAATGACTAATAGATTTCTGAAATCATTTATATATTTTTATGCAATTTCATTTTGAATATATGATAAATTATATAATTTTTATTTTGCATGCAATAACTATCATTATATAATATTTTCTTTTATAAATGCCGCTTTTTATAGAAAAAACGGTTCCATTCAAAAGAACGGAACCGTTTGTCTATCTCATATTTGCACAAGAGGAATTTTTTGATTCAAGTTGTTACTTTTTATAGATTCTTTTCACCCATTACATTTTTACAGTAGCGTTAGCTTCTTCTACTGCTTCTGCTTTAGCTGCTGTTTTTTCCTTTTCAATCACAGCCTGGAAGGAAAGAACTTCTTCTTTGATGACTGGAGAGAGAACCAGGATGGAGATCAAGTTTGGAATAGCCATGAGAGCGTTTGCAATATCAGAAAGGTTCCAAACCAGATCCAGTGTCTGGGTAGCGCCTACATACACAACCAGGGAGAAAATCACTCTGTAAATGATGTTGTATTTGTGAGTACCGAAGAGGTATTCCCAAGCTTTTTCACCGTTGTATTCCCAGCCGAGAATGGTGGAGTAAGCGAAGAGGATGATACCGATGGAAACGATGTAAGAACCAATGACGCCAATGTTGGAGGAGAAAGCTGCCATGGTGAGAGCTACGCCGGTGAGTGGCTTGCCGTCAGCACCCATGGTGCCAAGAACGCCAGAGGAAGCAATGGTGAGACCAGTAATGGTGCAAACTACGATGGTATCAATGAAAGTACCGGTCATGGAAACATAACCCTGTCTTGCAGGATGGTCAGTGGTGGAAGCAGCTGCAGAGATAGCAGCGGAACCAAGGCCAGCTTCGTTGGAGAAGCAACCACGAGCGACACCGTAACGCATAGCGTTCATTACAGAAACGGTAATGGTACCAACCACGCCGCCTTCTACAGCGGTAGGATCAAATGCCATCATCAGAATCAGATACAGACCATGAGGAATGTTTTCAATGTTCAGTACGATGCAAGCCAGGCCAGCCAGGATGTAGAACACAGCCATGCCAGGAACAACTACAGAAGATACTTTGGAAATAGAAGTAATACCACCAACTACAACGGCCAGGGTCATCACGGTAAGAGCTACACCAACGATTTCATTGGATACACCGAATGTGGTACTAACAGCGGTGGAAATGGAGTTTGCCTGGGTCATGTTGCCGATACCGAAAGAAGCCAGTACAGCGAAGAGTGCGAAAGCAGCGCCGCAGAAGAGGCCGGCCTTTTTATTTTTGAAGCCGTTCTTCATAGCAAACATCGGGCCACCTTTCATTTCTCCCTTGGCATTGACTTCACGGAATTTGAAGCCCAAGAGACATTCAGAGAACTTGGTGGTCAGACCGAAGCAAGCGGAAATCCACATCCAAACCAGTGCACCAGGACCGCCAGCGAACATAGCAGTCGCAACACCGACGATGTTACCAGTACCAATGGTAGCTGCCAGAGCGGTCATCAGAGCGGAAAATGGAGATACGTCACCGCTACCCACCTGGGTGGTGCGGGATCTCTTAGAAAATACACTTTTTAATGCATATGGAAGGTTTCTCCATGTGAGGAAGCGAAGCTTCAAAGTCATGTAGATACCAGTTCCTACCAGAAGACAGAGCATGACAGGCCCCCAAACGAAGCTGTCAAGCTCACCTACAAGTTGATTGATCGATGCCATATCCATAATAAAATCCCCCTTGTTCCCGTAAATACTTATTGTTATTTACTAAACAAAAAATCGCCGCACTCAGTCTAGTGAAGAGACTGAAGCTGGCGATTCGATTCGTGTATACGAAAACGAGGGAGTTACCCAAGTGCCAGCCCTGTCCTTTTGCCTGAGAGATTCAGAGTTTCTACGGGTGAAACTCCTTAACACCTTCGGCGCTCGCATCTTTTCAGCGAGCCTCTCCAGAGTTGTGTCCGTACACAGTTTCGTGTTCTAACATGAACGCCTGATAGTGTTACTCCTTCGGCAGAAAACCGGATGGCTTTCGTTTTTCAGTGTACTTCATCCACCTTATGTAGTATGCGGCACATACATTGTGTCACTGAGAATCTGTTTTCTGAATTCCTAGGTCCTCAAGTGATTTATCTAGATTATACACTAGAATTTTTGAATTGCAATACCCCTGATTTTCGCAATTTCTACATTGTGAACCTTTTAGTATGATAAAGTACTACTTCGTGCTATATATACGCTATTTTTATTATCCTTTACGTTATACTTTCTATTTATATCTTTTGTGTATACACTTTATTTTCAATAAATTTCAATAGAAATAATATAATAATTATATACACTTATTAGTTTTTACTTTTGATAGCCATTTTTAAAAATTGACCCAATCATAAAAAGAGACTATATTTTACGGTCTTTAAAGGAGGAAAATGGTGACGTGAGATATGTGATTAGCCAACTTATCATCATGTTTCACGGGAAACGATAGTAGTAAAGGTTATTATTCACGTTTCCCGTGAAACATGACTCTATCCCAAAACCGATAGCACATAAAAATCCCCTATCCTGTTGGAATTCAGAGGAACAGGATAGGGGTTGAACTCACTTCTTTGGGAAGTGAGGGGGGACAACGATGGAATCCATGTGAGTAACTCGTGACTAGTGACTTGGCCTATATTTCCTAGTCACCAGTCACTAGTCTACTAGTCGCCCATTCTTATACATGGGCATGTTCTTTTCCATCTGCCAGGGCAGCTGCTTTGGCTGCTTTTTCTTTTTCCAGTACGATCTGGAAGCGTTCCACTTCTTCTTTGATGACTGGGGAAAGGATGAGCATGGAAATCAGGTTTGGAATAGCCATGAGGGCGTTAGCAATATCGGAAAGGTTCCATACCAGATCCAGGGTCTGGGTAGCACCTACATAGACAACCAGGGAAAATACGACACGATAGACCATGTTGTATTTATGGGTTCCGAAAAGGTATTCCCATGCTTTTTCACCGTGGTATTCCCAACCAAGGATGGTGGAGAAGGCGAAGAGAATGATACCTACAGCTACAATGAGAGAACCAATTTCACCAATGTTGGTGGAGAAGGCAGCCATGGTGAGTTCTACCCCTTTGAGAGGTTTGCCATCGGCGCCAACGGTGCCAAGAACGCCAGAGGAAGCAATGGTGAGGCCAGTGATGGTGCACACAACGATGGTATCCCAGAAGGTACCGGTCATATTGATGTAGCCCTGACGGACTGGATCGTCGGTGGTAGCAGCGGCTGCGGTGATAGCAGCGGAGCCCATACCAGCTTCATTGGAGAAGCACCCACGAGCGACGCCGAAACGAATGGCATTCATCACAGAAGCGGTGATGCCACCAAGGACGCCGCCACCCACTGCCTGTGGGTCGAAGGCCATCATGAAAATCAAATAGAGACCGTGTGGAATATTTTCAATATTGATGATAATGCAAAGCAGGCCGGCAATGACATAGAAGAAAGCCATGGCTGGTACAACTACAGAAGATACTTTGGAAATGGTTTTGATACCGCCAACGATGATAATCAGAGACAGAATGGTGAGAATGACACCGCACATTTCCAGTGGCATACCGAAGGTGGTTTTCACAGCTCCGGAAATAGAATTGGCCTGGGTCATGTTGCCGATACCAAAGGAAGCGATGACAGCAAAGAGTGCGAACAGGAATCCCATGACACTGCCCAGTTTCTTATTTTTGAAACCGTTCTTCATGGTAAACATCGGGCCGCCTTTCATTTCGCCTTTTGCATTCACTTCACGGTACTTGATAGCCAGCATACATTCGGAAAATTTGGAGGTCAAGCCGAAGCATGCGGAGATCCACATCCATACCAGTGCGCCAGGACCGCCGGCAAACATAGCGGTAGCAACGCCGACGATGTTACCAGTACCAATGGTGGCAGCCAGGGCGGTCATGAGTGCGGAAAACGGAGATACGTCGCCGGTGCCGCGCTTCTGGGTGCGGGCTTCTTTGGAAAGTACACTGCCGATTGCATAGGGCAGGTTTCGCCAGGTTCTAAATTTCAATAGGCATGTGAGATACACGCCGGTGCCTACCAATAGGGTAAGCATGATAGGGCCCCATACGAGGCTGTCAATTTCATTGACCACGGAGTTGATTGTAGCCATATCCATCTTAAAATCCCCCTTTATTTGAAATGCTGTTACTCGTAGAATGAACGTCCGTTGCTACGGCTGGTGATTCAGGTTTCTCAGGTTTCTCAAGGTTCTCAAGGTTCTCAAGGTTCTTACGTTCCTCGAATGAGCTGATAAACGCTAGCATTATTATCTCGTTTGGGGAACTTGAGCCACCTAAGAAACTTGAGCAACCGGAGAAACCTGTCTCAAAAGATCCTTTCCTTCACAGCATCACTCGCATCATGGGCTCAGAGCCTCGGCGAGTACGAGGTTCCTACGAAAAAAGGCACAGAAATATCATTTTCTGTGCCTTCCTTGACGCCTTTCCAGCCATAGCTGGTATAAAAATAACTGTATGCCTTTTTGATTTCTTTTCAAGAAACAAGCTTCTGAATTCCCTCTACTAGGAAATCGACCGGGACATAACGGTCTATATTCACAGGTCATGAGCCTGGGATATACTGACTATGGGAGTTTTCCGCTAGAGTCATGTTTCACAGGAAACTTATACTTCAGTGCGGAGTGAGGAGTGAGGAGTGGTGGAAGGGGCGCACAACTTATAAAGCGCCCCAATACCCCTTTTATATGGTAAGCAGTTGGCAGTTAGCAGTAGGCAGATCAAGTATCTGTTTACTGCTAACTATAAAATCGGCGAGCATATAGAAACGAACTCGGTGCTATACGAATATATCCATATAAGAGTAATTCGATGCGCTCGCCGCCTTCACTCCTCACTCCTCATTCCTAACTCCTCACTGCATTTAAAAAGGCCCGCAAAGAAGATGTCTTCTTGCGAGCGTCCTTGCTCTCTATGGCATGGCCACAAAGATGTAATTGATACGGGTAGCCAGTGACTAGTGACTAGAAATTAGGGATTGGTAGCTAGGGATTAGGGATTGGGGATTAGGAACTGGTGTCTTTTCCAGTCACGAGTCACTAGTCCACCAGTCACCATATCGCATGTTTCACGTGAAACATGGCTGCCTACAGCTAACTGCTAACTTATATTTCCTCATTTATTAAAATAGGGCCTCCGCTCCGGGGAAGACTTTCTGGGAATCTTCCTCGGAGCCCGGCATACCCTGAAGGATCAGTTTAGGAGGGCTTATCCCCCAGGGTGCCCTGAGCCGGATGGGGTGTCATATTAAATCCGAGGGGAAGGAAAATGGGAAAACCTTCCGATGGAAGTAATATGTATGTGTATGACCTGATGCTAGTCCACTACGCTTTTGGAAGCTTCGGACAATTTTTCCTTGCTGGGATCCAGATCTTCATATTCTTCATATTCTTTACCAGTTTCTAAGTGGTCGAAATATTTTGCTGTTTCTCTCACAACGACACCGGAGAGAGCCAGAAGGGCAATCAGGTTAGGAATAGCCATGAGTCCATTGACGATATCTGCCAGAACCCAGATGGCTTCAAGTTTCAGGAATGCGCCACTTGCGACCAGTGCGATAAATACTACGCGGTAAGGAAGTACACCTTTGGTGCCGCAGAGGTAAATCATGCAACGTTCACCGTAGTAGTTCCATCCAAGGATGGTGGTGAATGCAAACAGTACCAGACCAACCATAAGCATGTAGCCGCCGAAGAGCGGGAATGCATCTTTGAATGCTGCATTGGTCAGAGCTGCCCCATTGAGACCATTCATCCATTCGCCGGATACGACAATGGTGAGACCAGTCAGTGTGCAGATGATGATGGTATCAATGAAAGTACCTGTCATGGAAATCAAGCCCTGTTCTGCAGGCCATTTGGTTTTAGCAGCGGCTGCTACGATAGGAGCGGAACCCAGGCCGGATTCGTTGGAGAATACGCCACGGGCAATACCATTTCTCATAGCCAACATGATAGTGGAACCAAGGAAGCCGCCAGCGGCTGCGGTTCCAGTAAATGCATTGGAAATAACCATTTCAATCGCTGCTGGTACCTGATCAGCAAAGAAGCAAAGAACACCGATTGTTGAAATAAAGTAAATCACTGCCATAGCTGGAACGATTTTGGAAGCCGCTTTCGCGATGGACTGCAGCCCCCCAAGGGTGATAGCTGCTACCAGAGCGGTCAGAATGATAGCGGTCCACATCGGATCCAGACCAATGGTCATTTTTGTGATATCTACAATAGAGTTCACCTGAGCGAAAGTACCGATACCGAAGTAAGCAACCAGTACGCCGAATACAGCGAAGAGAGTTCCCAACCATTTGTATTTCGGACCCATACCGTTTTTGATGTAGAACATCGGGCCACCAGCGATTTCGCCTTTGGCATCTACTTCACGGTATTTCACTGCCAGGAGACCTTCTGCATACTTGGTGGCCATTCCGAAGAAAGCGGCCATCCACATCCAGAAAATAGCCCCCGGGCCACCGGCTGCAATCGCAGTGGCTACACCGACGATATTTCCTGTACCAACTGTCGCGGAAAGAGCTGTACAAAGGGCTTTGAAGGAATCAATATCCCCGTGTCCTGCATTCTGGGCTTTGAAAATCAAGCTCAGTGCTTTCGGTAAATGAACCACCTGCAACAGTTTCAATCTCAATGTGAGAAGAATCCCGGTTCCTACCAGAAGAACCAGAAGCGGCGGTCCCCAGATAAAGCTGTCTACCGCATTCAACATATCCATGTTTAACAAATCCATTTTTAAACGTCCCCCTCCTGAAAAAGTAAGATACAAAAAAGCCGGCATTCCAAAATAAAAACTCTGGAAGCCGGCATTGTCTACCTTAACAATCACAAAAAGATGTGACGCTTATTCTCTGTCCTTTTGCCTGAGAGATTGGGATCCAAATGAATCCTTACACCTTCGGCGCTCTTTTATGAGACTCTCCAGAGTGTGTCCACATACGGTACTATCTGGGAAGATACCTGAGAGTGTTACTCCTTCGGTAAGCCTATCGGAGACGCTGATTCATTCACAGAATTTGGAATTATAAAGATTTTTTCACGAACCTTCGTCAATAAAATCCTCAAATAGTTACTATTCTCGGATTTTATTCCTCTTTTCGTATAAAAATCTAAGAATAATTCCAAATAATGAATCAGTGTCTCCTGCGGCTTTCTCCCGCATGCTTCATCCACCAATATGAATTTGATGTTTGCATTATAAAACCCTCGCTCCCATTTTGCAAGAGGAAATTTGGAATTTTATACAATTTTTAGAATCGAATAGGGGTCATTTTAGGGAAATCGATAGAGTCATGTTTCACGGGAAACATGGTTATAAAGGTTATTATTCTGCTAATTTCTTCTGTAAAACATTTCCCTGCTATCGCCAGTGACAAGGTTATAAATGGTTATAAAAGGTTATGGGAATACCGTTTTTCCCGTAACCTTTCTATCAACCAAACCTATCTCTTTTGAAATAGATATGATATGCTACAGATGCCACGGCTTTCATCACGCCAAACAGGCAAGAAGGGAGGCGTTTGTCATTTCGCTATTTTCTACTTGAACTGTGTATCAGTATTTTGGGAAGTATTCTCGCCAATTTGATACTACAGGTGCTAGTGCAGTATCCGTAGAACTGCAACGTGGCAACTAGCCAGATGCGTCTCATCAGCGCATAGCAAAACGCCAGGGGTCATCACTCCCCTGGCGTTTTGTATTGGCGATCTATGCCATTTCGCTTTCTAATAGTATTGTATCATTCCTGATATAAAAGTCAATGGAGATGGCAAAATAAAATGTTTCCCGTGAAACATGACTCTATCTCTTCTCCATCTTCGGCGAGCTATATAAAAAGAAATCATGCAGCTAGATACCAATCGGTATAAGAGCAATACGAAGTGCTCGCCGGCCTTCACTCCTCACTCCTCATTCCTAACTCCTCACTGCCTTTATCCAAGCGCCACATCCAAGGCCATCATGACCATGAAGCCAATGGCGAAGCAGATGACGCCTACGTCGGAGTGTTCTCCGGCGGACATTTCTGGAATCAATTCTTCTACTACCACATAGAGCATAGCACCGGCAGCAAAGGAAAGCAGGTAAGGCATCATAGGCACCACCATGGCAGTGAGCAGGATGGTCAATACGCCACCGATAGGTTCTACCACACCGGAAAGGACACCACCTACGAAGGATTTGAAACTTCCCATGCCTGCCGATTTGAGAGGCATGGAAATAATGGCTCCTTCCGGGAAATTCTGAATGGCGATACCAATGGAAAGGGCCATGGCCGCAGCGGCAGTGATATCCCCGTGGCCCACCAAGAAGCCCGCATAGACAACGCCTACCGCCATTCCTTCAGGAATGTTGTGAAGAGTCACCGCCAGGACCAACATGGTGGTTCTTTGTAAATGACTCCGAGGCCCTTCCGCTTTGTCTGCATGCATATGCAAATGAGGAATCAAGTGATCCAACAACAGTAAAAATGCCATGCCGACACCGAAACCAATGACACTAGGAAGAAAAGCCCATTTCCCCAGCGGCGCCGATTCCTCCAACGCCGGAATCAATAGACTCCAAATAGAAGCAGCCACCATGACACCGGACGCAAAACCAGTGAGTCCTCGCTGCACCGTGCGGTTCATTTCACCTCGCATAAAAAATACGCAAGCCGCCCCCAATGAAGTACCAAGAAAGGGGATAAAAAGTCCCCAAAATGTATCTGACATATGTCCTCCTTATTGAAAATTATTTTCAATTTATTTATACAACCTGTAGAGGGAATTGTCAAATAAATTTGGTGACTGGGGATTAGGGATTAGGGCGTGAAACGGATAGAGACATGTTTCACGGGAAACATAATTTTAAAGGTTACTATTCTGCTGCTTTCTTCTGTGAAACATTTCCTGTTATTGTTAGTGACAAGGTTATGAAGGGTTATATAAGGTTATATGAAAACCGTATTCCCATAACCTTTTATACCCCTTCATACCACTTGTCGCCCATCCGCTTGTTTCTATGTTAGAAATAGAAATCAGTAGAATCATAACCTTCATAGTTATCGTTTCACGTGAAACATAACTCTAAAGGTTACCACTCTACTGCTTTCTTCTGTGAAACATTTCCCTTTATCGTCAGTGACAAGGTTATAAAGGTTATAGAAGGTTATATGAAAACCGTATTCCTATAACCTTTTATAACCCTTCATAACCCTGTCGCCCATCCGCTTGTTTCTATGTTAGAAATAGAAATCAGTAGAATCATAACCTTCATAGTTATCGTTTCACGTGAAACATAACTCTAAAGGTTGCCACTCTACTGCTTTCTTCTGTGAAACATTTCCCTTTATCGCCAGTGACAAGGTTATAAAGGTTATAGAAGGTTATATGAAAACCGTATTCCCATAACCTTTTATAACCTTTCATACCCCTGTCGCCTATCTACTTGTTTCTATGTTAGAAATAGAAATCCGTAGAAT
>CAKQBK010000049.1 GCA_934216155.1 uncultured Dialister sp.
CCTTAGAAACTTTGGAGCCTGTCCCCACTAGCGGAATCATGTCTATTAACGCAAATCCTTAACTTAACAGCATTACCTTCTCCAAGGGGGAACGCGACTTACCGCTTGTTCAACAATTATTTTCAAAAAAGTGATTTAATGATCAGCCAATACCTATTAACGCAAATCCTTAACAGCATGGCCTGATACGCCTATTTTCACAATAAAAAAGACCGAATTTCCTGAAAAAGAAAATTCGGCCTTTTTGGTGCGAGCGAAGGGACTCGAACCCCCATGCACAAGGCGCAGGATCCTAAATCCTGTGCGTCTACCAATTCCGCCACGCTCGCATGAATTGACGCTTTCTATTATACTGGCTCTGACGGTTTCGGTCAACTAGAAAAAGGCAATGAGAAATTAGGAATTAGGAATTAGAAATGAAGGTGGCGGCGCATAACATTCATGAAGCGCCGCATATTTTATAAAAGGGGATTATCGATAAAACGTTTTATTTCTTTTATCATGTAAGCGGATACCAAAAGGTTATTATTCTGTAGCATTGGATAGTTTAACAAAGAGAAATACCGCTTCCGTCGAGGTTATAAAAGGTTATTGGAATAGTTATGAGCATGGATTGTTATAACCTTTTATAACCTTTTATAACCTAGATGCGAGCGGTATTTCTCTTTGTTAGATATTCAATTCAGTAGAATAATAACCTTTTAACATCCCTTTTAAATGCTAAATGAGACAAACGGATTCATTTCAACTCCGCTGTGCAGTGCGGGCAGCGGGTGGCGTCGTCGGCGATGGTTTCTTTGCAGTACGGGCATTTGCGAGCTTCTTTCGGTGCTGGTTTCGGGAAGAAGCGGTTGATCTGTTTGATGGCGATGAAGATGACGAAGGCGATGATGAGGAAGTCAATGACGGCGTTCAAAAATTCCCCATAGGCGATGACAGGAATGCCCAGTTCTTTCGCTTCGGCCAGGGTAGAAACAGGAGCGGTGCTGAGGGGGAGGAACAGGTTGGAGAAGTCAATGCCTCCTAAGAGGTAGCCCAGCGGGGGCATGATGATGTTATTCACCAGGGAAGAAACAATTTTCCCGAAGGCAGCGCCAATAACAACGCCTACTGCCATGTCTACTACGTTGCCGCGGAGGGCAAAATCTTTGAATTCCTTGAGCATGCTCATGATAGGTTCTCCTTTCATTGAATGCGGCTTAGTTGTCGATTTGAGTTAGTAAGTACGATTCCGCTGGTGGTTACAGGGGGCTCAAGGTTCTCAGGCTGCTCAGGGTTCTCAGGTTTCTTGAACGAGGTGATAACGTTAGTACCTGTTGGCACATTCGAGGAACCTTCTAATCTCTAACAGAATCATGATTACTCACTCAAAGTCGTAACTGAATAGCATTACAACAGATAGAAATGATTTCCATTATTTTAGCACAGTTTGGTGACCGGTGACTAGTGACTGGTAGCTAGGGATTAGTAACTAGGCCTTAGGGATTGGGGTTCTGTAGCGGTGGAAGTACTAGCGGTTACCCTCTTCCTTGGGAAGGGGGGCAGGGGGGATAGCTCGCACTAGCGAGATGTATTGTGATGAGGCACATAGCGCTGTCGGCGTCCTGCGAAGGCGGCTGGTTAAACAACTCTTCTTCATCGACCTATCCCCGGCTCGCAAGCGAGCCTGCCCCTTCCTGAGGAAGGGGCTCTTAGGGGTTCTGCTGCTGTGGAAAGACTAGAGGGACATGGATCCAGAACCTTTTGAATCTTTAGTATAAAAGAAATTTACTTTCCCTTTTCTTAAGGTAGTGGTATAATATCTATATCGAATAGAGATAAGTTCTTCCGGGGATAACCGGGGAACAAAAAAAGGGTGGCTGGCGAACCACCCTTTTTTCCTGCCTATTTTTTGCTTTTCTGGTTAAGCCACCAAGTAAATATAGCGACCAATCCAGGGGCGAGCAGGTTCGCCCACAACGACGAAAGAATAGAGATAAATCCTTCCATGGGAATCACCTCCCTTCTAGGAAGGTGGTTTTATTATAGCATGGTCATGTGTTTCATTTACTATCATTTTGTTGATTTTTTCGCATTAAGTATGTTACATTTGCAAGTAGTATTCCTGTCTGGGCAGGAATACTAGCTGGTAGACTGATAACTCATGGCTAGAAATGTTTTTCTAATGACTAGTCACGAGTCACTAGCCACTGGTTAAGTAAAAAAGGAGGAAGCCTTATGTTGAAGAAAAGAGTTGTAGGCGTGGTAGGTTTGGGCCATGTAGGGGCTCATGTAGCTTTTTGTTTGGGCATGATGGGGATTGCCGATGAAATTCGTCTTTGCGATTTACAGGAATCGAAGGTCATCAGTGAATGTCAGGATTTGAATGATGCGGTGATGTACATGCCGAATCATTCTGTATATAAAATCGCAGATTATGCCGGTCTTGCGGACTGCGATATCATTGTCAATGCCGTGGGGGATATTACCCTTTGTGCTACCGGCAACCGGGATGATGAATTGGAAAATAGTGTGCGTCAGGTGGCAGATTATGTGCCTAAGGTCATGGCCGCTGGTTTCAAGGGTATTTTTATTTCCATCACCAATCCTTGCGATGTGATTGCTCACCTGATTCAGAAGTTGTCTGGTCTGCCGAGAGGGCGTGTCATGGGGACCGGTACGCTCCTGGATTCTTCTCGTCTGATTCATGCCATTTCTGACCAGACAGGCCTCGATTCTCGTGGTTTCTTTGCTTTCATGCTGGGCGAACATGGGGCATCTCAGATTGTGCCATGGTCTTTGATTAATTTCTATGGCAAGTCTCTGAAGGACATGGAAGAGGATCCCCGTTTTGTTTTCGATAAAGATAAGGTACAGGAAACAGCCATTAAGGGCGGTTGGGTGACCTATAGTGGCAAGTTCTGCACCGAATACGGCATCGCTTCTGCAGCAGCTACCTTGGTGCGTACCGTGCTCCATGATGAAAAGCGTATCCTTCCTTGCTCGGTAGAATTGGATGGAGAATATGGTGAACACGACGTATTCTGCGGCGTGCCGGCTCTCATTGGTATCAATGGTGTGGAAGAAGTCATGGAATATCCACTGACTGAGGAAGAAATGGCGAAGTTCAAAGCGTGCCTGGCTATGATTCATAAGAACATCGAAAAGGGAAATCAGATTTTGAGCAGATAACGTTTCCTTTGGTATCATTTCTATGCAAAACGCTGGTGTCAAGGGCATAGAAGGTTAGCCCTACGGGCGGGTTATATGAGGTTATTTGGTAAGAACGTAACCTTGTATAACCCGCTTTTTGCGTTGGGATAGTGTGTTGCTTAAACTCAAACTTCCCACCCCTAAAATAGCGATTCCATTAGATGTCATCAATAGAATTGGGAGATTTTAAATACTAATGATAGGTCCGTAGGACATCATTTTATCCGCGACATGGTTATTGTTAAGAAAAGCGGAATTATCTGTATCGTCATTTCGACCGGTCGAAATGACGCCACGATGAAAGCACTGGTGTCTGTTGGTGCACAAATGGATTTGCTATTTACTTTAAATACCATTTGCGGATAGAGTATATCGATTTAAAATGGTATTTCCAGGGCTGGAAATTTGAATTATATGAGGTTATAGGAAAGAACATAACCATATATAACCCGTTTTTAGCGTTCAAGTCGTATGCTTGATTGTTGCCCATGGCAGAATAATAACCCTTAGAGAAGCCTTAGAATTGAATTGTTAGAAATAAGAAATCAGCACAATAATACCCTTTTTATAAAATACATGAAAGAAAATAAATCTCACACGGCGTTACACGGCGTTAAATGATATGAAAGTCAAAATGAATACAGCAACACATGCACCAATATGGATTAATCTCAATTAATGCATATTTTCAAATAAATAAGTATCCTATTTATTTCATTTATTGAAAAGGTAATTGATACTTATTTAAACAGGGCTATTGAATTTGTGGACTACAGTTAGTACAATGATATCATATGACGTGGTATAAGAAGCGTCTATGTGAATTAGTTACGTGGTGACTGGTAGACTAGTGACTGGTGACTGGGGTATTTTATACTGACCAGTCACCGATCACCACTCGCTGGTCACTCATAAGAATGTGCACCTGTGGTGTATCAATTGTAGTAAGGGAGAATTGTATGAGACGTATTCATAAGGTACTGGTCGCCAATCGTGGCGAAATCGCTATTCGTGTATTCCGAGCCTGCAGTGAATTGGGGATTCGCACCGTAGCTATTTATTCTAAGGAAGATATCCTGTCTCTGCACCGCAACCGGGCAGATGAAGCATACTTGGTTGGTGAAGGTGACAAGCCGATTGATGCGTACTTGGATATTGAAGATATTATCCGCATTTGTAAGGAACACGATGTAGACGCTATCCATCCTGGCTATGGTTTCCTGGCTGAAAATGCGAAATTGGCACAGCGCTGCGAAGAAGAAGGCATTATTTTCATCGGACCGAAGGTAGAACACCTCATTATGTTCGGTGATAAGGTCAATGCTCGTATTCAGGCAGAAAAAGCGGGCATTCCGATGATTCCAGGCACCAAGGGAGCTGTCCATGATTTTGCAGAAGTGAAGGCTTTTGCTGAAAAATATGGTTTCCCTGTGATGATCAAAGCGGTTAATGGCGGCGGCGGACGCGGTATGAGAAACGTAGACCGCATGGAAGATTTGGAAGAAGCCTACAACCGTGCTAGAAGTGAAGCGAAGATGGCATTCGGCGATGATGAAGTCTATGTAGAACGTTGCATCATGAACCCGAAGCATATCGAAGTACAGGTCATGGGCGATGAACACGGCAATGTGGTTCATCTCTTTGAACGTGACTGCTCCATCCAGCGTCGTCATCAGAAAGTCATCGAAATGGCTCCGGCATGGTCTCTCCCGCAGGAACTCCGAAATAACATTTGCATGGCTGCTGTAAAGCTCATGAAAAATGTACATTACCTCAATGCGGGTACCGTAGAATTCTTGGTCGATCAGGATGAAAAGCACTTCTATTTCATCGAAGTCAACCCTCGTGTGCAGGTTGAACATACCGTCACCGAAATGATTACCGATGTGGATATCGTAAAGAGCCAGATTCTTGTTGCCGAAGGCTATGCTCTGGATGGACCGGAAATTGCTATCGGTCAGCAGAATGAAATCTGGTACAAAGGGGTTGCGATCCAGTGCCGTATCACCACCGAAGATCCACAGAATAATTTCATGCCTGACACCGGTAAAATCATTGCGTACCGCAGCGGCGGCGGCCCTGGCATTCGTCTCGATGCTGGTACTGCCTATGCAGGTGCTGTCATTACCCCTTACTATGACTCCCTTCTGGTTAAGGTGACAGCTCACTCTTTGCATGCAAAAGACACCATTCATAAGATGCTTCGCTGCCTCAATGAATTCCGTATTTCCGGCGTGAAGACCAATATTTACTTCCTGCAGAATATGCTCCGCACTAGAGATTTCCAGGAAGGCCTCTGCGATGTCAACTACATCGATAGAAACCCGTGGCTCCTGCAGGAACCAGATATGATTTCTGACCGTGGCACCAAGCTTCTGTCCTACATCGGTGATATCACAGTCAATGGCTACGCTGGTGCAGGCCATCAGGAAAAACCGGACTTCGCTCCGCTGCCGGTTCTGGATGCTGCTAAGATGGAAGCACCGAAGGGCACCCGTCAGCTCCTGGATGAACTGGGACCAGACAAATTTGCTAAGTGGGTCATGGATCAGAAAGAAGTTATGTTCATGGATACCACCTACAGAGATGCTCACCAGTCTCTCCTGGCTACCCGTGTCAGAACCCATGACATCATGAACGCCATCCATTACACCGCTTGCCATGTACCGCAGCTCTTCTCCTTTGAAAACTGGGGCGGCGCTACTTTCGATGTGGCATACCGTTTCTTGGATGAAAGCCCGTGGGAAAGACTGCGTCAGATGAGAAAAGCAGCACCGAATATTCTCTTCCAGATGCTGACCCGTGGTGCCAATACCGTTGGCTACACCAACTATCCGGAAAATGTAGTTCGTCACTTCATTGACCAGGCAGCAGACAATGGTATCGATGTATTCCGTATCTTCGACTGCTTGAATCAGCTGAACCACATGACCGTCACCATTGACGAAGTTCGTAAGAAAAACAAAATTGCCGAAGCATGCTTCTGCTACACCGGGGACATCATGGACCCGAACCGTCAGAAGTATTCCTTGAAATACTACACTGACCTGGCAAAGGAAATGAAAAATGCCGGTGCCAACATCATCGCTATCAAAGATATGGCTGGCCTTCTGAAACCAGAAGCTGCTTATGCGCTGATTTCCGCACTGAAAGATGCGGTAGATCTTCCGATTCATCTCCACAGCCATGAAGGCGGCGGATGCACCCTGTACTCCTATGCCAAAGCAGTAGACGCTGGCGTTGATATCGTCGACGTTGCTACCAGTGCTTTCTCCAACGGCACCAGCCAGCCATCTATGACTTCTATGTACTATGCGCTGCAGAACAATCCTCGCCAGCCAAAACTGGACATCGATGCACTGGAAACCATTGACCGTTACTGGCAGGGCGTTCGTCCGTACTATGCGGGCGTAGACTCCAAGATGGCTAACCCGAACACCACCGTATACCAGCATGAAATGCCTGGCGGACAGTATTCCAACCTGCGTCAGCAGGCTACCGCTGTAGGCCTTGGCGAACAGTGGCCAGAAGTATGCCGCATGTATGCCAAAGTGAATATGATGTTTGGCGATATCATCAAGGTTACTCCGTCCTCCAAAGTGGTAGGCGATATGACCCTCTTCATGGTACAGAACCATCTGACCGAACAGGATATTTACGAAAAGGGCGATACCCTGGACTTCCCGCAGTCTGTAGTTGATTTCTTCGACGGCAAACTGGGTGTACCTTACGGCGGATTCCCGGAAAAACTGCAGCAGATCATTCTCCGCGGACAGAAACCGCATCTGGAAAGCCAGCCAGAAAACGTAGACTTCGAACAGGTGAAGATGGAAATGAAAGAAAAACACATCCCCACCAGAGAAGAAGACGTTTCTTCCTACTGCATCTACCCGAAAGTATTCTCCGACTACATGGAACGCTATCATAAATACGGCGACCTGTCCCTGCTGGATACACCGACCTATTTCTTTGGTATGAAGATGGGCGAAGAAATCCGCGTGGACATCGAAGAAGGTAAGATGCTGCTGGTGAAACTGGATAACATCACCAAACCAGACGCAGAAGGAAATAGAGAGCTCCAGTTCGAACTGAACGGCATGCCTCGTGAAATCAAAATCCATGATGCACACGTGGCTGAATCGGCTGCTACCTCTAGAAAAGCTGATAAAGACGTACCAGGTGAAGTGGGCGCTACCCTCTCCGGCTCCGTGGTCAAACTGATGGTAGACAAAGGCTCCTCTGTCAAGAAAGGCGACCCGGTAGTTGTTACCGAAGCCATGAAGATGGAAACCACCATCACCGCTCCAATCGACGGCATTGTCAGTGAAATTCACGTCAAAGCAGGCCAGAGAATTGAATCCGGCGATCTGCTGATGATTATTGAATAATATCTCTTGCTGCGTTACGTGTTGAGAAAAATGGTGGGGATTCCTGATGAGGAAAAAGTTTCTCAGGTTGCTAAGGGTTCTCAAGTTTCTCAGGTTTTTCGAACCAGCAGATATGGCTAGTGTCTATTAGCGTAAATCATGAAAAGCACCAAGTGACTTTTGTGTCATTTGGTGCTTTTTGTTGTTAGCGGTTAACAGTTGGCAGTTAGCAGTTGACGGTTAACTGCCAACTGCCAACTGATTACGTTTTAGTTGACTCCAGCTTCTCAAATTTAGTATAATAAAAAGAAAGAATAAACCGTTAATAACAACGAGGAGAAAAAAGAAATATGAGCAGATTTTGGAAGAAAATGGCGGAAAAAGGACAGGATTTAGTGGAATACGCCTTGCTCCTAGCCATTGTGGTTGGTATTGGTGGATTCATCTATTCTCAGGGGGGCTTGTCGGATTCCATCAAGAGCATTTTCGGAAATAGTTCCAACTTGCTGAAAGTGGCAGCTTCGCAAACTTCAGGGAACTATAACTTGAATGATTTTCTGGAATATATTCAGAAATTTCAGAAAAAATACACCGATGGCGGTGGTACGGGCGGTGCACAAAATGAAAACTGGAATCGTGGGATGTTCATGTCCACCTGGTTAAAGGACGACGACAGCACGAATTCTACCATTCAGGATTTCTTGACCGGTATGGGCGCTAAAGTGTGGTCCTACTATAATGGGAAAGGTGTGAATTATACAAATGGAAATATCAACAAAGCGGATCAAGGGTTATATTGGAGTACAGAAAATCTAGATAACGCTGGACTGACTCTTGCCAAAGGAAAAAGTTATAGTCGTGAAAAAGTGCTTTCCTATTACTATGATGGTAGCAGTTACTATGTGATTAAAAACAATGTATGGATGAATCAGGGGCATAATAACGGAATCGGTATGGCAGCTAAAGGACAGGAAGGAAATGAGGACCATAAACCAGCCAGTGAAAAAGTGGGTGGTCCTTATAGTAGCTATTCTGAAGCGCAAAAGGCTTACGAACAAGCCAAGAATGCCAATGGCGGAAGTTATATTTTTAAAAAACTTGGCTGATATTCTTGCATTGAATTTGTATTTTCTATAAAAAGGGGTATTGGGGCGCTTTATGAGTTGTGTGCCCCTTCCACCACTCCTCACTCCTAATTCCTCACTCCTCACTTATTTCCAATCCCTAAGGCCTAGCTACTAATCCCCAGTCACCAGTCCCCAGTCACCAGTCACGAGTCACAAAAAAGTGCTTGACATTTCTATCATCATTGGATACAATGAACGCATATCACAAAAGTGCTGATGGAAAAAAGTACCTATATCTGATTTTCAAAGAGAGCCGGGCATGGTGGAAACTGGTAAATAGGAAATAGGGAAGTTCTTTCCTGAACTGCAAAGCTGAATTTGTAGTAGGTTTTGCCGGAGTGACTTGCGTTACAAAGTCGAGAGTTGATCTGATGAAGATGAATGAGGGTGGTACCACGGTGAATCCGTCCCTTGGGTACCATCCTCTTTTTGTTTTTATTCAGGTAATCTGGGTGGTACCGCGATGACATCGTCCCTTGCTTATTGGAAGCAAGGGACTTTTTTATTGGTCCTTCGTTGGCAGTGATACATAACCAAGTAGTAGCATAGTAGAAAAGAAGAGAGGAAATCAATATGAAAAAATGGATGAAAGCAGGAATTGTAGCAGCATTGGCAGGTATGGCATTGATGTATGGTGGTTGCGGTGACCAGGCCGCATCGAGTAGCAAATCCTCCGGAAAGAAACAGGTCGCTGTGGTGCAGATTATGCAGCATGGTTCTCTGGATGCAGCCAACAAAGGCATGATTGATGGGCTAAAAGAAAAAGGTTTTGGACCCGATAAAGTAGAAGTAGACCAGCAGAATGCCCAGGGGGACCAGTCCAATCTGAAGAGCATTGCTTCTCGTTTCAAGAGCAATAAGCCAGACATCATTTTCGGTATTTCCACCCCGGCCACACAAGCTGTAGCCAATGAAATCAAGGATATCCCGATTGTTGGATGTGCCATTACCGACTTTGAAACCGCCAAATTGGTTAAATCCAATGCCAAACCAGAAACCAATGTCACCGGCGTCAACGACCGCGGTCCTGTAGAAAAGCAGGTCGATATGGGTAAGGTTTTCGTACCCAATGCTAAGACCATGGGCCTTCTCTATTGCTCCAGTGAAGTGAATAGCGAAATCCAGGCCAACCAGGCAAAGAAACATGCGGAATCCATTGGACTCACCGTGGTAGAACGGACCGTTTCTTCCGTAAATGATATCCAGCAGGTGGCAGAATCTATGGTAGGACAGGTAGATTTCATTTATGTCCCCACCGATAACGTGCTGGCTTCCTCCATTCCGACCTTGGTGAAAGTCACTGACCCTGCGAAAATTCCGGTTATCGTAGGAGCTGATAGCATGGCCCGCGATGGCGCCCTGGCTTCCCTTTCTGTGGAATTCTATAAATCCGGTGTCCAGGCTGGCCACATGGCAGCTGACATTCTGGCAGGCAAGATTAAACCAGAAGACACCGCCGTTCAGGATCCAGAAGTGTACGAAGTCATCATCAATAAGAAAAACGCAGAACTCCTGGGCATTAAGATTCCTGATGAATATAAGGATGCGACTATTGTAGAATAGTAAAAGCAGTGAGAAGTGAGTAGTGAGAAGTTAGAAGTGATGGTGGCGGCGCACAGCTTATAAAGCGCCGCGGATATTATATTTGTACTCCTTGATTTTAGCGGTAAGAGTAGTAGTGGCTACCCTCTTCCTCTGGAAGGGGGCAGGGGGGATAGCTCGCACTAGCGGGGAAGTAGAATCTGATGAGCGCGGTTCGTGGTGATATATTTCTCAAAAGAAAATAATACCAACAGAACCTTATATAAAAGTAGAAAGGAAGGATAGAAGATGAAAAGTTGGATGAAGTATGGAGTGGCTGCTTTGGTGGCAGCTGGCGTGGCATTGGGAGGCAGCTGTGAAGCATGGGCTGCTCATTTGGAAGATATTGCAGCACGTGGAACCATTCGTATCGGAACCACAGGGGACTATCGTCCTATGTCTTACAAAAATCAGGAAACCGGACAGTATGAAGGATTTGATGCAGAACTGTCTCAGAAGTTGGCCGACAGCCTTCATGTGAAGGTGGAATACGTACCTACGACATGGAAGACCTTATCGCAGGACACCCAGGAGGGGAAATTTGATGTGGCCCTTTGCGGCATCACCCGGACCTTTGATAGAGAACGTACCATGGCTATGTCCGATGGATATCTTCTCTTTGGCAAGACCATTCTTTGCCGGGCAGGGGAAGAAGGAAAATACCAGTCCATTGCCGATTTGGATCGCCCAGAAGTGAAAGTCATGGTCAATCCAGGCGGAACCAATCAGAAATTTGCCATTGCTCACCTGCCTCATGCCACACTGGTGGTTCATGAACAGAATGCAGAAATTCCAGGGCTTATCGCGGAAGGCAAAGCAGATATTATGATTACAGAAACCATGGAAGCTAGAAAATATGTAAGAATGAATAACAAACTGGCTGCTCCATTGGTAGACAAACCTTTCACTAAGAGCCGCTTCGGCGTTCTTATGGCGAAAGGAGACCAGGACCTCTTGAACTACGTCAACTTCTTCCTGGCAGAACTGGAAACCGATGGTACCATGGCACAGCTGGAAGAGGAATATATTAAATAAAGCAGTGAGAAGTGAGTAGTTAGAAGTGAGAAGTGATGGTGGCGGCGCACAGCTTATAAAGCGCCGCAAATATCATAGAATGGCAATGGGCGACAGTTCGTACCAGGAAAACCTGAGAAACTTGAGAACCCTGAGCAACCTGAGAAACCTATAACAAGGAAAGGAAGCAATGCACAATGAAAACTTGGATGAAAATCAGTATGGCAGCTGCTTTGGCCGCCGCTGCTCTCGTATATGGAGGATGCGGGAATGAGGGAGCCAAAAGCGGAGATACGGCAGGCAAGATGAAAATCGGTGTGGTACAGATTGTACAACACGGTTCTTTGGATGAAGCCAATCGCGGTTTTGTGGATGGCCTGAAAGAAAGAGGCTATGGTCCGGATAAGGTGGAAATTGACCAGGAAAATGCCCAGGGCGATCAGTCGAACCTGAAAACCATTGTGTCCCGTTTCAAATCTGAAAAGCCGAAGTTGATTTGTGCGATTGCAACACCAGCAGCGCAGGCAGCAGCCAATGAAATCAAAGATATTCCGATTGTTGGAACTGCTATTACCGATTACACCACGGCAAAACTGGTGCAGAATGACGAAAAGCCAGGTGGCAATTTGACCGGCGTCAGCGATTTGGCTTCCATGGATGCCCAAATGGAACTGGCAGGACAGTTGGTGCCAAATGCCAAAAATGTAGGTCTCATTTATTGCTCCAGCGAAGTCAATAGTGAAGTACAGGCCAATATGATGAAGGACTATTGCAAAAAACACGACCTTCATGTGGAAGAACGGACTGTCAACAATGTAAATGACATCCAGCAGGTGGCAGAATCTCTGGTGGGGAAGGTAGATTATATTTATGTTCCTACCGATAATACACTGGCGTCTTCCATTCCGACCTTGATGAAAATCACCGATGCCAATAAGATTCCTGTCATTGTAGGGGCCGATATTATGGCTAAAGATGGCGCTCTGGCAGCTCTTTCCGTAGATTATTACAAACTGGGGAAACAGACTGGACAGTTGGCAGCAGATATCTTAGATGGTAAAGTGAAACCAGAAACTGCTGCCATCCAGCATCAGAAAGAATATACCATTGTGATCAATAAGAAAGATGCTGAAATTCTGGGAATTCAGATTCCAGCAGACATTGCAAGCAAAGCGGATATGGTATGATGGCAAATAAAAAACTCCTTGATACTCGGTATGGGTATCAAGGAGTTTTTGCTTCTATCTTACACTCTTCACTTTTTTTACTCATGCTTTCTAAGTTCTCTGGCAAATGTTATATAGTTATAAATATCCATTAGAAAGATTCATACACGAGATTGCTGATTAGTTACTATTTTAGAAATAGCTTCCGGAGAGAGTTGTGTATACTTTTCAACAAGATCAATAGGCATGCCATCCCGGATCATAGCTTTAGCAGTTTCTTTTAATCTTTCCTCGACAGCTTTCTGTTCTCTACGCCTGATTTCCATAGCAAATGTCATATATTCTCGCCTCGTTTCATCATGTTTTTTCACGCGAACAACTTCTTGGTTGATTTCTTTAGCAAATTGACCTTCGGGGGCGTGGCCATCTACATAGCGGAGAAAGGGGGTTATGTCTGGATCCAGCGTATCGGATTGGCCTTTGCTATTTAAGAATAATTTGGCAGTTTGGTCTCCTAGTTCTAATGTACTGTCCTCTAAGCAACGATTCCGGAAAGTATACATAGGAAGTCCTTTCCGGAATGGGTCAAAGGTACAGATGAAAATGATGTAGGACGGGTTCAAATCATCGTACATTTTTCCTTTTTCCAAAAGTTCCATATCAATCATGCCTTGATAGTAGCGGGTTCGTTTTGGCAGTTCATCACCTTCGCCATTGGTACATTGCATTTCTATGTCAAAAACACGTCCTTTTTCATCCTCCACGTACACATCGAGTCGGACGCTTTTGCTGTCATAGCGAATATTAATGGTATTCTCTGAATCAGGAAAGGTAATATCTTTGATTTGAATATGCAAAATTTTTTCTATCAGGTGTTTACAGATTCGTTTATTTTGCATGACTTTTTGAAATAGAAAGTTATCCGCAATGGTTAAATCTTCCCAATCTTTGATTATACTCAATGGCATAACCACCTTTACTACCTGTATTTTATCAAAAAGAAAATGGAAAAGCGAGATGCATCCTGTGCGAAATTTTCGGTTTTTCTCTATCTATTTCTGTGCTATAATGATAACAAGTATAGCTATTTCTAAAAGAAAAAGTGATACTCAAATTTCCAATAAAAGAAGGTGGGGCTATGTCCGAAATCAAAGAACGATTAGCCCATGTCATGGAGCGAATCGAGGCGGCCAGGAAACGTTCTCCCTATGGGCAGGATGTGACTTTGGTGGCTGTGACCAAGTTTCATCCCATTGAAGATATGGAAGAAGCCATTTCTTTGGGCGTTAAAGAGGTCGGCGAGAATCGTGTCCAGGAAATGGAAGAAAAGCACCGCATCCTTACAGTTCCTGTGATTTGGAACTTGCAAGGCCATTTGCAAAAGAATAAAGTCAAAAAAGCCGTCGCTATGGCCGATTTGATTCAGTCTGCGGACTCTCTTTCTATTATGAAAGAAATTGATAAACGGGCTGGAGAAATTGATAAAGTGCAGCCGGTTTTGCTGGAATTTAATATTTCCGGTGAAGAAAGCAAGCACGGCCTAAAGGCGGAAGAGATGGAAGCCGCAGTGGAGCTAGCCAAAATGCTTCCTCACTTGCATGTGGTGGGACTCATGTGCATGGCGCCCAATTATGAGGATGTGGAAATGACCCGTCCTGTATTTCATAAGGCCCATGAGATGTGGGAAATTTTGAAAACCTATTTCCCTGATGGACAGATTTCTATCCTGTCCATGGGAATGACCCATGATTTTGAAATTGCTATCGAAGAAGGAGCCACCATGGTTCGTATTGGAACAGCTATTTTTGGTGAGCGCCAGTATCATTGAGAGATATCATTGAGAGGAGAAAAATAATGAGCTTGTTAGATAAGTTTAAGGATCAGTTTGTTGATCATGATGATGAAGAATTAGAGGAAGAAGAAATGGCGGAAGAAACCGCTCCGGTCAATCCGGCTGCACCGGTTCCACCTCGTCCGGCGGCTGTTCGTGGCATTGGTCGCAGTGCAGTGCCCCGTCAGGCTGCAAAACCATACACCATGGTAGTAGTAAGTCCTAAGAGCTATAGCGATGCTGAAAAAATTGGGGACCATCTGAAAGCCATGCGTCCTGTAGTGATGAATATGGAAAAAACTGATGCCGATGAAGCACAGCGTATTGTTGATTTTGTACAGGGCATCATGTATGCCTTGGATGGTCGCATTGACCAGATTTCTGAAAGCATTTATCTCTGCGCGCCAAATAATATGAGCGTATCTCGTGAAAACTTTGCTGCCTATTCTGACCAGCAGCAGGGGGCAGCAGCTCCAACTCCGCAGTGGAACGCTCAGGCTCCTCAGGGGCCACAGGCACCTGAAGCCTAATGTCTTTTTTATCTCAAGGCCTCGAATGGTTCAAAAACCAATTCGTCAGCCAGGATGAACTGAATGAGGTACCACAAATTCCACAGGACACCGATGATATCCCGGAGGCAGGCGCGCTGCCTGTAAGGAGCATCCGTCCTTTGGAAGTGGTCATCTTGACACCCTCTTCCTATGGAGATGCCCGCCGTGCGGTGGAAGATTTGGAAAAGGGATTGGTTGTCATTGTGGTACTTAATGATAGTGTAGATGATGAAACGGCCAGTCGGTTCGTGGATTTCATGAGCGGTGCTATTTACATGGCCCATGGAAGCATTGAACTTTTAAATGATGATGTCCTGATTTGTGCGCCCGATAGTGTGCAGCTGGATAAGGATAAGCTGGCTTTTGTATCGGGCATTCCTACCTGGAAAGGACCGGACAGATGAAGAAAATATTAATCATCGGCTGTGGCGCTATGGGAGGAGCGATCCTCTCTGGCTGCCTGGCTAAACAACTATGGAAAAAAGAAGAAGTATTTCTGAAGGAGCATTCTCTGGAAGCTTCTAAAGAAAAAGCAGCCAAGTATGGTGTATCTTTCTCGGTAGATGGGAAAGAAGCGGCCGATGCAGATCTGGTCATATTGGCGGTCAAGCCCAATATCATTCCTTCTGTGCTGCAAGACATATCCCGGTATCATCCATCCCGGGTTCTTTCTATTGCTGCCGCTGTGACACTGGAAACATTGGAAGCAGCGCTTCCGGAAGGCACGGAAGTAATTCGTGTCATGCCCAATACACCAGCTTCTGTAGGAGAAGGCATGGCAGCTATCGCACCAGGGAAACTGGCTTCTGCTGCTTTTATTGCGGAAGCGGAAGAAATTTTCTCTGCATTGGGAAGAGAAGCGGTGGTAACAGAAAGGCAGCTCGATGAACTGGGCGCTCTTTCTGGTGCAGGACCAGGATATGCTTTTGTAATCATCGATGCATTGGCTGATGCAGGTGTACTCATTGGTCTTCCTAGAAAATTGGCTATCGAAGCAGCAGCACAGACGCTCTATGGAGCAGCTAAGATGGTGTTAGAAACTGGAAAACATCCGGCAGAGCTTCGTGACCAAGTGACAAGCCCCGGCGGAACCACCATTGCGGGTATCCATGCCATGGAAAGAGACGGCCTTCGTGCTGCACTCATGGATGGCGTCAAAGCCTGCTTGGATAAATCGGATAGTATGGCGAAAAAATAATGAGGAATGAGGAATTAGAAATTAGCAATGATGGTGGCGACGCATCAAATATAAAAGCGTCGCAAAATTTTAAATATAAAAAAACACTGCATTATGAATTGTGCAGTGCTCCATCGTTACTCATTTGTCATTGATCATTCCTCATTGATTTTATAGAGGTTTTTATGAAAGATAGAGAAAAGATTCTTCGGTACTTTGCGGCTACCGGAGATGAGGCGAAGGATATGGCCATTCGCCTGTTGGATTTGGCTGATTCTGTGGATCGGGGCCGTCCTTTTGCGGTGGGGCCTTTTATGTCCCCTTTTGCGGCACAGATTGGTCAGACCATTGCAGCCCATATGAAGACCGTAACCGCTAAAAGTTTTGGCGGATATCACGAAGCAGAACGGGTTCGTATTGCTTTTGCTAGAGATGACTATGATGGCCCCATTGACTTTGGTGTCACCTTGTTGTCTGTTACCTGGGATGGTCGGTATCGTCTGATTGGACATCGAGATGTTCTTGGTTCTCTTATGGGACTTGGGATTGATCGGTCGATTTTGGGAGATATTCTCATGCAGGGCGCTGGTTGCCAGATTCTGGTAGATAGCACCATGGCAGAATGGGTGAAAGATAATTTCCTTAAAGTGGCCATGGTTCCTGTTAAAGTAGAAGAAATCCCTATGGAAGACATTCAGCCGCCGAAGAAAACCGCTAAGGAAGTGCGGGCCACCGTAGCTTCTCTTCGTTTGGATGCAGTTGGCGCCGCTGGATTTGGTATTTCCCGCTCCAAAATGGCCCAGGCCGTAGAGGATGAAAGGACAGAAGTAAATTGGCAACCAGCCAAAAGCCCTTCTCAAACTGTCAAAGTAGGAGATATCATCAGCATCCGCGGAAGAGGTCGTATAGAAATCAAAGAAGAAACCGGTACGAGCCGCAAAGGCAGAACGGGACTTCTGATTGAAAGATACAAATAAAATAATTAGGAATGAGGAATTAGGAATGAGGAATGGTGGATTGGGCGCACAAATTATATAGCGCCCTCATTTCTAAAAAATATGCGGTGCTACATGAATTGTGCACCGCTCCTTAATTACTCATTGCTCCTTACTCATTACTCATTATTAAAATGATTATAGGAGGTAGAATGTTATGATTACACCAATGGATATTCATAATAAAACGTTTTCTGGTCAGATTCGTGGATATTCCAAGGATGAAGTGAATGCATTCCTGGAAGAATTGGCCAGCGACTATGAAAAAATTTATCGCGAACATCGTGCCATGGAAGAAGAAATGGATGCGATCCGCACGAAACTTCGCAACTATGAAAAAATGGAATCTACCATGTCCAATACGTTGATCATGGCACAGGAAACCGCAGATAATGTGAAGAAAAATGCCCACAAAGAAGCAGAACTTTCTGTAAGAGAAGCACAGAATGAAGCACAGAAGATTGTTTCCGATGCAGAAGCAGCACGCAGAAAGATGAATGCGGACCTTTTGAAAGCAGAAGGCGATATGAATTTGTATATCGAAAAACTGCTGTCCAATTTCAAATCTGCACTGGCTCTTATTGAATCAGCCAAATCAGTGAAAGCACCGCAGACCATTCAGACACCGATCACCCAGCCGTCTCAGCCAGCAGCACCGGTAGAAGAAAAGCCTGTAGAACCAGTAACAGAAGCACCAGTAGAAGCTACACCAGAAGAAACACCAGCACCAGTTGCAGCTGCTGAAGAAACCGAAGAAATCAGTGCGGCCAATTTATTTGACCATGCGGAAGCCAATCGAACCGCTGATGAAAAACCGGCTGCAGAAGAAACTAAGGAATAAACCTATGGCAGAGAAACAATTTGTCACCGAATGGGCCAATGACCACCAGGGCCTTTCACTGACTATCACCAAAATGCTTCATGAAGAGCAGACTCCCTATCAGCATATTCAAATTGCGGAAACGGAACAGTATGGCCGCCTTTTGATTTTGGATGGGGTATTTCAGACCTCCGTCAAAGATGAATGGACTTATCACGAAATGATTGCCCATGTACCGCTGATGATGCATCCCCATCCGGAACGGGTGCTGATTATTGGCGGCGGAGATGGTGGTGTGGCAAGAGAAGTGTGCCGCCATGACTGTGTGAAACAGGTGGATTTGTGCGATATCGATGGAAGAGTGATTGCACTTTCCAAAGAATATTTCCCCACCATTTCCAAAGTGCTGCTTGACCCACCGGAAAAACTTCACGTCCATGTAGGCGATGGCATTGCTTTTGCAGCTTCTGTGAAAGATTTTTATGATGTCATTATCATCGATTGCTCCGACCCGATTGGACCGGGCGAAGGTCTTTTCACTAGAGAATTCTACAAAAGTGCCAAAGCGGCTCTTCGCGAAGATGGGCTCATTGTGCAGCAGACAGAGTCACCGATTGTACAGCAGAAAACCGTCCATGACGTGTTTGAAGCCATGGGAGACGTATTCCCTATCGTGCGAATGTACTTCTCTCACGTACCGATTTATCCAGCCTGCATGCATTCTTTCATGATTGGTTCTAAGAAATATGATCCACTGACCGTGACCATTGATAGAGAACCGCCACAGCCCATGAAATACTACAATAAAGGCATTCAGAAAAGCTGCTTCGTTTTGCCCAACTTTGTAAAAGAACTGATTTATGAAGGGAAATATAGCTTTTAATGCAATGCTATTAAGTTAAGCGAAACATAGGATGATTTCTTTTGAGGCAAAGTTTTTCAGGTTTCTCAGGATTCTTAGGTTTCTCAGCTTCTTCGAATGAGATGATAACCCTAGTGTTTATTAGCAAATTCGAAAAACGTGAGAGACATGAGTAACTTATAAACCTTCAGCGGAATCATACTTATTTGCTCAAGTGCTTAATGTGACAGTATTGGCTTGATCTTGAAGAAAAAAGGTTATAAAGGGTTATGTAACATATAACCTTTTATAACCTTTTGCTTTTCGGAACATCGTAAGTATAATAAAATGGAAATCAGGGAAAATAACCTGCCCGAAGGGCTAACCTTTTCCCGCCCAGTTAGTTTATCCGATTCATCGCATGGGAGGTCATTTTGGAATTTCGCGTGCTCAAATATTTCCTCATGGTCGCTAGGGAAGAAAGCATTACCAGAGCGGCAGAACGACTTCATATCACACAACCTACACTGTCGCGGCAGATGGCAGAACTGGAAAAAGAAATGGGTGTGCCACTTTTGGTCCGTGGGGGACGAAAGATTGAACTCACATCGGAAGGCCTATTGCTCCGGCGGCGGGCAGAAGAAATTCTCAACTTAGTGGATAAAACGGAAATGGAAGTCACCCAGGCCAGCGAAAATTTGGAAGGAACCATCAGTGTGGCCGGTGGAGATCTGGCGGCTTCAAGGGATTTTATCCAGTTGATTCAAGAATTTCAAGAAGAACATCCCCAAGTGCACTTCAAATTCTATACGGACATCACGCCTTATATTTGCGATTACCTGGACCATGGTTGCGTGGATGTAGGACTTTTGGTCCAACCTTTTGACGTAGAGAAATATGAATTTTTGCCCATTGGGAAGCCTATGCATTTTGGGGTGTACATGAAAGCCGATGATCCGCTCGCCAAGAAAACAGAAATTTTACCAGAAGATTTAAAAGAGAAAGTACTCATTAAATCCTTCCGGGATGATTTGGATGTGGCCCAATTGTGTTATGGGGCAGAAGATATTTGGGATGCCCATGTGCCCATCAAAGTGGACCTTCCAAATAATGCGGCCATTATGGTGGATGAAGGTATGGGCTATTTTGTAACCTCCGATGGGGTCATTCCATTTTTGGATGAATCCCGCATCTGCTTTAGACCTATGGCAGGAGAAAAACAACAGCTCCACACCGCATTGGCTTGGCGGCGTAACCAGCCGTTCAGTCGGGCAGCCAGTGCTTTTATTTCCTTCTTAAAAGAAAAATTGAATTAATAGAAATTAAAAAAGACAACATCTGTATCGTTGGGGATAGGGATGTTGTCTTTTTTGTGTGACTGGGGATTAGGGATTAGGGTTCTGTAGCGGTGAGATGTCTAGCGGAACATGGATAGGAAATGTGCATGCAAGGGTTCTGTAGGAATGGTACGGATAGTGAAGCATGGAAATGAAACATGTATGCAAAGGTTCTGTAGCGATGATGTGATAAGTGAATCATAGTGATGCATTGGATATCAAAAGGTTCTGGCTCC
>CAKQBK010000050.1 GCA_934216155.1 uncultured Dialister sp.
AACCCTTAGAACCCTTAGAACCCTTAGAACCCTTAGAACCCTTAGAACCCTTAGAACCCTTAGAACCCTTAGAACCCCAATTTCCAGCTACGAGTCACCAGTCCCTAGAAATATAAAATATTCTCACAATGCATGAAATGATTTTTTTCTATATCATCAATTATACACGTAAATACGGGGGATTTTCAAATTTGTTCAAAAAATCCTATGAAACTTTTGATAAAATTGTCATGCATGGTATACATAATATAAAAAATACATAGGTGAATGACTATGAAAAGTATAGATTCTATCTGATATACCTGATTGATTAATGGCAGATTAATTGCTGCTATGCATATCATACATAGCTCTGATTCATGGGTGACATTAGACGAAACGGTATTTCCCATATAGAATAGACCACGTAAGGCCGATAAAAAGGAAATAGTCAGTGAAAAGTGATCTGACTTCCATCATATGATTCTTCAAAATGGGTAAAAAGAAATATTCTTAGGAGGAATACTTTAATGGCAGTTTCATCTAAAAAATTATGGACAAAAGACTATGTTTCAGGGATTGGAATCAATCTTCTTGTGTATATCGTTCATTTTCTCCTAATGCTCTGGTCCACCAGCTATGCGATCGTGAACTGGGGCGTTGACATCGGAATGGCTGGTTTGGCCTCCGGTATTTTCATTGTGGGGGCTTTGGTAGCTCGCATTCCTGCTGGCCGCTACATCGATTTCCTGGGACGGAGAAAGATGCTTGTGGCCGGCACCCTTCTTTTCTTTGCAGCGACTTTCCTGTACTTGATTGCTCCTGGCGTAGGAAGTTTCATGGTGATTCGTTTTCTTCATGGTCTTTCCTTTGGGATGACTTCTACTGCCGTTTCTACCGTAGTAGCTGCGCTGATTCCAAATAACCAGATGGGAACTGGTATTGGGTATTTCACCTTAGGCGTTACACTGGCATCTGCCATTGGACCGTACATGGCTATGAGCTTTGTGAATCTCCATATGTTCACCGCCGCTATGATGGTGGTGATGGTTCTGTCTGGCATCATTTTCCTGCTGTCCCTCTTCATGAGAGTGCCGGAACGTCATATTTCTGAAACAGAACGAAAAGAATTTCGCAAAGTTCATATTTCCTACTTCTTTGCAAAGAAATCTTTGCAGATTGCTTTCGTCGCTATGGTGGGTGGCGTGTGCTATTCCACGGTTCTCTCCTTCCTGGGCGAATATGCCAATAGCTTGGGTATGTCCACTGTGGGCGGTACCTGGTTCTTCATTTGCTTTGCTTTCACCTCTCTGATTTGCCGTCCTATCGCTGGTTGGCTTCTGGATCATAAAGGCGGTTCCATTGTCATTTATCCGGCACTGGTTCTGACATTCCTCTCTATGATGACCATTGCATTGGCAAGAACCGACTGGATGCTCCTCTCCGGTGGCCTCCTTCTGGGCGCTGGCTACGGTACGCTGACCGCTGCTTGCCATGCTCTGTCCATTCACTGTGCGCCTATTAGCCAGATCGGAGTCGCCACATCTACTTACTTTGTTCTCCTCGACCTGGGCATCGGCGTAGGCCCGTACCTGCTGGGTAACTTGGTTACCGCCTATGGCTTCTCTGCAGTATATGTTTGCGCCGCTGTGTTGTCCCTCTTCGGTATGGCTTTCTACTACTTGGAACTGGGCAGACATAGCCGCTTCACTACCCAGCGTATGGAAGAAGATCGGGTATTGAAATTGAAAGAAGCCGCTGAAATGAAATAAAATCTCTTAGGGATTAGAAAATAGTATGAAAAAAGAGCTACCCCATGTGGCGGCTCTTTTTGTAATTGATACATATAAAAATGAGAGACAGAAAGGTGGTCATATATCCATAGGTACCGTAGAAGGAATGAATAGTAAATTAGAATTACACCATATAATAAGCGTGTTCTAGAATTTTTTCCGTTGCTTGGTATTCTCTGAAAATATTGTCAAGCAAGCGAGTTGCAATATAATCAATTTGTTGTGGGAATATAGTTTTCCAACAATTTTTGCTGTTTTCAATAATAATTTGTTCCCTGGATAAATATTCCATAATAGGCAGTTCGTATATAGAAAGTAAAATGCGCTTTTTTACTAATTTCTTTCTACCGGATGGCATTTTTCTAATTCGTTCATGAATTTCGGGAACAGGAAAGCAACTTTTAGAAATCCATATGATTCCATCGCATATATTGTTTTCATTACGATATTGTGGATCTCCGAGATTAAATCCGCCGTAATTATAAATTACAGTATGGTTGTATTCTGCTGATTTATGGGCCATTCCGCCATAACCTAAACTCATAGCAGCACCTTCTTCATTACATTTAAAATTACATATAAAAATCATATCATTTATTTTCATGAAAGTAAAAAAACTTATTATCTTTTCGTTCATGATATAATGATACATAATGTATAGCGAGATATAATTCCTTTTAAGGCGGAGGATACTATGAAAGTGAGTGTTTTATTTGACATGGAAAATGGCAGTGAAGAACTGTTGATGGAGCCTTCTCAATATGTTTTGTGTGGGATGCAGGCAGTGGAGGCTGTGCGGATTCTGGTAAAAAACGGGCAGAAGGTGGCTCATCCGGAAAAGGTGCGTGTGGTGATTGATCACGCGGTGCCGCCCAATTCTCCGGAGGTGTCTCTGGCGCAGCGGGAATTGATGGATTTTGCTAAGACGTACCAGATTCCTTTTTATTATGGCAGGGGCATGGCCTTTTCTTTGCTGAAGAATGAATGGGGAAAGGAATCGCTGGTTCTTAGCACGGACCCGGATGTGGCTATGGTTGGCGGTTTGGGTGCTATTGGACTTTGTTTGTCTCCGGAAGATATGGCCCAGGCATTGACCGCTGAAACGTGGAAAGCCAAGGAACGGAACATTTTCTGGGTCAAGGTGATGGGAGCATTGCCAGCTGGAACAGACGTGAGGGATGCGGCACGGGCTTTTATTTCTCAATGGAAAGGGAAGTTGCCGAAGGATTCCATTCTTGCTTTTTCTGATGGAAATACGGGACTTTCTGAAGAGGATTGGATGGTTCTTTGCGGGGCCATGCAGAAGGTATCTGTGCCTATGGCAGCAAAGTCTTCTTATGATTGGAAAGGACCCTATGATGCGGTGTTGGATTTGGACAAAGTTATGCCCTCTTTGGATGTGGGGGCCGGTCATGTGGTAGATACCTTACCAGCACAATCGGTGCAGGCGGTCTTTATTGGTGGTGCCTATGGAGGTTTTTTGTCGGATATCAAGAAAACAGCCGATGCTTTGGAAGGAAAACGTGTGGCACCGAAGGTTCGTCTTTCTGTGGCTCCTCATACGGCAGAAGTGTATAGCGCGGCAGCTCGGAAGGGATATCTGACCACCATCATGGAAGCAGGTGGCTTGGTGCTGAACCAGTGTGCTACGCCCCACGAACAGGCTATGATTGGCAAAACGGAGCTGATGATTTCCAATGACAGTCACAATGAAGAGGGCTATGCCGGAGATGTTGGTGGACGAATTTACCTTTCTTCTACGGAAACGGCTATCCAGGCAGCATTGACCGGAAGGATTGGGAAAGAAGACATATCTCCGAAGAAGGACATGACCTTGGAAGGGCGGGTCTGGAAATTTGGAGACGATATCGATACAGATATTATCATTCCCACCCAGCATTTATCCTATCCTTCTTGGGAAGAAGTAAAAAAGCATATGTTTGAACCACTTCGCCCAGAATTGGCTGCCCAGATTCGAGAAGGAGATATCATCGTAGCGGGCAGCAACTTTGGTTGTGGGTCTTCCCGGGAACAGGCGGCGGAAGTGATTGCCACGTCTGGGATTCGCTGCATTATTGCGAAATCCTTTGCTCGCATTTTCTTCCGAAATGCCATCAATAACGGCGTACTTCTCATCGAATGTCCTGCCCTGCCGGACCAGGTAACCGAAGGGGATACGGTGAAAGTGGTCATCAATGCATATATTTCCCATAAAGGGAAGAAATACCCCATCCCGAAAATGCCAGAGAACCTGTATAGGCTGATTATGGATGGGGGACTGGTTGCTAGTGTGAAAAAGAGACGACAAAAGCAGTGAGACGCTGGGGAAAATAGTTAGGAGTGAGGAGTTAGAAGTGAGGAGTGAAGGTGGCAGCGCATAAAATTTATAAAGCGCCGCATCTTTATAAAAAATGAACGACTTTTATTTGCTTGGATCATAAAATATAAAAGGGGTATTGGGGCACTATATGAATTGTGCGCCCCTTCCACCACTCCTCACTCCTAATTCCTCACTCCTAACTTATATACGGTTTCATACCAAGTGAAACAGAAGGACAAGGTACATATGAAGAGTCATACCATAGCGGAGAAGATTTTAATGAAACATACCGGGGCGGCGGATTTGCGGCCTGGCGATCTGGTGGTGATTGAGCCAGATTACGCGGTATGTCATGATATTTATACAGAAAAATTATATAAACGATTGGAAGATATGGGATTTTCGTCTTTGAAATATCCCAACCGATGCGTGATTTTCCATGACCATTTGAATCCTGCCTGTCTTCCTACGGATCCGAGAAGTTTGTCCTATGGGTATAAATTATGTGAGAAATATGGCATTCAGGATTTCCACGGCACCGGCGGGATTTGTCACCAGCTCATTCCAGAATTGGGCTATGGGAAACCGGGACGAATTATTCTTTGTACCGATTCCCATACCACTACCTACGGTGCCGTGGGATGCTTTTCTACTGGCATCGGGTATACCGAAATGGCCTATCTGTGGGGCACAGGGGAATTGTGGCTTCGCGTGCCATCGGCCATCAAAATTCAAGTGGATGGGACATTGCCCAAAGGGGTCTATGCCAAAGATATCATTCTACGTGTACTGGGTGATTTGAAAGCCGCTGGCGGTACCTATCGGTCACTGGAATTTTGCGGCAGTACCATTTCCGATTTGTCCATCGATTCTCGTTTGACCATTTCCAACATGGTGGTAGAATGTGGTGCCAAAGCGGGCATGTTTCCGGCAGACGAAAAAACAGCGGCCTATTGCAAGGAACCGCTGGAAGATATCGATTGGGTACAGGTGGGAGATGACGAGGCTTACGAAAAAGTGCTTCGCTATCGGGCCGAAGACCTGGAACCCGTGGTGGCTTGTCCGCCCTATGTGGATAACATTCACCCTTTGTCGGAAGTGGAAGGCACAGAAATCACCCAGGTGTGCTTAGGTTCTTGCACCAATGGACGGTTGGAAGATTTAGAAATCGCTGCGTCCATTCTGAAAGGCAAGAAAGTCCATCCTTTCGTGAAATTTGTGGTGACTCCGGCGTCCAATTCCATTATGGAAGAAGCTATGAAACGGGGATATATTGAAACATTGGTAGAGGCGGGGGCTATGGTGACACCACCGTATTGCTCTTTCTGTGAAGGCCGAACCATGGCCCTCATGGGAGAAGGGGAAGTCATGCTGGGCACCAACAATAGAAATTTCCTGGGCCGCTTCGGGTCGCCCAAAGCCAAAGCCTATCTGGCCAGTCCGGCGGTGGCGGCTGCGTCAGCTATTACGGGGAAAATTACAAAACCAGAGGCGTGATTCCGCTTGCGTTATTTGTAGTGCAAGGGTTATTATTCTACAGATACCATTTGTGATAGTGGCAATTCATAGCGCTTGTCAAAAGGGTATGATTCTACGGACAGTGTTTTATCTAACAAATCAAAAATACCGCTACCATCAAGGTTATGAAAGGTTATCTCAAATTGTAGGAATAACCTTTTATAACCTTGGCCGTAGCGGTATTTTTGATTTGTTAGATAATGAAATCTGCAGAATAATAACCCTTTGCTTAGCGGCAAGAGTATAAGTGTCATAAACCACATCCGCTCTTTATAACCCTGGCCACCTTTGTTATAATATACCTAATGTTTTTAATCGGTATTTCCTATAAAGGAGAAAATTTATGTCACAAAGTGCTATGCAGGAAATTACCTGTCCGAAATGCGGGAAGAAAACTTCTTTCCTGGTGTGGGACAGTATCAATACGTTGCAGAATCCGGAAATGAAAGAAAAAGTCAGAAATGACGAAGCGTTCCGTTTCCATTGCCCGGAATGTGGTGCAGCAGCGATGCTGAATTACAATTTCCTGTATCATCAGCAGGAAGATAAGGTGCTGATTTTTGTCAATGCCGATGGGTCCAATTGCAAAGAAATGGAACAGATCCTGGACCAGAGAGGCAATGCCTTTGATGGATACAAGAAACGGATTGTCATGTCCTATAACGAATTTAAGGAAAAACTCCTCATCCTGGATGCGGGCTTCGATGATCGCATTGTAGAAATCATTAAAAGCTCCATTTGGGATAACGTGGATGCCCATTATAAAGATAAGAAAATTGATGAAATCTATTTCGCCACCAATGAAGATGGAGCCCATGGGTTCCTCTTCCGCAAACAGGGACAGATGATTGCGTCTATGGAATTTGACGAAGCCCTGTACAAGGCCATCAAAGATAGCGCCCTGGATCGCATTGAGGCGGCTTCTAAAAACGACCTCCATATCAATCGAGAATGGGCGAAGGGGATTATTGAGAAATTGGGATAAATATAGTGAGGAGCTAATACAAAAAGGTTATTATTCTACACATTTCTATTTTCTAACATGTAGATTTTTACCGCTTACAGCAAGGTTAAAAGGGTTATACAAGGTTATGTGCTTACGTAAGTTTCATAACCTTGTATAACCCTTTTTAACCTTGTATCTAGCCCGTATGCATGAGTTGTTAGAAAAGAGAAAGCAGCAGAATAATAACCTTCTTATCATTTGCGGTGTTTCCAAATTATGATGCGCTGTTCCCTTTACGGCTTACTGCATTTATTTCGTTCCGAAAATACGATCCCCTGCATCGCCCAGGCCTGGGAGGATGTATTTGTGTTCATTCAGCTGACGGTCCAGTGCGGCGGTGTAAATCGGCACATCCGGATGGGCTTTGTTGACCACTTCTACCCCTTCTGGAGCGGCTACGAGGCACATGAATTTGATGTTCTTAGCGCCACGTTTTTTCATCATGTCGATGGCTGCGACTGCACTGCCACCGGTTGCCAACATCGGATCTACCAGAATGAAATCGCGGTTTTCTACATCAGGGAGTTTGCAATAGTATTCAATTGGTTTGGCGGTGACTGGGTCACGGTACATACCAATGACACCGATACGGGCGGAAGGCATCAGTTCGGTGAGACCTTCTACCATGCCAAAGCCGGCACGAAGAATCGGAACGATACCGACCTTTTTGCCCGATACCTGTTTACCAATGGTTTTTTCCATCGGGGTTTCAATTTCTACATCTTCCAGCGGGAAATCACGGGTCAGTTCATACCCCATGAGCAGGGTGATTTCCTGCAGCAGACGGCGGAATTCACCGGAGCTGGTTTCTTTCTTTCTCATAATAGTCAGCTTATGCTGAATCAGTGGATGATTGATAACTTGAATCTGCATGATTGCCTCCTGTAATTGGTTGTTGATTGTGGGTTGGATTGGCTCACAACCCTATCCATAGTTTATCTTTTCTTATTTTATCATGAGAAAAGAAGGTTCTCAAGGTATAGTTAGCGGTAGGTAGTTAGCAGTAGGCGGTGAACTGTGAACTTTACAATATTTCTTAAACCTTTTCTATGAAATAATGACAACTATCTCATAATGTTGTAAAATGATGGTTAGCTTGGAAATAAGTTTGGATAGTAAGGTTATACTTATCGTTCACATCATTGAATTAATGAATGATGTGTTATAAGGTGATTGGTAGACTGATGACTAGTGACTGGGGAAGTATCCCTTTTTCTAGTCACGAGTCACCAGTCACGAGCTACTCATTTTCAGTATAAAGAAAAGAGGAAATCTATGAAACATAGCAAACTGACAGCCCTGCTCTGCGCTTTGGCTATCACTGGCACTGGCGTATCGTCTGCCTGGGCAGAAGAAGCAGCACCGGCTGAAACTACACAGACTGCACAGACAGAAACTGTGACCCAAGAAGTGAACTATACCGATGCATTGCTGAAGGGCTTATCCTTGACCCTTCCCGATGTACAGAATGCTGTAGAATCTGGCACATTCAAGAACTTGTCTCCAGAAGCACCGAAACCGGAAGCACCGGAGCCGGAACCCATTCCGGAACCAGAACCGGAGCCCACACCAGAACCTGAGCCGGAACCGGAACCCGAGCCAGAACCGACACCGGCACCAGCAGCCAAGTACACCGCTGATCAGGGCACCGCTGCCAATGAACTCACCAGCGATGGTACCTATGACGGCATGACATACAGCTCTGAAAAATCCGATGAAAATGCACTCCGTGTTTCCATGGCCTATATTTCTGCCACTGGGGATACATTGACCAAATCCGGCGATGCCAGCAGCAACGAAAGCAGCGATCTCTTCGGCCTCAATGCAGCTCTTCTGGTTACCCACGGCGGTCATGCGACCCTGACAGATACAAAAATTTCCACCTCTGGCTTGGGCGCTACCGGGGCTTACGGCTATAGCAAAGGCACTTATATCAACCTGACCAATGGCACCATTGCTACCACTGGTAACTATGCAGCTGCAGCCGAAGTATCCGAAAGAGCCATGATGAAGGTGAAAAATACTACCGCCAGCACCGCAGGATACGGCGCACCGGTACTGAAAGTGTCTAAAAATGGGGGTATCATCCTCGTGGAAGACAGCCAGTTCACCACTGCAGGACAGAACGCCCATGGCGTGTACACCGCTGGCGATGTGACACTGACAAACAGTACTGTCAATGCACAGAATACCAAAGCCGCTGTGATTAAAAACAACAATACCCTGACTTTGGAAAATGCTACCCTGGAAGGCAATGAAACCGGTTCTCTGCCATACAACATTGTGATGTACTCTGATGCGGATGCCATTGGTACCATGGGAACCCAGCAGTTTGAAGCTAAAGGATCCCATCTGATTTCCCATAAAGGCGGCATGTTCTACGTGACTGGCACACGGGGAAAGATTACCCTGGAAAATACCACCCTGGAACAGGACAAAACACAGCCGATTTTGACCATTGTAGGAAATAATGGCACCTTTGGTTGGGGCGAACCAGGCAGCAATGGCGGCCATGTCGAAATGATTCTGGGCAATCAGACACTGGAAGGAAATATTCTGGTAGATTCTATTTCTGATATTAACCTCAGCATCCGCGATAACTCCACCTGGACAGGGGCTCTCGACATCATTGATAACGCAGAAGGTGGCACCCCTTACAAGACCAATGCGGACATTTTCATCGCTGAAGGCTCCACCTGGAATCTGACTGCCGATTCCAAAGCCACCAGCGTATTCAACCTGGGCACCATCAACTACAATGGACACACCATTACCTTGGCAGATGGAACGGTGATGAAGGAATAACATCTATGATGAAGAGCTGTGAGAGACTTTTTTCTCATAGCTCTTTTTTAGTTAGAAGTGAGAAGTGAGAAATGAGAAATTGTGGTGGCGGCGCATCAAATCTGGAAGCGCCGCAAAATATACAAAGGTTATTATTCTACTCATTTCCACCTTCTAATATGTAAATTTTGCCGCATAAGACAAGCTTAAAAAGGGTTACACAAGGTTATGAAACTTACGATAAGCACATAACCTTATATAACCCGTTTTAACCTTGTGCTAAGCGATACAAAACAACTTGTTAGAACATCGAAATCCTAGAGTATAACCTGCCTGAAGGGCTAACCTAAAACAGGAATTTGGGGCGCTTTATGAATTGTGCGCCCCTTCCACCATTTCTAACTTCTAACTTCTAACTATCCTCTTGACGTCCCTATTTAAACCATGCTATATTACTTCTAACTACAAAATGGCAGTGAAGAGAAGAGTATGCCTGTGGATAAAGTAAAGAGAGCTTCTATTAGGTGAAAGGAAGTATTTGGAAATAGGCAGAACATGGCCTCTGAGCCTGCTGGGCTGAATGATTAGGTCCACCGGGAATTCCCGTTACAGAAGAGAAGTTTCATACTTCATAAGGCTTTCTCTGGCGACAGAAAAGCAAAATAGGGTGGTACCACGATTACGAATCCATCGTCCCTTACGGATGGTGGATTTTTTGTTTCTTGACGCTTACCAAACATGTTGAGGTAAACGATAAGAGAAGAGTGAGGAATTAGGAATGAGGAGTTAGGAGTGGTGGAAGGGGCGCACAATTCATAAAGCGCCCCAATACCCCTTTTTAGGGATTAGAGATTAGGCCCTAGGGATTAGGAAATTTGCAATGCTTCCTGTTATGTCATAGCTATTAGCTTTTAGCTGTTAGCTACTAGCCGGCTAGAAGCCAGAAGCTAATAGCTAGCTGCTGTGACACTAGCGAATTTTAGGATTTCCCAATCCCTAGCTATTTTACAATATTTTGCGGCGCTTTATAAGTTGTGCCCCACCACCACTCCTCACTCCTAATTCCTCACTACTCACTGCATTAAAAAGGAGAGCATAGGTATGAATCTGAAGAAAACAATCATCGCATCGGTAGCAGCTCTGGCAGCTGTTGGTTTCCTGGCTGGTTGCGGCGGCGATCAGAAAGCAGCTCCGGCAAAGAGTGCTTCTGCTGACAAAGCAGTTACCATTAAAGTAGGCGTATCTCCTGTACCGCATGGAGAAATCCTTGGCGCTGTCAAAGACCAGCTAGCCAAAGAAGGCGTCAATGTAGAACTGGTAGAATTCACCGACTACGTACAGCCGAATCTGGCACTGAATGATAAGAGTCTGGATGCCAACTATTTCCAGCATAAACCATACCTGGATGAATTCTGCAAATCCAGAGGTCTGAAACTGAAATCCATCGGCACCGTCCATCTGGAACCAATGGCTGTATACTCCAACAAGATCAAAGCCTTGAAGGACCTCAAAGATGGTGCTCATGTAGCCATTCCGAATGACCCGACCAATGGCGGCCGTGCTCTTCTGGTACTGCAGTCCGCTGGCCTGATCAAACTGAAAGAAGGCGCACCGATCACCGCTACCCCGCAGGACATTGCTGAAAATCCGAAAAACTTGGTATTCTCCGAACTGGAAGCACCACAGCTGCCACGTTCCATGGAAGATGCTGATATTTCTGTCATCAACATGAACTTCGCCCTGGAAGCCAAACTGGATCCAAAGAGCGCCATCTACACCGAAAGCTCCGATTCTCCATATGCGAATATCGTAGCTGTTAGAGAAGGCGATGAAAACCGTCCGGAACTGCAGAAACTGATGAAAGCCCTGCAGAGCGCAGAATCCAAAGCATTTATTGAAAAGAAATATGGTGGCGCTATTAAGGCTACATTCTAATATGTTGGATGTAGGCTGTGAGTCATGTCCTATTCATTGAAATCGAAAAAAGGTTATTTATTCTACGCAGTTTTGTAGATTGAATAAAGCAAAATACACCGCTACCAGCAAGGTTATAAAAGGTTATACCATATATTATGCATAACCCTTTATAACCTTGTAGGTAGCGGTATTTTTTTATTGCCACAGAGGGAACTGTCTCAATAATAACCTTTTCACCAGTTGACCAGAATGGCAATAGTTGCTGATGGAATTAGCAAAGTAATAACCTATTATCGCAAAGATACGAATGATTTAGACCCAAAGATGGATTTTTGAAAAATATTTCAAAAAAGTACTTGCAAAAAGTGACGAGGTAGTATATAATCATTCTCGTCGCACGGCGAGTGAAGACACGAAATAAAAACTTCTTGATTGAATGAAAATTTCCTGTTGACACAAACGAAACGGTATGATACAATATCATTCGTCGCTGATACGTCAAGTTCTTCAAAACTGATTGAGTTCAAAATTGAAACTTGACAAATGACAAAACTGTGATATAATAATATCGCTGTTAAGCAAATGCGGAAGTAGCTCAGTGGTAGAGCACAACCTTGCCAAGGTTGGGGTCGCGGGTTCGAGTCCCGTTTTCCGCTCCATTGTTAGTTACATCGCAAGATGTTTCTATAGATTCCTGAATAGCTCAGCCGGTAGAGCGCGTGACTGTTAATCACGATGTCGTAGGTTCGAACCCTACTTCAGGAGCCAATAGGGGTATCGCCAAGCGGTAAGGCAACGGACTCTGACTCCGTCATGCGTAGGTTCGAATCCTACTACCCCTGCCAAAATGATCCACTAGCTCAGTCGGTAGAGCACTTGACTTTTAATCAAGGTGTCCCGCGTTCGAGTCGCGGGTGGATCACCATATTTGGCCTGTTCGTCAAGTGGTTAAGACACCGCCCTTTCACGGCGGGTTCGCGAGTTCGAATCTCGCACAGGTCACCAATGTGGGCGATTAGCTCAGCTGGGAGAGCGTCTGCCTTACAAGCAGAATGTCAGCAGTTCGATCCTGTTATCGCCCACCACAAATGGCCCGGTGGTGTAGTGGTCTAACATGCCGCCCTGTCACGGCGGAGATCGTCAGTTCAAATCTGATCCGGGTCGCCATTTTATTTTGCCTCGGTAGCTCAGTTGGTAGAGCAAAGGACTGAAAATCCTTGTGTCAACGGTTCGATTCCGTTCTGAGGCACCACATCTTTGCGGCTGTGGCGGAATGGCAGACGCGCTACTTTGAGGGGGTAGTGATCTTTCGATCGTGTGAGTTCAAGTCTCACCAGCCGCACCACTAATTCCTAATTCCCTCGTGTTTTAACTAAATATGCGGTTGTGGCGGAACCGGCAGACGCGCTATCTTCAGGCGGTAGTGGAGTAATCCGTGAGAGTTCAAATCTCTCCAACCGCACCAGTTCAAAAATCTCATCCAATCGGGTGAGATTTTTTTATTGCTCTTTTTTAGAGTAATTGGAAATAGCGCAATATAATAGCTTGGTGACTGGTGACTGGTGACTGGTGACTGATAGCTAGGTTCTGGGGATTAGTGCTCTGTGGCGGGATTTGTACTAGCGGTTACCCTCTTTCGCTGAAAGGGGGCAGGGGGGATAGCTCGCACTAGCGGTATGAATGAAATAAGACACATAGCGATGTAGGCGTTCTGCTATAGCGGTGATAGCAAAGGATTCTGAAGGTTCTAAGGGTACTAAGGGTTCTTGAGGTCCGTCAAAGGTGCCATTTGATGCTAGCGTAATCATAGTATCGTCATTTCGACCGATGGGATTTGTGCTAAATATCAAAAAAGATGCAAGCGACCATGTTGGACAAAAGTGGAGAAATCTTGTGACACTAGCGAGATTATCGAGAGAGTCACAAGATTTCTCCACTTCTGTCCAACATGGTCCTAAACCACCCGATAGTATCATCAAGCACAAATCCCATCGGTCGAAATGACGGTATTTTTTGCCATTTTCTTAACTTAATAACATGATGCAGAATCATTTCTAGCGGATACCCTCTTCCTCTGGAAGGGGGGCAGGGGGGATAGCTCGCACTAGCGAAATGCATTGAGATGATATATATTACGTTGTGGGCGTTCTGTGAAATCGGCTAGTCGGGAGCTCTTCTTCGTTGGCCTATCCCCGGCTCGCAAGCGAGCCTGCCCCTTCCTGAGGAAGGGTCTCTTATATCGTTATGATGGGATGGCTAGAAGAACATGGAAGTGAAACGTGTATGTAAAGGTTCTGTAGCGATGGCTTGGCTGTTGGAACATGGAGATGGAATGGGTATGTGAGGTTCTGTAGTGGTAGCATAGATAGTGCAACATATCAAGGTATCGACTATCAAAAGGTTCTGGCTCTGCGAAAATCGATAGATTTTCAATGGAGCCAGAACCCTGAGAACCCTGAGAACCCTGAGAACCCTGAGAACCCTCTGGCCCCTGTGCGGAAATGCATATATATATGATATAATAAAAGACAACTTTTTCGATGATGTAAAACTAGGAAGCAGGAGTTCAAATGGATAAAAAATTAGTGATCATAGATGGAAGCAGTTTGTTATACCGGGCGTTTTATGCGTTGCCGCCTACGATGACGTCTCCCGAGGGCGTGCCGACTAATGCGATTTATGGATTTCTTCGCATGCTGCTAGGCCTTTATCGGGATTTGAATCCGGAATACATGGCCGTCACTTTTGATAAGGACCGTCACACGTTCCGCACCGACATGTATGATGGGTACAAAGCCACCAGAAAGCCGGCGCCTCAGGAATTGGTGCCCCAGTTTGATTTGATTCGGGATGTGCTTTCTACTATGGGCGTGGCCGTGTACAGTCTCGATGGGTACGAAGGGGACGATATCCTGGGCACCTTGTCACTTCGGTACGAAAAGGAACTTCCTGTCAATATTGTCACCGGGGACCGGGATGCGCTGCAGCTTTCCAGTGAGAGAACCACGGTGCTTTTGACCCAGAAGGGCATCACCCAGATGGCTGCCATGACGCCGGAAGCGATTCAGGAGAAATATCACATCACTCCGTCGCAGGTGATTGATATGAAAGCCCTCATGGGGGATACGGCCGATAACATTCCAGGCGTGCCGGGCATCGGGGAAAAGACAGCGTTGAAGCTGCTCACCCAGTACGACACGCTGGACAATCTGTATGCCCATGTGGAAGAAATCAAAGGGGCCCAGGGGAAGAAACTGTGTGCCAATAAAGACATGGCGTATCTGTCCTATGAGTTGGCGAAAATCAAGCGGGATATTCCCATGGAAACGACCTTGGACGAAATGAAACAGCCCGTACATATCGAAGAAATGAGAGAGTTATTCCAGAAATTGGGTATCAATTTGCTGTCTGATTTTGCCAATTTGCCACGATTCCAAGAACTGGCAGAAGCGAAGCGGGTGGAAAGCCAAAAGAAATTGCTTTCTGTGGAACCATGGGATGGACAGGATTTCTCTAAAAAGGCAGTGGCTATCGTAGCTGACCTTATAGGAGAGGCTCCCTTCTTGACCGCCAAGAACATGGTGGTTGTTGCCGATGGGCATGCCTATGAAGTGAAACCTGCCCAGTATGGGGACCTTTCCAAGGCATTGCAAAAGGCAGAAGTGGTATTGACCGAAGGGTCCAAAGTGCTGATGGAATCAGATTTCCCTTGTGAAACCCTTCCTTTCTTTGATGTCACCTTGGCTTCGTACTTGCTGGATCCGACCCGTGTGACCTATCCGCTTTCCTTCATGGCCGGCCTCTATGGGCAGCCGTCGGTGTATCCCGATGAATTGGACAGCTTTTCTGAAAAAGGAAGCTGCATGGGGGAATTCTTGTTGGCCCTCTATACACCGTGCCAAAAGAAATTGGAAGAAAATGGAGTATGGAAACTCTTCCGAGACGTGGAGCAGCCGCTGGTGAAAGTATTGGCAGCCATGGAAAAAGCAGGCATTGCAACGGACCAGAAGACCTGGCAGGAAGTCAGAAACGACATGGAAAGCCAGGAACGAATTTTAATGAAAGACATTTACACCGAAGCGGGAGAACCGTTCAATCTCAATTCGCCAAAGCAGTTGGGCCATATTTTGTTTGAAACCATGGGCCTGCCCGCAGGGAAGAAAATAAAGACCGGCTACTCTACCGCAGCGGATGTGCTAGAAAATTTGGCACAGGACTATCCATTTGTAAAAAATATTTTGAAATATCGCACCTTGGCGAAATTGGTTTCCACCTACTTGGATGCGCTGCCTCAGTTGATTCGCAAAGAAACCGGACGGATTCACAGCTCCTTCAATCAGACTGTCACTGCCACAGGACGTCTTTCCAGCTCGGATCCGAATTTGCAGAACATCCCGGTACGCACCGAAGAAGGGAAAAAGATTCGCTCCCTCTTTGTACCGGGAGAAGGCTATGATTCCTTTATTTCTTCCGACTACTCCCAGGTGGAACTTCGTATTCTGGCTCATATGTCTGGCGATGAAAGCCTTATCCAGGCTTTCTTAAACAAAGAAGATATCCATCGCAGAACCGCCGCGGAAGTGCTGGGGATTCCTTTTGAAGAGGTTACCCCGGAACAGCGAAGCCATGCGAAAGCAGTCAACTTTGGTATCATTTATGGTATCAGTGATTTCGGTCTGTCCCGCCAGTTGGGGATTCCTAGAAAACAAGCCGCCGATTACATCAAAGCCTATTTTGAACGGTATCCCCATATCCATGCCTTCATGGATGGCCTCATTGAAAAAGCTAGAGAAACCGGCCGGGCCACCACCTTGTTTGGTCGCTACCGGGAACTGCCGGATATCCATAGCAAAAACTTCCAGCGCCGCTCCTTCGCCGAACGGACTGCCATGAATACACCCATCCAGGGGACCGCAGCGGATATCATGAAAATGGCCATGATAGCTGTGTACGACAAAATGCAGCAAGGCCATTACAAGAGCCGGGTACTGCTGCAAGTTCACGACGAACTGGTGGCCGAAGTGGTCAATGAAGAAAAAGAAGAAATAGAAAAACTGCTGAAAGAAACCATGGAATCAGTGGTCTCCCTCAAAGTGCCGCTCTTGGCAGACGTAAACGAAGGGAAAAACTGGGCGGAGACGAAATGAAATAGTGAGGAGTGAGGAATTAGGAGTGAGGAGTGCTGGAAGGGGCGCGTCAAAATTATATGGCGCCCCAATACCCTCTTTTTTAGGGATTAGGGATTAGGCCCTAGGGATTAGGAAATTTGCAATTTTTCCTGTTGTATCACAGCTATTAGCTTTTAGCTGTTAGCTACTAGCCGGCTAGAAGCCAGAAGCTAAGAGCTAGCTGCTGTGACACTAGCGAATTTCAGAATTTCCTAATCCCTAGCTACTAATCCCTAGCTACTTTACTATATTTTGCGGCGCTTCCAAATTTTGTGCGCCGCTACCTTCACTCCTCATTCCTAACTCCTAACTCTAATTGTTTTTCGTTTAAATGATATTTAAAAATAAAAGGATTGGATACCGAAAATGTATCGTATCGGATTAACTGGTGGGGTCGGAAGCGGGAAGAGTACCGTTTCCTCCTACATGAAAGGATTGGGGATCCCTGTCATTGATGGGGACAAATTGGCCAGAGAAGCGGTCACGCCGGGAAGCGCCGCTATGAAGCAAATGAGAGAGGTCTTCGGGGATGATATATTTCTTCCCGATGGCAACTTGGATCGCTTGAAAGTGGCTAGCATTGTTTTCACCGACGAAAGGAAACGGCAGCAGCTGAATGGGATTATTCATCCCTACATCTGGCACCGTACCCAGCAAGAACTCCTGCGGGCCCAGGAAGAGGGCCATCACATCGTGGTGCTGGACATGCCGCTGCTACTGGAAATCAGCTGGCAGCTCCGGGTCGAATCGGTGTGGATTGTGAAAGTGCCTCTGGAAGAACAAATTCGCCGCGTCATGGCCAGAGACCACTTTACCAGGCAGCAAGTGCTAGACCGGATTCATAAACAGATGCCTACGGAAAATAAAGTGAACTACGCTGATGTTGTTATCGATAATAGTCGATCTGTGGAAGAGACAAGGCGGCAGGTGGATGAGGCATTGAAGAAAATCATGAGAGAAAAAGGGTATTAGTACTCATTTTGCTAACCAAACATTGCAAATTTCCGCTCATCTAAAGGTTATTATTCTACTAATTTCTTATTTGATTCATTTCAAAATATCCGCTTGTCAAGGGGTTATAAAAGGTTATGCATGGCCAAGAGTAATAACCTTTTATAACCTGGATACTAGCCAAAATTTACTTTGTTTCTCATTTTATATCTGCAGAATAATAACCTTTTGATTATTTGTAAAAGGATACTATTCTCCTATGGAGTCATAGAGAATAACCTTTTACTAAAAGAAAGCAGCGATTATTATACTTAGAGAGGGGGGAGAATAGACATGAGAATCGCTTTGAAACGAAAGAAGAGAGAGGTCCATCGGCATCAGGGAAATACAGGGGCCATGGTATTTACGCTGCTCCTGGCGATTTGGAGCGGGTTCATGTTTTATATCCTCTCTGATGTGTCGTTCCTCAGGCCCAATAAGGCGGTGTCCCATATCATCGCAGAAAGTGCGGCCCGGGCGGAGATTTCACCGTCTCTGTTGGAAGCGGTGATTCTGACGGAAAGCAAATTCAATGAAAAAGCCATTTCCCATGTGGGGGCCGTCGGGATGATGCAGCTCATGCCGGACACGGCCCAGTGGATTTCCGAAGAAAGCGGACTTCCGGCGGATCATTTGGAATGGCCAGAGGAAAATATCCCCCTGGGCGCTTGGTACCTGGATTATCTTTTGACCGAATACCATAACAATGAAGTGCTGGCTCTGGCGGCCTATAACGCCGGCCGCGGCAACGTGGACAGTTGGATGAAAGACTACCAGTGGAAAGAAGACTTTTCCGATATGGATAAAATTCCCTTCCCCGAAACCAGAGAATTTGTAAAAACCGTAGTGGCGTCGAGAGATCGATTAGAAGCAGAACGAAAGTGATATAACTGGTGACTAGGGATTAGTAGCTAGGCCCTAGGGATTAGGGGGATCAGGTGCCGCTAACCGTAAACGTCATAGGGGATTGGATTTGAGTGAAATGATGTAAGCGGTATCATTGATATTTACCCCCTTCCTCAGGAAGGGGGGCAGGGGGGATAGGAAGATGAAGAAGAGTTGTTATGCTAGCCGCTGGAGTGAGCGCCTATAGGGATAGTAACACCTGAGATGTACCGCCATAGCAAGCTATCCCCTGAACTTTTCGCTACGCTTAAGTTCTATCCCCTTCCAAAGGAAGGGGATTTATATGGAATGATAACGCTAACGTAAAGCGGCACATTCGAGGAACCTGAGAACCCTGAGCAACCTGAGAACCTTGAGAAACCTAAAATCTCTAATGAAATTATACTTACTGACGCAAAATCTATGTTTTATAAAAAAGGAGTCATCATGGCTGAAGTAGATGAAAAAATGAAGAAGGCCCGGGAGGAGAGGAAGAAGCTCTTTGCGGACTGGGATATTGAGCACGAACTTCCTCAAGACATTGGCCCTTACCATTTGCAGCGTATAGAAGTGCAGCATGAACGTATTTTCTACGCCTTTGGCTGGATTGATGAGAAAAGCGGTTGGCAAATTCGGGCTCTTTATGATGAAGAAACCGCGGACTATATGATCAAAATGGACCTGCATATGATGACTCTCACAGAAATCGAGTGCATCACCGGGGATTTTGAAGAATTTAAAAGAAATGTGAAACTCCTCACCCCATCGGCCATTGAAAAAGAATTGATTCGTAGAGACGAAGTGTCGGTTCTGGTTCGGGGTAAAGGGTTCATGGTGTGGGATTATCACGCCCTGCTGCCAGAAACATTGGGCCACTACGAAAGAATCATCGCACCAGACCGCCCGCTCTTAGGGCTCAATGGTTCCTACGTCATTGGTGCCTACGAATGTAGGGAAAAAGACACGGGAATTCTTTTCTTCTACAACGTGTACCGCAACGAATACTACGGCGAACTGCGCGCCCAGGGGATTCCCGGCATCATCCACCAATACGATGCGAAAACCATCGAAGAACTGGAAAAGAAAATAGAAACAAACCTTTCTAGCGACTTGGAAGAACTGTATAACAATCCGGAAATACCTGATTAGTGAGAAGTTAGAAGTGAGAAGTTAGAAGTGGTGGCGGCGCATCAAATTTGGAAGCGCCGCTATTTATTTTTTGTTGGTGACTGGTAGACTGGTGACTCGTGACTGGGATTTTAGGGATTAGTAGCTCAAACTTCCCAACTGTAAAATAGTGATTTCTTCCGACTATATCAGTTGAAAATAATAATTTTAAATACTAATGATAGGTCCGTAGGACATCGCCCTATCGGGGGAGATGCCGAAGGCAGAGGGGGTGCATTTCCTTCAGCCGAAGGCTGGTTGTATGGTTTTCATAAATGCAAGGCGATATAAATCCCAATATTTGATACGTGTCAAACCGTTTTTTATTCCGCTTAATATTTAGAAAACCATACAACCGGCCTAACGGCCGAGGGAAATACACCCCCTTTGGTGCCTTCGGCACCACCTTTCCCCCGGAGGGGGCACTGTCCTACGGACCTATCATTAGTATTTAAAACAGTTAAATACAATAGATCGTATGGGACAGAGTCGCTATTTTATAGGTGGGAAGTTTGAGTTATATAAGGTTATGAACTTAAACTTCCCACGTGAAAAAATGCGTCAATTACCAATAAAATCTAGTAATTCCATTGGCAAAATATAAAGTCAT
>CAKQBK010000051.1 GCA_934216155.1 uncultured Dialister sp.
AACAAAAATGAATCAATATATTTGATTACGAACTTACCAAAGAAGAAGCTATGTGCTGGGCAGATTGTTCAAGTATAACGGAAAAGATGGGATATTGAGGTTTCTTTCCGGCACTTGAAATATAGTGTTGGCGGGCTTGTTTTCCACGCCAAAAATCTGAATGCACAAAAGCTAGAATTGTACACAGCTCTCACCTTGTATAATTGTATTTCAGCAATTGTTCAACAGGTCAATATCCCAAGTTACCAAAAGGTAAATTTTTCCATATCGGTCAAAAAGTGTTTAGTATATCTATTTGAAAATATACCAATAGACCTAATGAAACAACTGGCACACAATCTAATTGCAATAAAACATGATCGACATTTTGAGCGAAAAATGTCACATAAACCAGCAATTGCGTTTATATACCGTGTTCGCTAAATTGTAAACATAATACATTTTTCAGCTACTGAAGCAGGTTTCTAAAAAAATAGATTTGATTCAGTTCTTTTAGCACGCCCCAAAAAAGTTAAAACAAGTTACAGCATATCTTATGGTACTTGAATTACAGAAAAAACAGGGGCGTCGACAATTGATATCCACACAAAAAAACGATTTTTCTTAACTTAACAGCATTACCCCGGAGGGGGCACTGCCCGATGGGCCTGACTTTGGATGTGTCAGAAGCGCTGTATATCGCTTGGCATTTACTAACGCTAACAACTATTTACTAAGGAGTAACATATGAAGCATTTTTTTAGAGAAATAGGATTTGCTTTCTTGCTTTTGATTCTAGCAGGATTGCTATTGCTATCTCTTTTCTGGGCACTTAGTATTGGCACGGTGAAGTTGCCTTTGTCAGATATTTATGGTGCCATTATTAGCCAATTTACCAGTGGCATGGCGATCGAAGAACCTGGACAAGGGCCGGTTCATGATATTGTGTGGCTACTCCGTTTGCCCCGATTGATTTTGGCAGCTCTAGTTGGATGCGGACTGGCAGTATGTGGTGTCATAATGCAGGCCATTGTAAAGAATCCATTGGCAGACCCCTATATTCTGGGGATTTCTTCTGGTGCCTCTCTCGGTGCCACATCTGCCATATTACTTGGTATTGGCGCAGCTTTGGGACCGAATTTTGTGGGTATTGCAGCTTTCATTGGCGCCTTTGCTATTTCTTTGGCAGTACTTTTTATTTCTAACTTGGGTGGACGTTCCAACTCGATGAAGTTGCTTCTGGCAGGTATGGCGTTGTCTGCCGTGTGCGGTGCTTTTTCTAGTTTCATTGTGTACTTTGCCAATAACAAAGAAGGAATGCAGACCATTGCGTACTGGATGATGGGGAGCCTTGCGGGAGCCCAGTGGGGTGAGCTTATGGTGATTGCACCGATCATCATTGCATCGGTGATTTTCTTCTGGACCCAGAGCCGTGTGTTGAATCTCATGCTTCTTGGAGATGAATCTGCTATTACTATGGGGACGGATCTCCATGTGTATCGCCAGTGGTATCTTTTGATTTCTTCTCTTATTGTAGGATTTGCGGTGTACTCGGCAGGGATGATTGGTTTCGTGGGACTTATTATTCCTCATGTGATTCGTATGTTTACTGGACCAGATCATAAACGACTCATTCCTGTGTCGGCGTTGACTGGGGCGATTTTCCTTGTCATTTGCGATGGTCTCTGCCGCGTGATTATTCCACATACAGAGCTTCCTATCGGCATCTTGATTTCTATGATTGGTGCACCTTGCTTTATTTATCTGATGATTAAGAAGACTTACGGATTTGGAGGTAATGACTGATGGAAATATTAGCAGAAGCGGTGAAATATTTCATCGGGAAAAAGGAAATACTAAAAGGTATTGACCTCCATTTACATCCAAAAGAATTTCTGGGAATCATTGGTCCAAATGGCAGTGGGAAAAGTACTTTCTTGAAATGTGTCTATCGGGTACAGAAACCAACAGAAGGCAAGATTCTCTTTGATGGAAAGCCATTGGATGAATTGTCTTATCGTCAGTCAGCGTTGATGCTGGCTGTGGTGGCACAGCATAATTATTATAATTTTGATTTTTCTGTGCTGGACGTGGTTCTCATGGGCCGATCTCCTCATAAGAAAATGATGGAACGGGATAATGAAGAGGATTACCGCTTGGCGCATGAAGCGTTGGCAATAGTAGGGCTCAAAGGCTTTGAAGAAAGAAATTTCTCCACACTTTCCGGTGGAGAACAGCAACGAGTCATTCTGGCGCGTGCTCTGACGCAGGGATCGGAGTGTCTGGTGTTGGACGAACCGACAAACCATCTGGATATCAAGTATCAGCTTCAAATCATGGATATTGTGAAATCTCTCAATCACACCGTGGTTGCAGCAGTGCATGACTTGAATATCGCAGCCATGTATTGTGATCGGTTGATTGCCATTCGCAGCGGTGAAGTAGTGGGAATGGGGACACCACGGGAGCTTTTGACGCCGGAGTTTATTAAGGATCTCTATGATGTGGATTGTCAGATTCACTATATGGATGATGGTAGGATGAATATCATGTATATTCCGCAGCATTGGAAGAAATAGTTGGTGACATGAAATACATGTGAGGTAAGTGAAAGCAGGTCCGTAGGACAGTGCCCCCTATGGGGTAATGCTGTTAAGTTAAGGATTTGCGTTAGTAGGTATGATTCCACTAGTAGTGACAGGTTACTCAAGTTTCTAAGGCTTCTCAGGTTGCTCAGGTTCTCCGAATGTGCCGATAGACGCTAGCGTCATTAGCTCATTCGAGAAACGTGAGAAACCTAAGTAGCCTGAGAAACCTGAGTAACCTTGCATCAGCAGAAATCACCGCATATTTCGCTTAACTTAACAGCATTGCCCTATGGGGGAAAGGTGGTAGCGAAGCTACCAAAGGGGGTGCATTTCTCTCGGCCGCAAGGCCGGTTGTATGGTTTTCTGAATACCAAGCTGGATAAAAACAGTTTGACACGTATCAAACATAGGAATTTATATCGCCTTGTATTTATAAAAAACAAACAACCAGCCTTCAGCTGGGGAAATGCACCCCCTCTGCCTACGGCATCTCCCCCGAAGTGGGCGAGGTCCTACGGACCTGATTTGGGAAGAATCAAAGGAAATGCATGCCGCTTGATATGATAAACAATTAGCAATCAAAGGAGAGTGTCGAAATGAAAACCATTGTGATGATTACTTGTCCCCGATCGGAAGATGTGTGTACTGGAGCAGGGTGTTTTTCTGCTTTTAATCATCGAACCCAACAGTTTGCACGGTATAAGGGAGAAGAGGTCCAGGTTGGCGCGTATATGAAATGCAGTGGATGTGGCCATTTCCCTGGAAAAGACAAGGGACTAGATGAAAAGCTAGAGTGTATTTTGCGAATGAAGCCCGATGCGGTACATTTGGGGATTTGTTGCTGCCATGATGGGCGTTCGAAGGAATTGTGCGAAGAAGTAAAGTCTATTTGTGACATTTTGCAAGCCCACAATATTCCTGTGATTCGAGGGACTCATTCCATATTTTGATAGATATATGGATTTCTTATACTAAATTTGCATAATTCACAATTTTAATGAATAAAATTCGACATATAAATTAAAGAAAGAGTAAAATATAAAAGCGATATATGATAATTACTCTAATGAAAATAAAAACTGTCATAGACGCATAATGGTGTCTGTGGCAGTTTTTTATTTTTAAAAAACATAGAAGGCGGCTTGGTATAAGTGGCTATCGCATCATTTTATATTCTTTGAGAAGGAGAGTACATGAAACATTTAAAGTGTCTGGTACTGGCTGGGATGGCTATGACAGCTGTATGGGGAAATGCAAGTGCTGCTGATGTGTATGAATTGAATCCAATTATCGTGACGGCCCAGAGAAGTGCCAGTGAGGAACTGAAAACACCGGCAGCAGTAGAGGTGCTGACCGCTGATGATTTACAGAAAACCGGTGCTACCAGCATGCAGGAAGCACTGAAATTCTCTACCGGTGTCATTGCCCATGCCCAGGGTCCTAGAAATATTTCCCAGGGCACTATGACAAGTAAAATTGTCATTCGTGGCGTGGAAAAAGGCACTCTCGTCCTTGTAGATGGTGTGCCCATGAACCAGTCTGGTCGATATAACTTGGAAGATATCCCGGTTGATACGGTGGAACGAGTTGAAGTGGTTCGCGGCGGTGGTGCCGTACTTTATGGCTCCGAAGCAAACGGCGGTGTGATTAACATCATTACCAAAGGAAAACGGGATAACATGGTTCGTATGGGAGCCGGTAACTATGGTATCCAGAACTATGCCGCTTCTGCTCAGGCTGGGAAATTAGGCGTTAGTGCGTCTTATGACCATACAGGAAAGATTAATAACATTTCTGATCCATCAGGCGGGAAGCCATATGCTGGAATGTATTATAATATCATTCGTGGAGAACATGCCAATTTCAATGCTCGGTACGATTTCAATGATAAATTATTTTTGAGTCATACCTATGGTAGAAATAGTGACCACTATGTGTATCGTTGGGATGGTAGAGCTTTTTCAGCGAAGAATAGTAAAACAGGGAAAGTAACAGAGTATCCTGCTAGAAATCCAGGTGCTGACTATAAACACGTAATTCATACAACTGATGAAAATATAACAAATCTTCATTATGATGATGGGGATTTGAAAGCAAATATTTTCTATAATAGGCGAGACCAAGACACAAAGAATAGAAAGACCGATAAAGCGCCTTATGATAAAAATTATGATGCGTCAAAATTTGCAACACCAGACCATGCTTCTTATCTAAATCAAACGTATGGATTAGATGTTTCTAATAGATGGCATTTTGATAAAGGTTCTTTTATGTTTGGGTATTCATTTCAAAGAGAGTTAGAAGAGAAAATTGATACTTCTACAAGCACATCGAATAAAGCACCTTATACAAATTACTCCAGAAATATTCACAATATCTATGGACAATTAGCTTATGACTTTACGGACTCAACTAGAGCTAACTTCAATTTTAGAGAAACGTTGACGGAAGCAGATAAGCAGGGAAATAATAAAATACATAAATTCACTCCTGAATTTATTCTTATGCACGACTTGGATAAACAGACTATGGTATATGGTAAAGTTGGTAAATCTTATATGCTTCCAACTTTTACTCAGTTATATGGGAGTAGTAATATTATAGGAGACGAAACATTGGCTCCTGCTACAGGTACACATTATGAGTTAGGCGTAAAGAAAAATCTTGGAAAAAATGCATGGAGATTGTCACTCTATCACTATAAGATTAAAGATAGCCAAGAAGCCAAAGATGTGGGGGTAGTGGATGGTGAATGGAAAGTTCGTTATGCTAATGAGGATATTAAAAATAAAGGTGTTGAATTAGAATGGTCTAGAAATCAAAATGAAAATTTATCCTATCATGTCGGCATAACTATTAGTCATCCACAAAAACAGGAAAGAGATGAGACAGGAAAAGTTGGAGATTGGCACGATTACTATAGCAAATTTGGTATCAATGGTGGAGTAGACTATACTAGAGGTAAGTTGACTACGGCATTTAATGTCAATTATGTAGGGGATCGTACTCGTGATTCTGCAACGGCACATTATGCATCACTGAAAGCTCAGTGCTTTACAGATATTAATTTCTCTTATCAAGCCAATCATGATGCTCGTTTCTTCTTAAACATTGATAACCTATTTAATCGTCATGACATCGTTTCCAGCTCTACTTCTTCTTTCTATAACTTAGGCAGAAACTTCATGGCTGGGATAGAGTATAAGTTCTAATTGTTAATAGTTGTCGGTTGTTAGTTGATGGTTGTTGGGGCCAAACAACTCGCAACCAGCAATCAACAACCAGTAAAAAATCCCGTCAGTGACAGAGAAATCCATCACTGACGGGATTTTTGCATTATAAATCGATGGCTCGGAACCCGATCTGGTGGAGATAGGGTCCTCCGGATGTCAGGGATATCCGGAGGAGGGTCTGCAGTCTAGTGGAGCACGGAGCATTTCTTGTTTATGACTATGAGAAGTAGCACTTGCGGTATCTTAGGTTTGGTCAAGTGCTGGCAACCAAAAACTTGAGGAACCTGATCATTTGCATATGTTATGAAATGCAATAAGACAGTAGGGGGCTTGTCGCTAGAGGTTTGAGATTTCTCCACTTCTGTCTAACATAGTACCAGACTATACTGTTGTGTCATTTTGCACAAATCCCATCGGTCGAAATGACGGGAGTGTGCTGAGGCAATTTTATGTTTTATAAAAATGGGGTATTGGGGCGCTTCTTAAGTTGTGCGCCCCTTCCAACACTCCTCACTCCTAATTCCTCACTCCTCACTGTCCTTATTCCTAATCCCCAGGGCCTAGCTACTAGTTACGAACCAACTATTTCACTCTAGATTTATATTTCTAAAAGCTATATAATAAGAAAGCATATTGTCATTTTTATAAAAGTGACTAGTAGCTGGTGACTAGGAATATCCAGTCACGAGTCACAAGTCTACCCATGAAAAGTAGGAGGAGATTCTTTTGTTAGCATCCAGATTATATAGCCCAACTCTTAGAGAACTGCCGGCCGATGCGGTGGTTATGTCCCATAAATACATGCTGAAAGCAGGCATGATGCGTAAGATTGCCAATGGTACTTATGCATACTTGCCACTGGCTTTCCGTTCTATCCAGAAGGTAGAAAATATTATCCGCGAGGAAATCAATAAGACTGGCGCACAGGAAATCCTGATGCCGATCGTGCAGCCTGCTGAAATTTGGCAGAATAGCGGTCGTTGGAATGTGTACGGGGAAGAAATGTTTAAGCTTCAGGATCGTCATGGCAGAGATTATTGCCTGGGACCGACTCATGAAGAATTGGTGACTACTTTGGTTTCTATGGATACATCTTCTTACAAGCAGCTTCCGGTGTCTGTGTACCAGATTCAGAACAAGTACAGAGATGAAAAGCGTCCTCGTTTCGGCCTCATGCGCAGCCGTGAGTTCATCATGAAGGATGGATACACCTTTGATATGGACCAGGAAGGCTTGGATAAGCAGTACAAGCTCATGTATGATGCGTACTATCGTATTTTCACCCGTTGCGGTCTGAATTTCCGTCCGGTTATTGCTGACTCCGGTGCTATCGGCGGCAATGCGTCTCATGAATTTGAAGTGCTGGCTGATTCTGGCGAAGCAGATATTGTATATTGTAAGGATTGTGATTTCGCTGCCAATATTGAAGCAGTAGAACCAAATACTTTGAAATGTGATATTCACAATGATAAGGAAAAGGAATTGGTGGCTACTCCGGGACAGCATACCATTCAGATGGTTTGTGATTATCTTCATGCGCCGGTGGAACAGTCTGTGAAGGCTGTGGTGTACAAGCTGGATGACACAGTGGTACTGGCTATGGTTCGCGGGGACCACGAAGTGAATGAAGTGAAGCTGCAGAATCTCTATGGTGCCATCAATGTGGATATGGCATCCGAAGAAGACTTGGAACGTTGCGGTCTCGTTGCTGGTTATATCAGCCCAATTGGTCTCAAGAAGGTAGACCATTTCGATATCGTCTGCGACGCATCTGTCATGGAAATGCAGGATGCTTGCTGCGGTGGCAACCAGAAGGATATGCACTATATCCATGTAAACCCGGCTCGTGATTTCGGTGAAGTGAAGGTCGCAACCATTCGCCAGATCGATGCACAGGACGTTTGCCCTCACTGTGGCGGTCAGATTGTGATTACCAAAGGCATCGAAGTGGGCCAGGTATTCAAACTGGGCACGAAATATAGCGAAGCTCTGGGCGCTACTTACTTGGATAACAACGGTAAGTCTCATCCGATGGTGATGGGCTGCTATGGTATCGGTGTCACCAGAACTGTGGCTGCTTCTATCGAACAGAATCACGATGACGACGGCATCATTTGGCCGGTAGCTATCGCTCCATATGAAGTGGTCATCGTTCCAGCCAACAACAAGTCTGAAGAAGTGATGGGCGCTGCTCGTGAACTCTATGAAAGCATGGAAGAAAAGGCCGACGAAGTGGTTCTGGATGACCGCAATGAACGAGCTGGTATTAAGTTCAAAGATGCTGATCTCATCGGTTATCCGGTTCGTGTCACCATTGGTAAGAAATGGCAGCAGTCCGGCAATGTAGAAATTCGTCTCCGTCGTACTGGCGAAACCATCGAAGTACCGCTGTCTGAATGTAAAGCGAAAGTGATGGAACTTTTGGAAAATCTCCATAAGAATAATCAGTAATGACTCTTTTGGCGCATAGAGCCAGTTGGCATGATACCTGAGAGGAAAGGTTAGCCCTTCGGGCGGGTTATGTTCTTTGATTCCCGTGGAGTCAGTTGACGTGGCACGTGATGAGAAAGGGGTGGCCCTTCGGGCAGGTTATAACTCTATAATTGGCGTAGAGGTAATTGATCTGTCGGAGGAAGAGATTCTTAGGACTCTAAAATGTGCATTTGGACGCTAGCGATATTGTCTCATTTGAGCAACCTGAGCCGCCTGAGAAACTTGAGTAACTTGTGTAACCTGTAAATTTATACGAGGTCAGAGAATGAACGAGAAAGAACTAGAGTCGCTGCGACAATCGGTGCAGGATATTGATCAGAACTTGGCATCTCTTTTGGAGAAGCGGCTCCAGGTGTCTCAGGCCATTGGGAAGCACAAGCTGAAGGCCCGTAAGCCTCTGTATGATGCGGCCCAGGAGGAAAGACATATTCACGAATTGTCGGAGCTTCTGAAGAAGGCGTCTCAAAGAGGAGATGTCATCAAGTGGGTTCGACGCTTGCGGGATATCGGCAGAAAGGTGCAAACTGCGCTGGTGATGAAAGCCGGTAAATGACACTTAGTAGGGAAGGTTATACTCTTTGCTATGGCTTGATGCCAATTGGAGTTGCTGGCTTTATGAGGCAAGGTTAGCCCTTCGGGCAGGTTATAAAAGGTTATGTGGATTGCATAACCTTTTATAACCCTTATAACCTTTTAGACAATCCAATGTATCGTAGTTGGGAAAGTAGAAAACATAGAACTATAACCTTTTAAAATAAGGAACTTGGAACTTTTAAGGTGAACGTATACGGAGGAATACCATGGCAGAGGAACTGAGAGGCATCGTTAGAAAAATCATATTTTCCAGTGCTGATGGTAAGTTCTCTGTATTTCTTCTGGAAGAAAAAGAAAGCAAAAAAGTGGTGACCATTGCGTCAAACAGTGGGACACCTTATAGTGGTGAAAGTCTTCTCATGCGGGGGTGCTGGCAAAAGCATCCCCGTTTTGGGATGCAATTCAAAGCCTATTCCATGGAAATGGTGAAGCCCGAAGCGATGGAAGAAATGCGGCAATTCTTGGCGTCGGGAATGATTGATGGCATCGGTCCTTCTATGGCGCAGCGCATTGTTGACAAGTTTGGTAAAGAAACTATGGATGTGCTGGAGAACCATATCGAGGCCCTCTTGGATGTGCCCGGCATCGGACCGAAAAGTTTTGCCAAAATCAAAGAGTCCTATGCTCAGATTTCCGGTTTGCAGGAGTTGATTCTATTTCTTCAGTCCTTAGGCATTGCGGAGCACTTTGCGGCGGATATGCAAAAGCTATATGGCGATGAAGTAATGGACGTGATCGAGCAGGACCCATACCGCATGGTATCGGAAGTGCCGGGACTGGGATTTCGGGAAGTGGACCGCATCGCTCTTGCCAAGGGGACGGACCCGGAAAATGCGGAACGTATCATCCATGGCATGAATTACATGCTTGCCATCGCCATGGGGCAGGGCCATGCTTGTGTGCCAGAAAATTCGATTTGTAGAAATACAGCTTCGCTGCTTCACTTGGAACTGGACGTGGTGGGCACTTGCTGCGATGAAGCGGTGGATAATGAAGAAATTCCATCGGTGGTATACGATGAGAAACGATATCTCTATTTGCCATTTCTCTATGAAGCAGAAACAGAGTCGACTATTCGAGTGAAGCAGCTGCTGAAGGAAAATAAACTGGGTAGCGCCAATTTGGCACTGGAACGGTTTGAGCGAGAAAATCACATTCAGCTGGCAGAGGAACAGAAAGAAGCGGTGGAGCAGGCACTGGCGTCAGGACTTATGGTGATTACCGGCGGCCCGGGCACCGGGAAGACCACCTTGGTGCGGGCCATCATCACCGCCGCAGAACAGTATGGTTTGCAAGTGCGTCTTATGGCGCCTACCGGCCGGGCGGCGAAACGGTTGGCTATTTCCAGTGGTATCGATGCGGACACCATTCATAAAGCACTGGAAGCAGAAATGCGAGACACCGGCGGGACCTATTTCAATAAAAACGAATCGGATCCCCTAGAGGCAGATATGGTCATCGTGGACGAAGCGTCCATGATGGATATTTCCCTTTTCTATCATCTGCTGTGTGCGCTGAAAGAAGGGGCTCGCCTCATTCTGGTGGGAGATGTGGACCAGTTGCCCCCTGTGGGACCCGGTTCGCCGCTTCGTTCGCTTATCGCGTGGGAGCAAGTGCCAGTGGTGAAACTGATTCATATTTTCCGACAGAAAGACGGCAGTGGCATCATCGAAAATGCAGCCCTCATCCGCGAAGGAGAATTGTGCCATCCCGATAAGGCAGGGGAATTTCGCATCATTCCCGTGTCTTCTGAAGAAGATGCGTACCAGAAAGTATTGACCCTTTGCCAGGCCCTTCATTATGGCGATGAAGAGGGGAAAATGGCCATCCAAGTGCTGTCCCCGATGTATCGCGGCACCTGCGGCGTGGACAATTTGAATCACGCCATTCAGGAAATGATTCATGGACGGAAGATTCCCACCGGGGCGTCTCACTTCATGAAAGGCGATAAGGTGATGCAGAAACGGAATGACTACGACAAAGGAGTCTATAACGGTGACACCGGCATTGTGTGGGCCGTGACGGATAAAAAGATATTCGTCCGTTTCTATGAAAAAGAAGTCACCTATGAAGGAGAAGAAAGAAATAGCCTCCAGCTGGCTTATGCGGCGACGGTCCATAAAAGCCAGGGCAGCGAATACGACACAGTCATTTTCGTTCTCCTTCCGACACAGAACATCATGCTCCAAAGAAATCTACTCTACACCGGCGTGACCCGTGCGAAAAAGAGCACCATCCTCATCACCACCGATTACGCCTTGGAAAAGGCAGTTACCACCCATGAGACAACCAATCGGTATAGTCTGTTTTTGCCGTTGCTCAGAGGGGAAGGGGGTAAAAACCGGTAGGGATGATTTCGCTGGTGGTTCCAGGTTACTCAGGTTGCTAAGGATTCTCAAGTTGCTCAGGTTTCTCGAATGTGCCAATTAATACTAGCGTAATCATAGCATCATCATTTTGCGCGGTCGAAATGACGGGGAAGTGCTGAGGCAGTTTGGTGTTTTATAAAAAGAGGGTATTGGGGTGCTTTATAAGTTGTGCGCCCCCTTCCAGCACTCCTCACTCCTCATTCCTCACTCCTCACTGCTTTTATTTCTAATCCATAAATCCCAGTTACCAGTCACCAGTCACCGCTTTCCAAAAAAGGAGGTCCCATGAATCTTCTCGCCGAATTTCTTGAACTCCTCTATCCTACCTGTTGCCCCGCTTGCGGGGAAGTGACGGATCCAAAGACGGTGTGGTGCGAGGCTTGTCTACGGCCTTTATGGAATCCGCGGCTTATCAATTCTTCTTTCACGGACCACCTATCAGGGTGCTATACCTTGTGCAATTATGAAGGGGCCATCCGGAAATGCCTTATCCAGTTGAAATACAATGGCCGGGTGGGGCAGAAGCGGATATTTCCACCGCTGCTGGATAAATTTCCCTGGTGGGACCGATTGGACATATGCGACCTGGTGATGCCAGTGCCACTATCAAAGAAACGAAAGAAGGAAAGAGCCTACAACCAGACCGATAAGATATTTCAAGACTGGATGATTTCCCATGGATGGCACTATGCAGCAGATGGGCTCGTTCGTTTCCGGAATACCCATGTTCAGTCTCTCCTTTCTAAGCAGGAACGGTATGACAATATCAAAGGCGCTTTTCATATTTCACCAGATATGGACGTGAAAGGAAAGACTGTCCTCGTGGTGGATGACATTTACACCACCGGAGCCACCATGGAAGCGGTGGCCCACGAACTGAAACGGGCTGGGGCAGAAAAGGTGATGGGACTCACTATGGCTAGTGGAGCGAGCTAAAAGGCAGTTAGAAGTGAGAAGTTAGAAATGGTGGTGGCGGCGCATAAAATTTGGAAGCGCCGCATTTTTATTTGAAGGTTTCTCAGGTTGCTCAAGGTTCTCAGGTTTCTCAGGTTCTTCGAACGTGCTGCTATCCGTACCCGTCATTTCGACCGGTCGTATTTGTGCGAAATGAAATATATGATATAAAACTGGATGTATCGGAGAGTGGAGAAATCTTAAAGCACTAGCGGTAAGGGCTTTCTGATTCAAATCATAACGGTGATGCAATATTTCGAGTGATGCGAGAAAGGCAACTCTAACGAGCTACCGTGACATGTGTCATTAAGCCGTTACCGCTAGTGCTGCGAGATTTCTCCACTCAGGGATCCAAATCATTTCAATACTTTTATTTCATTTCGCACAAATGTGATCGGTTGAAATGACGAATACGATTAGAAGCACATTCGAGAAAACCTGAGAACCTTTAGAACCCTCAGAACCTTTAGAACCTTTAGAACCTTTAGAATCCTGAGCAACCTGAGAAACTTAATATATAAAAATGCAGCGCTTCCAATTTTGATGCGCCGCCACCACCATTACTCATTCCTAATTTCTCATTTCTAATTGCTGGTTCCCTCTTGCAATTCGATGTCATCCCTGCTATTATAATGTGGTATAGCAAAAAGCGAAGATGGGAAGAAGCTATGAAGTTTCCTCTTAGAGAGCCGTTGATGGTGGGAAGGCGGCAGGAAGGACATAGTAGGTCACCCCGGAGCTGACAGCGAGATCTGTCCGTGGCGCACGTTACGCGAATCGAGCGATCATACGATGTATGATTATTTAGGTGGTACCGCGGAAGCACTCTTTCGTCCTATGTGGATGAAGGAGTTTTTTATTTTGGTTAAGTAGTTGATGGTTGTTAGTTGTTGGTTGTGGGTTTACACTCCGTGTTCATATTTCTTAACCTAGCACAATACAAAGTCTCATTGGTTTAGGGTTTAAGGGTTACATGATATCGCAAACCTTAAACCCCAAACCAATGGGAGTTTGAAATCTGTACTAATGAAATATAAGGGCACGGGATATAAACCCCAGTAACCAACAACAAGTATTTAATTAGGAGTTGAAATCAATGGCAGATGTAAAAGACCAGGACTTGGGCAAGTACGACCCCAGTCAAATTGAACAGAAATGGTATCAGTATTGGGAAGATCATGGGGTATTCCATGATGAACCGGATTCGGAAAAGGAACCATACAGCATCGTGCTGCCGCCGCCGAATGTAACCGGTCAGCTGCACATGGGCCATGCTCTGGATAACACCCTTCAGGATATTCTGATTCGTTACAAGAGAATGCAGGGCTACAATGTACTGTGGTTGCCTGGCAAGGACCATGCTGGTATTGCAACCCAGGTTAAGGTAGAAAAGCAGATTGCTGAAGAAGGTCTGAACAAGTACGATTTGGGTCGTGAAAAATTCCTGGACCGTGTATGGCAGTGGAAAGAAAAATACGGCAACCGTATTGGACTGCAGATTCGCCGTCTGGGCTCTTCCTGCGACTGGTCCCGTGAACGTTTCACCATGGATGACATTTGCGCTCGCGCCGTTCGCGAAGTATTTGTTTCCTTGTACGAAAAAGGCCTGATTTACCAGGGATTCCGTATCACCAACTGGTGTCCTCGTTGCCAGACCGCTCTGTCTGATATCGAAGTAGAACACGAAGACGAAGTGGGACATCTTTGGTATTTCAATTACCCGATTGCTGGGGAAGAAGGAAAATACATCCAGATTGCTACCACCCGTCCAGAAACCATCCCAGGCGATACAGCCGTAGCTGTCAATCCAGAAGATGACCGTTACAAAGACCTGGTAGGCAAGAAGGTCGCTCTTCCTGGTACTGACCGCCTGATTCCGATCATTGCTGATGAATACGTAGACATGGCGTATGGTACTGGCTGCGTAAAGATTACCCCGGCTCATGACCCGAATGACTTTGAAGTGGGCCAGAGACATGATCTGGAAACCATTGTGATCATGAACAAAGATGGCACAATGAATGAAAAAGCAGGCAAATACTGCGGCATGGATCGCTATGCATGCAGAAAAGCCATCGTAGCAGACCTGAAAGAAGCAGGCCTTCTGGTGAAGATTGAAGAAACCAAACATGCGGTAGGCCATTGCTCTCGCTGCAAGACTATCGTTGAACCGATGACCACCAAGCAGTGGTTCGTCAAGATGAAACCGCTCGCTGGTCCGGCTATGGAAGCTGTCACTTCCGGACAGACCAAGTTCGTACCAGAACGTTTCTCCAAGACCTACATCCAGTGGCTGTCCAACATCCACGATTGGTGTATTTCCCGTCAGCTCTGGTGGGGCCATCGTATCCCGGTTTGGTACTGCGATGACTGCGGTGCTACCAGTGCTTCCCGCACAGATTTGACAGAATGCCCGAAGTGCCATAGCAAGCACATCCATCAGGACCCAGATGTATTGGATACCTGGTTCTCCTCTGCTCTGTGGCCATTCTCCACTATGGGCTGGCCGGATCAGACTCCAACCTTGAAACAGTGGTACCCGACATCCACCATGGTGACCGGCTACGACATCATTTTCTTCTGGGTCGCTCGTATGATGTTCATGTCCATGGAATTCATGCATGAAATTCCATTCAAATATGTCTTCATTCACGGCTTGGTTCGTGATTCCCAGGGCAGAAAGATGTCCAAGTCCCTTGGCAATGGCATCGATCCATTGGAAGTTATTGAGAAATACGGCGCCGATGCCTTGCGTTTCACTCTCGTTACCGGCAACACCCCAGGCAACGATATGCGTTTCTACTATGAACGTGTAGAAGGAAATAGAAACTTCGCCAACAAACTGTGGAATGCCACCAAGTTCACCTTGATGAATCTGGATGACTACGATAAAGATTTCGTACCGACCGCTGACCAGCTGACCCTGGCAGATAAGTGGATCCTGGACCGCCTGGCTGCTACCGAAGATTATGTAGGTACCAACCTGGATAAATACGAACTGGGCGAAGCAGCTGATTCCATTTACAACTTCGCATGGAACTATTTCTGCGACTGGTACATTGAAACCGCCAAAGCTCGTCTCTACGGTGAACACAACACAGACCGCAAAGTGACCCAGTACGTGCTGGTTTACACATTGACTCGCATGTTGGCTCTGCTCCATCCATTCATGCCATTCATCACCGAACACCTCTGGCAGCACCTGCCACATGAAGGGGAAACCCTGGCAAGAGCTCCATGGCCGAAAGCGGATGACGCTCTCCGCTTCCCGACCGAAGCAGAACAGTTTGACCGCATCATGGATGCCATCAAAGCCATCAGAAATATGCGCGCTGAAGCAGGAGTTACTCCGAACAAAGCCTGCCACATCCAGATCGCTGTTCTTCGCGACGACCTGAAAGCATGCTTGGAAAACAACAAAGAATACTTTGAAAAACTGGGCCATGTAGAAGAAATGAAACTGCTCGCTGCCGATGCAGACAAACCAGAAAACGCCAATGCAGCTGTAGTAGCAGGTCTCGAAGTCTACCTGGAACTGAAAGGCCTCATCGATACCGCCAAGGAAATCGAAAAGATTCAGAAAGCCAAAGCCGCTTTGGAAAAAGACATGGCACGCACCTCTGGCAAGCTGAACAACCAGGGGTTCCTGGCTAAGGCACCAGAAGCAGTCGTTGCTAAGGAAAAAGAAAAACTGGCTGGCTTTGAAGAAAAGATGAAATCTTTGGATGAACGCCTGGCTTTCCTGAAGCAATTATAATTAGGGATTAGTATCTAGGCCCTAGGGATTAGGAAATATGTTGAATAAGCGGTAAATCTCGTTCCCCCTTGGAGAAGGGGGATAGGGGGATAGATGCTCCTAGCGGTATGAAAAGTGATGTTAATATGATGTAACAAGTGCTGGCTATACCGTAAAAGGAAATGCTGTTAAGCTAAGCGAAATACGTGATGATTTCTTTCGTGGATAAGGTTCGCAAGGTTCTAAGGGTACTCAAGGTTCTAAGGGACTCCGAATGAGATGATAACGCTAGCGTCTATCGTCTCATTCGAGAACCCTGAGAACCCTTTGTACCTTTAGAACCTTATGAACCTTGTACTCGATAACGGAATCCTACCTGCTAACACAAATTCTTGACTTAATGGCATTGTCGCAAAGGGAAAATATGGTTCTAACGAACCATTCTATCCCCGGCTTTGCCGCCCCTTCTCCAAGGGGCTACACGCTAGTGCAATTACCACATACAATTAGTTTGATATGCTGAGGGTATGTGGGACATTATCCTAATCCCTAATCCCCAATCCCTAGCTACTAAATAAAATAAACAACAAAAGCGTCTCACTTCGGTGAGCGCTATTGTCATGTAAGGAGACAACTATGAATTACGAAGAATCCATTGCCTATCTGGAACAGGCTGCCTCTTTTGGTATCAAACCAGGACTGGAACGTATCCAGGCCATTCTTGCCAAACTGGACCATCCGGAAACCGCTTACAAAGTGATTCACGTCACTGGGACCAACGGCAAAGGCAGTGTAGTGGCTATGATTTCCAGTGTACTGGAAAATGCGACTCTGAAAGTGGGTCGCTACGTATCGCCTCATTTGATTGATTACACCGAACGTATTCACGTAGGTGGTCATGATATTTCCAAAGAAGACTTTGCCAACGCCGCTACGGTCATTCGCGAAGCCGCAGAAGCCTGCATCGCCGAAGGCGTAGAAGCACCGACAGAATTTGAATTGCTGACTGCTATGGCTTTCTGGTATTTCCGTGAACAGAAAGTAGACTATGCCGTCATGGAAGTCGGCATGGGCGGTCTCTATGACTCCACCAACGTGATGGTACCAGTGGTATCTGTCATCACCAACGTAGCCATGGACCATGAAAAATACTTGGGCAAAAACCTGGAAGAAATTGCGCACCAAAAAGCGGGCATCATTAAAGAAGGTGTGCCGGTGGTTACCGCAGCGCAGCACGTACCGCTGAAACAGCTCAAAAAAGAAGCCCACGAAAAGAAAGCCCGTATCTATTTCTATGGCCGCGACTTTGAAATCGACAGCCGTAGCAAGTACGGACCGGGCCAGGTAGTGGTCGTAAAGAGAAAAGACATGCCAAAAGAATTGGAAAAAAGCCTGCTCTTTGTTCCATTCGTTGGTGCCCATCAGGCAGTCAATGCAGCAGTTGCTACCATGGCCCTGTCCCTCATTATGAAACAGGACGACCGGGTCAATGAAAACGACCTCCGTGAAGGCCTCGCTAGAGCTACCTGGAAAGGTCGCTTTGAAATCCATACCATCGGCGGCGTGCCATACGTTATGGACGGTGCTCACAACCCGGCTGGTGCGGAAGCTCTGAAAGAAGCCATCGAAGAACAGTACCCAGACAAACGGCGCGTGCTGGTCTTTACCTCTCTGGAAGACAAAGACACCGAAACGGTCATTCAGCTTCTGATTCGCAAAGGCGACGTGGCTTTCCTCTGCCCGGCTCCTACACCGAGATCCAGAAAACCAGAAGACATTGCTAAGATGATCGATGAACAGAAAATCGCAGCAGAACTTCACACCGAAACCTCCGTTACCGATGCCCTGGAAGATGCATCCAAAGCGGCTGGTGACAAAGACGTGGTTCTCATCTGCGGCTCCCTCTACATCCTGGGCGATGCGATGAAATGGATCGCTGAAAAAGAAACTGTTAACAGTTAGTAGTTTACAGTAGGCAATACGAAAAAAGACGGTTTTGCTAGAGTTTTGATTTCTAGCAAAATCGTCTTTTTATATTATAATGATGATAGACTACAAGGTGCAAAAGGTTCTAAAGGTTCTCACGGTACTCGAAGGTGCCAATAGACGCTAGCGTTATCATTGCATTCGGGAAACCTGAGTAACTTGAGTACCCTGAGAACCTTTGTCTCAGCAGAATATATCGTATATTTCAATTCAAGGTATTGCGCTGAAAGGAGTTCTCAACATGACCGATTTGGAAAAATTACAAGAAATGATTCAGACCCACCATCGCATTGTTTTCTTCGGTGGGGCGGGGGTATCCACCGAATCCAACATCCCCGATTTCCGAGGCGAGCATGGGCTGTATAAACAGAAAACCAATCTCCCCTGGACACCAGAAGAAATGCTGTCCCACCATTTCTATGAAGAACACCCGGTGGAATTTTTCACCATGTACAAACGCTTTACCGAAGCCATGATGAAAGCCAAGCCCAATCGCGCCCACTATGCCTTAGCGAAATTAGAAAAACAGGGAAAACTCTCCGCTGTCATTACCCAAAACATCGACGGCCTCCACCAACGCGCTGGTAGCCAAAACGTACTTGAACTCCACGGCACGGTTTTGACCAATACCTGTGAAAACTGTTTTGCATCCTACGATGTAGAGACCTTCCTTTCCCTCTGTCAGCCCGTACCCCACTGTCCCCATTGCGGCGGCATCATCAAACCCGATGTGGTTCTCTACGAAGAATCTCTGGACAATCAAACCATCGAAAATGCCATTTATGAAATAGCAAAGGCAGACATGCTTATCATCGGCGGCACCAGCCTGGTAGTCTATCCTGCCGCAGGTTTTATTTCCTATTTCCGAGGAGATGCCTTGGTGATGATCAATAAAGACCAGACCCCTAAAGATAATGCTTGTAACCTGGTATTTCATGATAGCGTAGGCCGGGTGCTGGAAAAGGTGGTCGGCACATAAGGAGTGACACCTATGGGTAGCTTTGTCTATATTTTATCCAATGAAAATCGGTCTACCTTGTATATCGGTGTCACCAGCAATTTACAGAAAAGACTGTATGAGCATAAAAATGAAGTGGTTGATGGCTTTACCAAGACATACCACGTGCATGCTCTGGTGTATGTGGAACGATATGAACACATGGAAGAGGCCATTGCCAGGGAAAAGCAACTGAAGAAATGGAGCCGGAAGAAGAAAGAAATATTGATTGGTCGTGCTAATCCGACGTGGAAAGACTTGTCAAAGGGATGGAGTTAAAGATGTTTGAGTTGACAGTGCGTGCTGCGTGGCAATTAGCATAATAGCGATATGTATATAGTGGCTGCTCGTTAATACACTTTTCTAAAAACAACATCTGCTCCCAAATCGGAGCAAAAATTGGCCCATTT